>JBAQGA010000064.1:0-23020 GCA_049287565.1 Candidatus Aminicenantales bacterium
TCGGGTGTTTCGACGGCTTCCCTTGCGATCGTCCTCATCACTTCGATGAACTGGTCGAGGTCGCGGCGGCTTTCGGTTTCTGTGGGCTCGATCATCAAGGCACCCGGGACAATCAGAGGAAAAGACATGGTCGGCGGATGGAGGCCGTAGTCGATCAGCCGCTTGGCGATGTCGATGTTCTGGATGCCGTGTTCCTTCTGCCACTTGTCCGAGAAGACGCATTCGTGAAGCGTCGCCCCGGCGTATTTCAGGTGATAAACTCCCTCCAGGCCCTTGCGAATGTAGTTGGAATTGAGGACGGCGATCTCGGCGATCTCCTTCAGCCCGGAATCTCCCAATGAATGGATGTAGGCCGCGGCCTTGACCATGACCAGAAAATTGCCGTAGAAGCTCCGCACCCGGCCGACGCTCTTGGGGCGCGCAAAATTCAAGGTGTATCCGGAAGGACCTCTTTCCACGACCGGAACGGGCAGGTACGGCTCCAGATGCTTCTGAACGCCGACCGGTCCGGAGCCGGGCCCCCCTCCCCCGTGGGGGGTGGAGAAAGTCTTGTGGAGGTTAAGGTGGATGACATCGATCCCCATGTCCCCCGGCCGGAATTTTCCGACCAAAGCATTCATGTTGGCCCCGTCCATGTAGACGAGGCCTCCCTTGGCGTGGATGATCTCGGCGATCTCCAAGATATCCCGCTCGAACACCCCCAGCGTATTCGGGTTGGTGACCATCAACGCGGCCACCTCCTCGGTCATCGCCTGACGAAGCGCGGCCAGGTCGATCGTCCCCCCCTCGTTGGACATGACCTCCTGGACCCGGTAGCCGCAGATATGGGCGCTAGAGGGGTTGGTGCCGTGGGCCGAATCGGGAATGAGAACGACCTTGCGAGGGTCGCCGCGGTCCTCCTGGCACGCCCGTATGAGCATCATCCCCAGCAGCTCTCCCTGCGCGCCGGCGCTTGGCTGAAGCGTGACTGCATCCATGCCGGTGATTTCGCTCAAGAAGTCCTCGAGAGTTTTCAGGACCTCGAGGTTCCCCTGGACGAGTCCCGGCGGGGATTGGGGATGCGAGTTTTGGAATTCCGCCAGGCCGGCGATTTTCTCGTTGATCTTGGGGTTGTATTTCATGGTGCAGGAACCGAGCGGGTAGAAAGTCGTGTCGATGCAGAAGTTCTCCTGCGACAGCCGCGTGAAATGGCGGACGACCTCGATCTCGGAAACCTGGGGAAATCCGCCGATTCCTTCTCGCAGGGGAAGGCCTGCAAGGGCTTCTTTTTTTTCCGGCACATCGAGCCTGGGAAGAGTGAAGCCTTTCTTCGTTTCGGCGCTGATCTCGAAAATCAAGGGTTCGCGGTTCATCCGACGGCCTCCGCGACCAGTCTTGCCAGCCGGTCGATGTCGTCCTTCCTGTGGGCCTCGGTCACGCAGAAGAGCCCGCAGTCTTCGAGCCCCGGATAATCAGGCCCAAGAGCCAGACCTCCGAGGACACCATTGCGGAGGAGGTGGTCCTCGATTTTTCTGTAGCCGCCCTCAAACTCCAAGACGAACTCGTTGAATATGGGTCCGCTGAATTTTCGGCTGACACCCTTTATGGAACAAAGCCTGTCCAGAGCATAATTCGCTTTCTGAATGTTCTGATAAGCCAGCTCGCGCATTCCCTCCCGGCCGAGGGATTCCATGAAGATTGTCGCCCGGAGCGCGCACCAGGCCTGGTTGGTACAGATGTTGGAGGTGGCTTTCTCCCGCCGGATGTGCTGCTCCCGAGTCGACAGGGTGAGCACAAAACCTCTTTTCCCGTCCGCATCCTTGGTCACTCCAGCCATGCGCCCCGGAAACTGCCTGATAAATTCCTTGCGACAGGCCATGAAGCCGAGATAGGGGCCGCCGAAGCTCAGGGGAAGTCCCAACGACTGCCCCTCCCCGGCGACGATGTCCGCTCCGCTGGCGCCGGGTGCTTTGAGGATGCCGAGCGAAACCGCTTCGGCGACGATGACAACGAAAAGCGCCTGGTGGCGGTGGGCGATCTCGGCCGCCCGGTCGAGGTCTTCGACGACACCCAGAAAGTTCGGCGACTGGCAAACCACCGCGCTGGTCTGCTCGTCGACCGCCCGGCCGAGGGCCTCGATATCGATCCGCCCCTGCCCATCGGGAGCGATCTCCTCGATGCGGACGGACAAGTTCTTGACATAGGTCCGAATGACTTCTCGGTATTGCGGATGAAGGGAACCGGCCACCAGGATTTTGGGCCGGCCCCTGATCCGTTCGGCCATCAAGACAGACTCGGCGGCCGCCGAAGCCCCCTCATAGAGGGAGGCATTGGCGATTTCCATCCCGGTCAACTGGCAGACGAGCGTCTGGTACTCGAAGATGACCTGGAGCGTCCCCTGGCTGACTTCCGGCTGATAGGGCGTGTAAGGACTGATGAACTCCCCTCTCGAACTCAGATAATCCACGACGGCGGGGATATGGTGGCGGTAGGCCCCGGCCCCGAGGAAGGAAAGATAGTCGCCCTCCCTGTTCTTGCGGCCGACGACCCCGTAATGGCCGATGAGCTCAGGCTCGGATAAGGGCTGAGGAAGGCGGAGCTCCTTTTTCAGCCGGATCCCCTCGGGGATGCAACAGAAGAGTTCGTCCGGCGAGGAGACGCCGATCCGAGCCAGCATCTCCTTTTTGTCGCGGTCGCTGAGCGAGATATAACTCATGGAGCCAGGCCGTCCAGGAATTTCTCGTAGTCAGTGGCCGTCATCAGTTTTTCCAGGTCACTTTTGTTCTTGAGCCGCATCCGGATGATCCAGCCCTTGCCGTGCGGGTCCTGATTGACTGTTTCTGGAGAATCGTTGAGCCCTTCGTTGATGGCGATGACCTCACCGGAGACCGGAGAGTAGATGTCGGAAACGGCTTTGACCGATTCGACGACCCCGATCGTCTGGTGAACATCAAGTGTGGTCCCGACGGCGGGAAGCTCTACATAGACGACGTCCCCCAACTGTTTTTGGGCGAAATCGGTGATCCCGACGGTGGCCGTGTCACCCTCGACCTTGACCCACTCATGGTCTTTGGTGAAGTTGAATTCTTTAGGATACATCATCTGCCTCCTCTCAGAGAATCCGGCTGCAACAGCCGATAACGGTCCTCTCTCTCAATAACAAAAGCAAGATTTGGGGACCTCTATTCTACAATAAACCGTTTGTTTATGGTAGCTAAAGACGCCATTTCTGCCCAGATGAGAAACGGGACTTTAAGGCTTCGTTTCCCGCTTAAAAAACGGGGTCTGGATGACCACGGCCGCGACCCTTTTGTTCCGGATCCCGACCTCGATCTCGAGGCCGACTTCGGTATGCTCGATCGGCAAATAGACCAGCCCGATGCTTTTTTTCAGAAACGGGGAGTACGTCCCGGAAGTGACGTCCCCCTCTTTCTGCCCTTTGACAAACACCGGATAATGCGGCCGCGGGATACCTTTCTCCCGCAGAGCGAACCCGACGATCTTCCGCCTGATCCCATCGGCCAGTTGCTTCTCCAGGACGTCACGGCCCAGAAAATCGCCTTTCTTGAACTTGATGATCCATTTGAGGTCGGCCTCCAGGACCGTCGTCGTCTCGTCGATGTCGTTCCCGTAGAGCATCAGATTGGCTTCGAGACGCAAGGTATCCCGGGCGCCGAGTCCGACCGGAAGAAGGCCATGAGAACTCCCCGTCCTAATGATCTCCTCCCAAACGACGGCCGGCTCCTTCGCGGTCATGTAGATCTCGAACCCGTCTTCTCCCGTATAGCCAGTCCTCGAGACGAGGGCATCGACTTCGGCCACCTTTCCTCGCCCCGCCCTAAACGATTTAAGGTCGGACAGGTTGATGTCGGTAAGGGACTGAAGAATCTCCTCGGCCTTGGGCCCCTGGAGGGCGAGCTGGGAATATCGGTCGCTGGCGTTCTCGACAACAGCATCGAACCCGGTCTTATGGGCGACGACCCAGGCATAATCCTTGTCCGTATTGGCGGCATTGACGACCAGGAGATACTCCTCGGGCCCGAGACAATAGACCAGCAGGTCATCGACGAAAGTCCCCCGGGGTGTCGTCAGGGCTGTGTATTGAGCCTGGTGGAGGGCCAGCCGGGCGGCGTCGTTGGGAGTCAGGCGCTGGACCAGGGCCAGGGCGTCTTTTCCCCGGATCAGGATTTCGCCCATATGGCTGACATCGAAGAGGCCCGCCGCCGTTCGCACGGCCAGATGCTCTTCGATGATCCCCTTGTATTCGACCGGCATCTCCCAGCCGAAGAACTCGATCATCCGGCCATTGAGTTTCCGGTGCGATTCATAGAAACGCGTTTTTTTCATGACGTTTCACCTCGCAAGGAGAAGCTATTTAACTACCACAGAAATCGCGACGGCGCAAGCGAAGTCTCAGCGAGAAAAGAATGAATAACACTCTCGTCTTTTTGATGGGTGGAGGAAGCCGCCCTTAAGCCCCCTGTAGCGGAGGGGGGACCCATCGTTCCGATGGGGGGAACCGACGGGACTGGTTCCCCCGGGGTGCGGGGGCCGAGGGCGGCTTCTTGCGCCCATCATTCTGGAACTGTTCTCACCCCTCAATCCCTTGCCCCAGCCCGAAATTTTGCTATAATGGTTGACTCCGATGATCAAGCTCAAAGAGCGGCTGAAAAAGGACATCCTGGCCAGGGTCAAGGGAAAAATCGCCCTGGAAGAGGCCGAGATCGAAATCGCTTCCACACCCCAGCAGAGCTACGGCGACCTCAGCCTGACCTTTCCTTTCAAGCTGGCCAAGAGGCTCAAGGCCAATCCCCGGCAGCTCGCCCAGGACCTCCTCCCCTTGCTTTCCGATCTCGAGGGAGTGGAGAAAGCCGAAGTCGCCGGACCCGGTTATATCAACCTCTTCCTCGACCGGAAATCGTTCTTCCGCAATTCGCTCCTCTCGCTCGGTGTTTCCTCCCTCTCGCCCGAGATCTCCAAGATCATCATCGAACACACCAACATCAACCCGAACAAGGCCGCTCACATCGGCCACCTTCGAAACGCCTGCTTGGGAGATACCCTGGCCCGCTGTCTCCGTTACAAGGCAGAGACCGTCGAGGTCCAGAACTACATCGACGATACAGGCGTCCAGGTCGTGGACGTCGTCTTCGGCCTGATAGACCTGGAAAGGATGAACCCGACTGACCTCGACAAAATCCCCGGCAAGTTCGATTATTTCTGTTGGGACCTCTATGCCCGGGCCGCTTCTTATCTTGAAGCCCATCCCGAGGCCCAGTCCAGGAGGGCCGAAATCCTTAAAAAGATCGAACACGGCGAGGCGCAGGAAGCGACCATGGGACAGGCCGTCTCGCGGCGTATCATCAAAGCCCATCTCGAGACCATGCGGCGTATCGGTGTCAGTTATGACCTCCTCCCCTGCGAAAGCAGCATCCTCGGACTCAAGTTCTGGGAAAAAGCTTTCACCCAACTTAAAGGGAAAGGGGCCATTTACCCCTCTGTCAAGGGGGAGAACGCCGGCTGCTGGGTGATGCGACTGGAAGAGGAGGACGAACGGGAAAAGATCATCGTCCGCTCGGACGGGACGGTCACCTATGTCGGCAAGGACATCGCCTATCAGCTCTGGAAATTCGGACTTCTGGGCGAGGATTTCTATTACGAGCCGTTCCTCCAGGAGAACGGCCGGACGATCTGGATCACGACGACAACACCCAACTCCAAGACCTTTTCCTTCGGCGGCGCCGGCGAAGTCTATAACGTCATCGATGTCCGCCAATCGTACCTTCAAAAAGTCGTCGCCCTGGGGCTCCGTTCGCTCGGCTACTCGGAGCAAGCGGACAAATCCATTCACTATTCCTACGAAATGGTCGCCCTCTCTCCCAAGAGCCTGCAGGAGCTCGGCTACGAGGCCTCGGAGAGCGAGAAGGACCGCAGCTTCCTCGAGGTCTCGGGACGGAAGGGCCTGGGGGTCAAGGCGGACGACCTCCTCGACAGGCTGGTGGACAAGGCCCTGGTCGAGGTCGAGAAGCGCAATCCCGACCTTCCCGCCGAACTCAAGGCCTCCATCTCCCGCCAGATCGCCTGCGGGGCGCTCCGCTATTTCATGCTCAAGTTCGCCCGCAACTCGCTGATCGTCTTCGATTTCGAGGAAGCCCTCAGCTTCGAAGGAGAAACCGGTCCCTATCTTCAGTACACGTTCGTCCGCTTGAACAGCATTTTCCGGAAGCTCGAAGACAGAACCGGCCTGGGGCAGACCGAGCTGGAAACCCGGCTGGGCCGGGAGGATATCCCGTTGTCGAGACTTCCGGAAGCCGAGGCCCACGATTTCTGGGACCTCACCCTGGATGCGGCTCAATTCGAGGAAATCATCCTGCACTCGGTCTATTCCCTGGAGTTTTCTCATCTCGCCAAGTTCACCTTCAACCTCTGCCAGAAGACCAACGCCTACTACCATCACTATTCGATCCTCGGCGAGCCGGACCTGGAGCTTAGGGACATCCGGATCGTGACCGTTTACTATATCCGCGAGATCCTCAGAACGGCGCTCTCCCTGATGGGCATCCCCCTGCCCGAGAAGATGTAGCCGGCGCCGGGAATCCAGAGGGTCCGTCGGACCGTTTGAAGTGAAAGGAGCTCAAAATATGATCGAAGTCGAGCACCTGAACAAGAAATACGGCGACCTTGTCGCCGTCAAAGACCTCAGCTTTAGGGTCGGCCGGGGCAAGATCTGGGGGCTTCTCGGCCCCAACGCCGCCGGCAAGACCACGACCATGAGAATCTTAACGGGTTATCTTCCCGCCACCGACGGGAAAGCGACCGTCGCCGGGTTGGACGTCTTCGAACAGCCGAACGAGGTCAAGAAGATCGTCGGCTACCTTCCCGAAGTCGTCCCTCTCTACCCCGAGATGACGGTCTCCGATTTTCTGAACTTCGTCGCCGCCATCAAACAGGTTCCCGCCGCTAAACGCAAGGCGGCTCTGGAGCGGGCGATTGAGATCAGCGGCCTAAAAAATGTCAGGAAACGGCTGATCCAAAACATCTCCCGGGGCTACAGACAGCGTGTCGGCATCGCCCAAGCCCTTATTCACAATCCCGATGTTCTTGTCCTGGACGAACCGACTATCGGGCTAGATCCCGCCCAGATCATCGAGATCCGCGGCCTGATTAAGTCTCTCAAAGGGGAACATACCATCATTCTCTCGACTCACATCCTGCCCGAAGTGACCCAGACTTGCGACGGGGTGGCCATCATCAACGAAGGCCGCCTGATGGCCTCGGGCTCTCTCGAGGAACTGACCGCGTCCCTTCGCGAGAATATCGGCATTGTCCTCAAGCTCCGGAGAGGCCACGAGGAGGCGCTGGCGGCTTTGAAAGAGCTTCCCGGCGTCGAGACCGTCGCTCGCCATGACGGCGAGTTGGCTGTTGAGTGGAGTCCGAATAAAGACCTGCGTGAAACAGTGGCCAAACTGGTCGTTGAAAAAGGATGGGGTCTCCTGGAGATGCGGACCGAATCCATGAACATCGAGGAACTCTATCGCCGGGTCGTTTCCGGAGGGGTCGAACAATGAGAAACATCTGGTCGATCGCCAAGAAAGAAATCAAGACCTACTTCTCTTCACCCATCGCCTATGTGGTCATTGCCGTATTCCTGGTCCTGACCGGCTTTTTCTTCTACAGCGCTCTCTGGTGGTTCAACTCTCAGGCTATCCAGATGGCTCAGAATCCTTACTACGCCCAGCAGATGAACATCAACCAGATGGTCTACACGCCGCTCTTTCACAACATGAGCATCATCCTCCTGCTCATGCTGCCCCTGCTCACTATGCGCCTCTTTTCCGAAGAGATGAAGAGCGGGACGGATGAGTTGCTTTACACCTCGCCCCTAAGCGTCAGCCAGATCGTCCTGGGCAAGTATCTGGCGGCGCTCGTCGTCCTGGCCGCGATGCTGGGGCTTTCCGCCAGCCTTTCCGTTTTCACTTTCGCTTTCGGAAATCCTGAACTGCCCCAGATTCTGAACGGCTACCTGGGCCTCTTTCTTATGGGATCTGCTTTCATCGCCGCAGGCGTCTTTTTCTCCTCGCTGACGAAAAATCAGATCGTCTCGGCGATCCTGACCTTCGGCGCCCTGCTCCTTTTCTGGATCCTGAACTGGGCGGCCTATTCCGCTTCGGGGATGTGGAAAGGCGTTCTCAACTACCTCTCCATCTTCCAGCATTTCGACGACATGACCCGCGGCATCCTGGACACCAAGGACCTGGTCTATTACCTCAGTTTCGCCTTTTTCGGTCTCTTCCTGACTCATTCCGTGATCCAGTCCCGCCGTTGGAGATAAGCCATGGAAACCGTCAAGAAAAACCTCAAC
Source organism: Candidatus Aminicenantales bacterium (assembly GCA_049287565.1). Classification (GTDB taxonomy): domain Bacteria; phylum Acidobacteriota; class Aminicenantia; order Aminicenantales; family UBA8522; genus UBA8522. The sequence continues at coordinate 8,342 of JBAQGA010000064.1, forward strand.
TATATCGGACTGACTATGGTTATTCTTGCCCTGATGGCCATGCGCATCTGGCCGCACAGAAAAGGTGCCGCCCTGGTCGTGGCCGGGCTAGGCGTCGCCGCCATAGTCGTCTACATCGTTCTCAACCTCCCCACCCTCAAACACAGCCTCAGCCGCAAGTCCTTCTTCTATTCGACGAACCTCCTCCTCATCGTCGTCCTCGTCCTGGCCATCCTCGTCCTCCTGAACACCTTCTTGTCTCGGCACAACTACCGCCTCGATTTCACCGAGGCCAAGCTCCACAGCCTCTCCGACCAGTCCATCCAGGTCCTCAAGAACTTGAAGAAGGACGTCCAGATCAAGGGATTCTTCCGGGACGGCAATTACAGCCGCTCCAAGATGGAGGACCTGCTGAAGAATTATGTCTACTGTTCCAAGAGGATCAAGTACGAATTCATCGACCCCGACAAGAATCCCGGTCTGGTCAAGGGATATACCATCACCCAGGACGGCACGACCGTCCTCGAAGCGGGTGCCAACGAAAACCGGATCACGACCACGACGGAAGATGACCTCACCAACGCCCTGATCAAGGTGACCCGGGAGAGCAAGAAGGTCATTTATTTCCTGGAGGGCCACGGGGAGCACAGCATCGAGCAGACCGAGGATCTCGGGTATTCGTTTGCCAAAGACGAGCTCCAGAAGCTGGGCTATGAGGCCAAGAAGTTGTCCCTGGCGCTCTCCGAGACCTTTCCTCAGGACTGCTCGCTCCTTGTCGTCCCGGGGCCCCAGAAAGACCTTCTGCCGAACGAACTCGAGACCATCCGAAACTACCTCACCAACGGCGGACGCGTCTTCTTCATGGCCGACCCGGAGGTTGCCCCCGGCCTTGCGCCCTACCTAGGCAGCCTCGGCGCAAAGCTCCAGGACGACATCGTCGTGGACACAGTCTCCCGCCTTTTCGGGGGGGACTATTTTATGCCCGTTATCACCGAATACGAGTCTCACGAAATCACCCGGAACTTCCGCTATGCGACATTCTTCCCCTATGCCCGTTCCGTCGAGCCGGCCGACCCAAAGCCCGAGGGGATGACCATATCCGTCCTGGGAAAGACCAGCCCCAATTCCTGGTCCGAAAGGCAGCTCGACCAGAAGCAAGTGACCTTCGATAAAGACAAGGACAAACAAGGCCCTCTATCGCTGGCCGTAGTGGCCACCTTCGAGGTGAAGGCCGCGGAGAAAAAAGAGCCCGCCCGAGAACCGGCCGAGGAAAAGTCGGAGACACAGGAGACGGATGAGTCAAAAGCAGAGGATGAGAAAGAGACCGCAGATAAAGAACCGGAAGAAACGCCGGCCGTCGAGTCTAAGAAAGAAGGCCGGCTGGCCGTCTTCGGGGATTCCGATTTTGCCAGCAACCGCTATTACAACCTCTCCGGCAACGGGAACTTCTTCCTCAATACGGTCAACTGGCTGACCGAGGAGTCGGACCTGATCTCCATCCAGCCGAGAACATCCTCCCCCCGGACCGTCCAGTTCACTCCTTCTCAAGGGCGGATGATCTTCTTCGTTTCGGTCATCATCCTTCCCCTCCTCATCCTCATCCTGGGAATTTCTGTCTGGATCAGGAGAAGGTCACTATGAAACCAAAGACAACCCTCATCCTCTTATTGGTGTTCCTGGTTCTGCTGGCGGCCGTCCTTCTTTTCGAATCCAAGAGCAAGGTCCGTCAGGAGGACAAAGAGAAGGAAAAATCGCTCGTCGACCTGGCGGCGGGGGATATCGAGAAGCTCACCCTGAAAAAAGAGGACGAGACCATCACCTTCGCCCGGGATAACAAGGGGGATTGGCTGATTACGGAACCCCTCGAAGCCAAGGCCGATTCCTATGAGGTCAATCGTCTGGTCGATGATTTTTCTAGCCTCAAGTTCGACCGGTTGGTCGAGGCCGAGGGCGATCCCGCCAAGTACGAAATCCCGAAAAAGGAGCTCGTCCTCTGGACCAAAGGAAAGGAACAGCCGGTCACGATTCTCGTCGGTATGGAGAACCCCCTTGATAACTCACTTTTTGCCAAACGGGAGGATGACCCGCGGATCGTCCTGCTCTCCAGCAGCCTGAAGACCGGTCTGGACAAAAAAGTCTTCGATTTTCGCCAGAAGGATATCTTCAAGTTCGCGTCTGAAGACGTCGCCGCCGTAAAACTCACGGCCAATGATATCTCCTGGAGGGCGCTGAAAAAAGATGGGGAATGGTATCTGGAGAGCCCGGTCAAAGCTTTGGCTAAGAAGAGCCGGGTTGAGGACGTGCTCCGGGCACTGTCCAACCTCAGGGCCAAAGAATTCGTCGCCGAGAAGAAGCAGGACACAGACATCTTCAAGTTCGGTCTCAAAGACGCCGAATACATCGTTTCTCTCTACCTCCCGGCGGCCAACCAGGAAATCGTCTTCTCCCTGCACAAGCAGGACGATACGGTCTACGCGACGACCTCGCTCTCCACCAAGATCGTCACCGCCGAAGAACGGGTCATGACCGATATCGAAAAGAAAGTCGAGGACTTGAGGGAAAAGCAGGTCGTCGTTTTTAACAGCTGGGAGGCCTCCCGGCTGCGGATCAAGCGGGGTGACCTCAGTCTGTCCATCGGCAAAGATGAGGAAAGGAAATGGCGCTTCGAGGATGCTGAAAAGGAGGAAGCGGACGGGTCTAAGGTAGAGACGTTCATCCGGAAAGTGGAAAGCCTGGAGGCGGTCGAGTTCGTCGATTCGCCGTCTGACCTGCGGACCTACGGACTTGTCCAACCGCAGGCCGAGGTGACAGTCTGGGTCAAGGACGGCGAGAAAGAAAAAAAATACGCGATCCTGGTCGGGGAGAAAGACACAGACAAAAACCAGGTTATCGTCAAGAACCCGAGCCTCGAATATCTCTTCCGCGTGGATGCCGCGTTCCTGGATGAATTTCCCAAGGGCGTCGAGGATTGGAAGCCTCTTCCCCCCATAAGATCCGAGGAGGAGACGGACAAGCCCAAGGAAACTTCGAAAGAGGATTGACCGGCAGCCCAAGCCCGATCGAGCCGATGCCCCCAAAAAAGGCGGAGAGGAGCCTGATCCAGGCAATCCGGCGTTGGTACAAAACCCACCAGCGCAGGCTCCCCTGGAGAGAGACCAAGGATCCATATAGGATCTGGGTTTCCGAAGTCATGCTCCAGCAAACAACGGTCTCCGCGGTCATCCCGCATTACACCGGCTGGTTCGAACTTTTCCCGGATTTGAGGTCTTTGGCCCGGGCATCCCTCCAAAGGGTGCTGAAGGCCTGGGAAGGACTTGGATACTACCAGCGGGCCAGGAACCTCCATCGGGCGGCCCGGGTCATCTGCCGGAAATACGGCGGCTCTGTTCCAGCCGAATACGAGGACCTCATCTCCCTTCCGGGGGTGGGCCCTTATATTGCGGCGGCCGTCCTCAGTATTGCCTATCGGAAACCCTTTCCGGTCTTGGACGCCAACGTCAGAAGGCTGGGGATGAGGCTCTGGGCGATCCCCGGGAAGGTCAGTTCCCGGACTGACCAAATCCTGGGCGAACAAATCCGGGGGCTTTTTCCCTCCAGAAACGGGGGCGATTTCAATCAGGCTCTGATGGAGCTCGGCGCGGTCATCTGCCGTCCCCATAATCCACGCTGCCTTCTCTGTCCGGTTCCGCGATTCTGCCGTGCCTTCAAGAAAGGCGAGCAGGAGGTGATTCCCGCGCCCGAGAAGCGGTCTTATCAAAAGATCGAGACCGTGGTCGGCATCATCACCGACGGACGGCGCTACCTTATTCAGAAGCGACCTCCGCAAGGCCTCCTGGCCGACCTCTGGGAATTCCCGGGAGGAAAAAGGGGGAAAGGTGAAACACTCCGAGAGGCTCTCCGACGTGAACTCAAGGAGGAGCTGAACGTGGAGGTGCGCCCAGAAAGACTGCTCCTCAGGCTCCGCCATGCCTATACCCGTTTCCAGGTCACCCTGTTCGCCTTCGAGTGTGAACTCAATAACGTTCCCAGCCCGAAGAGTCGGGTCCTCCGGTGGGTGACCCTCCACGCCTTGAAACGCTATCCGTTTCCTTCAGGAAGCGCCAAGGTCGTCCGCTTCCTCGAGGGCCAGAGCTCCCGGAAGGAAAAAAACCGCGCGACGGGATCATAGCCATGGATATCATCTATGAATTCGTCCCCTACGGCGAGCGCTTCGATCCCCGGCCCGCGACGATCGTCCTGGATGTCGGCATGAGGACGGTGCCGGGCGTTATCGACCACCATCATCCGGACGCCGAGCCCGAGTGCACGGCCTCTCTCATCGCCAAGCATCCCGGGTTGGTGCTCGACCACCTCGGTTCTTATCGCGGAGAGCGCCAGGATGCGGGGCTTCCTCCGCTCCGGATCATCACCCATCGGTTGCCCGATTTCGATGCCCTGGCCTCGGTGTTCCTGACGCTGAAGCTCCTTGAGAAAGGCGCTGTCGACCTATCGATGCTGAAGATCGCCCGCTACACCCGCCAGGTCGATTCCGCATCCCTTCCTGGAGAGATCGATCTCTCGGCAACCCCTTACTCTATTATGCGGGCCCTCTTCTCCGGCGCTCGGAGAGAGGAAGGGGAAATCAACCGGATGCGGGTGGAGGAAGGTTTGAAATTCATGCATTTTCTCTATTCCAAAGCCGAGGAAGGCTACGAGATCGAGGAAAACCGCCGGCTTTTCTCCGGGATCGATCGCTACCAGCGGGCGATGCGAAAGGTGGACAACGATTATTTTCATTATTTTGACGACCTCCAGCGGGCGGAAAAAGTGGTCCTGGAGCTTCCTCTTGCCGACCGGCCGGGCAGCCGCCGCGTGGACGGTCTCATCGTCCGCAATCCCACGAGTTTCCTGCTCAAAGAATGGGCCCGTCGCGAAAGGGGCCATTCCTCGCTGGGTAAAGGTTTCTCCATCCTTATCACGAGTTTTGGCGCCCAGAGATATATCCTCGGCGTCGACCCGACCAGGGGTGTCAACCTCCGTGGTCTGGGAGGACTGCTCAATCAGAAAGAACGGCAAAAACGGAGTGATACAGGGGTCACTTCCGTCTCCCGCTGGTACGAAGGGAATTGCCCTTTCTTCAATTATCGGATCATCGACTCACCCCAGGACGGGACCGTCCTCGGCCATCAGGATGTGGCCGACTGTCTGATAGCCTTCAGCCGGAGCCTCCTCCCGGCCGAGTAGCGGATAAACTGTTTTTGGCGGCCGCTTTTCCCGCTCACCTGGCTAAGAGGGACAAACATGGTTCAGACTAGGTCCTATCGATAATCCGGGAGACGAATTCGGCCAGCCTCCGGGCGATATTCCTGACGGTCTCGTCGGGGACGCCGTCATGGGCGGCCGACTGGAGCCGCAGGTCGAGGGGATTGTTCACGTAATCCACGACCACGAAGACTCCGGGAGGGGTCAGCGCGATCTCTGTGGAGAAAAGATCCAGACCACAAACCCGGGCGATGCACAGCGTCGTCTCCGTAAGCGGCTCCAGCCCGAACTCCCGTTCCTCAGCTTCACCGACCTGGACATAAACGGGTGCAGCCATGTCCCACCAAAAGCGATAGACCTCTCCGCCGCAGTAGAGGACCCGAAACCAGGCCCGGCGGCCGGCGACCACCGCCGGCATGATATGAGACTGAAGGAGATAATAGTCATGAGAAAAGGCGCGCCTGGCCCCGAGAATCTGGTCGAGTGACGAGACCTCGAAAACAACGCCTTCACCTCCGCCGCCGTGGGCGGGCTTGGCGATGAAACTCTCACCGAGAGGGCTGAGGTCGAGCGAACCGAAATGGGGATTTTCGTCATGAGGCGGGAGGATGATGGTGTGGGGAGTATGGATTCCGGCCGTGATGAACTCGAGATGCATCGAGGCCTTGTTGACGGCATGGACGGCCCTGTCATGGGGATTGATTTGATGGACATCGTGTGCCGCGGACCATTCCACCAAGGAAAGGAATCGGGGGTCCGCTTCCGACGCCCGATCCAGGAAAACTCGGAACTGCATCTTTCCCGCATGGAGTGCTTCAAGGATTTCCGGAAGCAGGGCCGGCGTCGCCTCCAAGAAGGTGAGACCGCGGGATAAGCAAGCGTTTTCCAGCAGGCCCACGAAATCGGCGTCATATTCCCAGTTCCAGGCCAGACAGAGGTCGTAACCAGGATTCATGGGCCGAAATATGTCTCCAGAGTGCGCAGGGCGGTCATGGTGAAGAAGCGGGCGGAAGGATTGTCTTTTTCCAGGAGCCAAGGCAAGGGATTCGATGTGAGGATGGAGAACACTCCTTATATCGCTCTCTTGATCAAACGGATGTCATCCACCCAGACGGTGCCGGTGCCTTCACAGACGAGGTTCAATTTCAGGCTATCCGGATTCTCGCCGGCTTTCAGGAAGAACGGGATCTCAAGCCGTGTCCATTTCGTCGTGCCGCTGAGGGTCGCATCGATGCCGCGAGAGAAGAATTCCCCTTTGCCCTCGAAATGGCACCACATTTCCAGGTAAACGCGGCCCTGAATATCTTCCGTCCGCAGTCTGGCTTGGTAGATGAGGACGGCGTCCTCGATGTCGATGTCCCCCGTTTCGAACAACCGGACGACGGCGGGCTCGGCGACGACGATCTTCAGGGCCCCCTGGCCTTCTTTTTTTATCCGGCTGTCGATGCTGATACCGACCTGATTGATGACGCCTTCCCGGCTGTCACAGGCAAATTTTTCCACGACGAGGTCCTTCGCCGTCGGCCTGGAGCAAGACGGCACCATGCCCGTGAGCAGGATGAAGACTGCGGCCGACCCGTATCTTGACCTCATGTTCTTCGCCTCCTTTTCAAGGTTTCGTGAAAGCTCTTTTGCTCATGGGCCAGGAGCCACTGCTTCCGCCAGAGGCCTGCTCCGTAGCCGACCAGCCGGCCGTCGCCGCCGATGATCCGGTGACAGGGGATGACGATGGCGATGGGATTGCGATGATTGGCCTGGCCGATGGCCCGGCCTGCCTGAGGCCTTCCAAGCGCCGCCGCCACCTCTCCGTAGGAAGCGGTTCGCCCGTAAGGAATCCTCAGGAGCTCGCGCCAGACATTCTTCTGGAATTCCGTCCCCTGGAGATGGAGCTTCAGTGAAAATTTTTTTCTTTGACCCCGGAAATATTCTTCGACCTGGGCGGCGGCCTCCTTCAGAAACGGGTGCTCACCCGTTTCTTGGCGCGGTTTTCGGCGAATGAAATTAAGCGCCGTGATGCCTTGCTCTGTTCCGATAATTTCGATCGCCCCAATCGGCGAATGGAAGTAGGCGCGGTGTTCGGACATAGCCCTCAATACCGCCAGCTGGTGAGGTCCGCTTCCGGCGGCGCCGACTTCTGGATGCGGGCCATGATCTTGGGGATGTGCATCTGGTGGTAGCGCAGCCGCGAGATGGCGTTCGGCCGGGTGTGATCTCCGTTCCAGCAGTGTTCGGCCCGGTCGCCGTAATCGACCTCCCCATCGTAATACGGATCTTTGGTACTCTCCAGGAACGCCTCCATCAGATAAACGGCGTTGTTCAGATAGTAGTTGTCCATATCGCCGCAGTAGATGTGGATCTTGCCCTTGAGCTCAGGACCGATCGTTTTCCAATCGCGGTCGAGGATATGGCGGAGGTCATAATGTTCCTTCCAGTACTCCGCGACCGAGGGGTCGATCTCTCCGGTCCGCTTGTCCCAGATTCGCTGGGGATAGCCGTCCTCGCCCGCCGGCGAAAAGACCGCTTCCCAGATATCATACTGGTCTCCTGACCGCGAGTGCGTCCCGATGACGAGCTCACGGTGGTTGGATTCCTCGACTGTGCAGCTGACTTCGCCGAGATAATTCCGCTGCCCCGGCCGGGGCGTCCTCTTCCACCGGCTATCCACATAGTAAGCGTTCTTGTGTTCGTAGATGTTGACGATGGTGTAAGCCCGGAAATCGATCGGGTCCGGGCAGGCCGCCCAGCAGCCGTTGTATTCATCGGGATAGAAGACCTGAACGCCCAGCGCTTCCCATCCGCCCGTCGAGCCGCCGTAGAGGAACCGCGCCCAGCCCTGTCCGAGACCGCGGAATTTCTCCTCGATCGCCGGGATGAGCTCGTAGGTGATGGCGTCGCCATAAGGTCCCAGGTTGGCCGAGTTCACGGCGTAGGAATCGTCGTAGTAAGGGTTGGCATGCTGGATCTCGACGATCAGGAACCGCGGCGTGTCCTTGGCGATCCAGTATTTATAAAGCTCGTAAGCGTATTCCTCCTGGGTCCTGTTGTATCCTTTGACCCTGAAGCGCGGACTGTAATCCGGCTCGAGGTCCGGGTCGGGCGGAGTTTCCCGGAAACCCCCGAAGGTATAGGGAAAATGGCCGTGATTGATGATCAGCGGATAGCGGGCTTCCGGATGGTCATCGAAACCCTCGGGAACCAGGACCCAGGCTCCCAGATACATCGGTCTCCCCCAGAACTCGGTCAGGAGCTTGCTCTGGATCTTGATGTGCTTGATGTATTTCGTTTCCGCTGGGTCGGGGATAGCCGGGATCTCTTGATCGATGACGATCCTAATCAGATCGTCCTTCTTGGGGTCGAGCTTTATCTTGACGGGCAGGCTGTAAAGATTTCCCGGTTTCCGGTTCCAGCGCTGGCCTTCCCCTTTGTCGGGAGGCAGTTTGACCGTCTGGCCGTCGGCCAGATGAAAGGTCTCATAGCGGTTGAGCAAGGCCTGGACCCAATACTCGCCGGCCGGGAGCTCGGCCAGGCTTTGCAGGGGATAGCCGAAGACAGACCCATCGAACACCGCCTCCTCTCCGGGCTTGAGCCCGTCGACGTCAAGGCCGAAAGCCAACTGGGTCTCTGGGCCGTCGCTGATCTGAAAGCGGGGCTCGGCCGACTCGTCCGAGGAGATGAGCAGGAGCATCCGGCCGTCGAGCGATTCCGCCGATCTCTCCGCCGGAAAGAGGACGCCGAAACGGAGCCGGCATTCGTCTTTTTGCACCGTCGTCCGGCAGGCTCCGATGATCGCGATAAGACAGAGCAGAAACGCTAAAAAAGCCCAATTCGCCCGATTTTTCATGATGTCTCCTATCTTAAAAAAATGATCGGCTTCAATGGACAAAGAGATTCTTGCTCGAGAACGTGGGATCGCTGGTCAGGTTGACCCCGAGCCGGCGCAGGCCGGCCTCATCGCCGGGAGTCGGGATGTGGGTGAGATGGACTTCGCAACCTCTCAATTCGGTCAGCTTCTCCAGGGCGACCTGGGCCGTCGGGTTAGCGGAGGCGTTGATGCTCAGGCTGATCAATACTTCCTCGACGTCCAGGCTCACCGCCTTCGCCCCCAGGATATTCTGCTTGAGGTTCCGGATGGAATCGATGATGGTCGGGGAGAGAAGATGGATCCGGTCTGGGATCTCGCCCAGTTTCTTGACGGCGTTCAAGATGAGGCTCGAGGCCGCATGCATGAGCGGGGAGTTCTTGCCGATGATGATCGAGCCATCCGGAAGCGCGATGGCCGCTCCGCAGTAGACTCCGTTGTTCCCTTTTCCGTTTTCCCGCGCTTCCTCGGCCGCCCTCCTGGCCGGCTCCACGACGAGCCGGTGTTCGGGCTCGAGACCGAGCTCTTTCATCAGGAGCTCCGCCCTCTGGACGGTGTCCTTGTCGACAAACCCGAGCGCGTATTCGCACCGGTAGCGAAAATATCGCCGGACGAGCTCCTGCCTGGCGGCCTCGCGGACGACCGCATCGTCGGTGATTGCCAGACCGGCGCAGTTGACTCCCATATCCGTGGGCGAAAGGTACAGCGATTGTTCATGAGTGATCTTCTCGAGGATCCGTCTGAGAACGGGGAAGACCTCGACATCGCGGTTGTAGTTGACCGAGGATTGACCGTAGGCCTCGAGATGGAAAGGATCGACCAGGTTGAAATCGCCGATATCGGCGGTCGCCGCTTCATAGGCGACGTTCACCGGGTGTTTAAGCGGCAGGTTCCAGATGGGAAAGGTCTCGAATTTAGAATAACCGGAGCGGAGGCCCCGCTTATGGTCATGATACAATTGGGAGAGACAGGTGGCCAGCTTCCCGCTTCCCGGGCCCGGCCCTGTGACGATGACCAGGGGGCGACGGGTTTCGATATGCTCGTTCGCTCCGTAACCTTCATCGCTGACGATCAGATCCACGTCGGTGGGATAGCCCCGGGTGAAGCGATGGGTGTAGACACGGACACCGCGCCGCTCCAGCTTGTTCTTGAAGACTTTCGCCGAGGCTTGCTCATCATACCGTGTGATCACCACCCCGGTCACCCCGACTCCCCAATCGGCCAGGTCGTCGATGAGCTTGAGCGCATCGACATCATAGGTGATCCCGAAATCCGCCCGCAGTTTCCGCTTCTCGATATCGCCGGCGTAGATACAGAGCAACACATCGGCCCTATCCCTGAGCTGCTGGAGAAGCCGCATCTTGACGTTGGGATCGTAACCGGGAAGAACCCGGGCGGCGTGGTAATCGTAGAGCAATTTTCCCCCGAACTCAAGGTAGAGCTTGTTATGGAACCTCTCCACTCTTTTCAGGATGGCCTCGCTCTGCAGGGCCAGATAACGCTCGTTGTCAAACCCTGTCATTCCGGTCATTTCAGCTCCTCATGGCGCAAAAATCTTATATCCGATGATCCCGGCTCTGTCAACTCAAGAGCGCGCCCGGAAGGAGGAGTTCGGAGAGAGCTTCCTCGCTGGGGAAGCGAGCGGGCTGACGAACCCCAAGCCCGAGCCTAGGCGGCAGACGCAAAAAACGTGTATGATAACAGGGAAAGGAGAGTCTAGCGATGGACGAAGCAGCCGCCTTCCACGGGTTCACCAGAGAGACCGTCTCTTTCTTTCGAAAGCTCAAGAGAAACAACCACAGGGTCTGGTTCGAGAAGAACCGGGGAACCTACGAAAAACACGTCCTCGAGCCGGCGAAAGCGTTCGTCGCCGCTATGGGACCCCGTTTGAAGGGTATCTCCCCCAATATCGTGGCCGCTCCCAAGGTCAATAAGTCCATCTTCCGGCTCAATCGAGATACCCGCTTCAGTACGGACAAGTCCCCCTACAAACCCAACCTGGGCATTTATTTCTGGGAGGGGCCCCTTTCCCGCATGGAAAGCCCGGGTTTCTACCTCCACCTCGAGCCGCCGACGTTCCTTCTGGCTGCAGGATACTACGTGTTCCCTGACTGGCTCATCGCTCCTTATCGGAAGGCCGTGGTCGATCCCAAGCATGGCAAAGAACTCGCCACAATCCTCAAAAAAATAGCCGACTTTACGGATTTCAAGATTGGAGGTCGACATTATAAACGCATTCCTCCAGGATACGACGCCTCCCATCCCAACGCCGGCCTGCTTTTGCACAACGGACTCAACGCTTGGTGGGAAGCGGGTATTCCCGAAGAGTTTTTCAGTCCAGGATTGGTGGATTACTGCGTCGATAAATTCAGGCCCTTAGCTCCCCTCCACCGCTGGTGCGCCGCTCTCTTGAGGCGCTCGTCGCCGCCTTCCCCGCGAATCCGTTTCTAAAATCCCGGGGGTCGGCGTCCCCCTTTCTTGTCGCCAATCTAAATAGATAGGGCGAATAGGAGTTGGGCGGCGAAATAAGTCCCCAGAATCAGTGTCTGCGCGAGTTGAAAGGTCTTTTTGAACCGGTTGACGGCATTCAGTGTGTCCGAAAACATGAACAACCCGGCGCCAACCAAAGCCAGCAGAGTTCCTCTCTCGAGCAGGCTCAGGTGCCTGCTGAAGGCCAGCCAGGTCATGGCCGATATGGCCATGATGTAGGCCAGGACAGGCCAGCGGTACTTCCCGAGGGATCCGAACAGGAAAAGATAGACCAAAACACCATAGGCCAGAATAATAAGGAGGGGGAAAATAGTGAGGACTTGGAGGTCGCGGCTGAAAGCGAGGATATAGAGCACCTGGGCCCCCAGGAAAGCCAGAAGCCCCGCCCGGAAGTACCGCGGCGGCAGCATCAGAAAAATGTCCCCGAGAAGCGAGACGCAGAGGCCGGAGAGGATGAAGTATCCATAGACCGAGGGCCAGGTCGTCACCCGCTCCCAGGCCAGAGAGATGATCAGGATCATGGTCAGGGGCTTGAAGGCGTAATGGATGAAACGCGTTTTCCGGTATTTTCCCGAGATGGCGAAGGCGGCTGAAATAGAGATGACCAGGACAGCCATCCAAAGATCCAGACTCACTTTTTTTCTCCTTATCTGATCAGAGCCGAAAAAATGCCCTGGTTCAGCAGGCGCGGTTATTTCACAGCCCTGGACAGGACCTTAAAATCTTCGAACATGCCGTAGCCGACTACGCTGTAGGCCGAACCCGGAGGATACCCACCCTCCGCGCCCTTCTGGAACATCCCCGGCCAGGCCGTGCCTAGCGCCGGGTTGTTGTGGTGCGGCCCAAGAGTATTCTTGAGCGTCCCAAAGACGATGACACTGACCGTGTTTGTACCGGCGCCTAAGAGGTCCGTGATGTCCAATTCGAAAGGAGCACAGACGATGAATCCGGCGCTCTTCCCGTCGACCCTGACCTCGGCCACAGACCCAAGCCATCTGCCAAGCCGCACGACGATGCGCTCTTTCTCGGGGTTGGGCTGACTCAGCGTGTACGTCTTGGAGTAGCTAACCCCGCCCGGATAAAGCGGCCTCCCCTGCTCCGACCAGGAACCCAGCTTCAATGCAGACGCGGGCACCAAGCGGAATCCTTTATCCCCGCTTTCCAGGCCGAAATCACCCAGTATGTAGATCGGCTCGAGCTCGCTATGGATAGTGAAAGGACAGGCCTTCAAGGTGATCTTGTTTCGCCCGGTCTGGCTGAGATTCCCGATCTCGAAAACACCGAAGGCGCGGTCGAGCCACCATTGGTCAGGAAGCGGCTCAACTTTCTGCCCGTTGATAAAAACTTGATAGAGCGCCGACCGTTCAACCACCAGCCTCAATGAAGAAAGATCAACGCCGGGGGTGATCTCGAACCTAAAGATGACTTCAAAACCCGAGTCCGGAGCGAAGTCATCGAGGTCGAGGAGGCTCGTTTTGTACTGAACGGCGCTGTCCCACGGATTGCGGTCGAGGCCGTGGTACTGGAATGCCTTCAGTTGGGCTTCGTAGAAATAGAGGTCCTTTACTTCCCGGTCTCCGATCTTCAGGTCACAGTAATCAATGGTCAGGATATTGGGGGATTCGGCCCGGATGCTGAGTTCACCATCGGGGACGTGTTCTCCCCACTGGGGTTCGCGCTTTTCGCCACGGGGTCCTTTCTTTGGCCGGAGGCAGAACAAGCCGCTGCCGCCGGGTGGAATCTCGAACTCTACGACAGCCTTCCCTTTCTGGGGCTCGCACGGATAAGGAAAGATCTTGCCTGTGAATGGATCCCAGATCTCGACCGACTTGCCGCGGGCCGTGAACTGGCCGCTCATTCCCTTGGCGGGATGGATATTCGCCAGGAAGACGAGCTCGGCGTCCGCTAACTCCCTTCGATGATGAAAGAACATGTCTGAGTCGCCGGCGAGGTTTGAGAATCGGATATCCGGGGCGCAGACTTCGACCAGTTCCTCGATCGCTCCGTCCACCGGCTTGACGAGCCAGTTTGCGGGATGGGCGGCGGCTAGTTGAGCGGGCTTGTCGGACGCCCGGCCGTCGATAAAACGGATACTCTCGGATAGACAAAATACCCGTCCTCCCGCCTCGACATAGCGGGCGAAGAGTTCCAGCGTCGGTTCGTTGAGATTTTCGATTTCCGCCGGCAGGACGACGACATCGTAGCTTCGTTCTCCGACTACTAGTTTCTGGTTTTCGGCCCGGCCGTGATTCCGGAGGATGTCTTCACTCCCCAAGTCGTATTCGACCTGGGCCGCCTCCAGCCGGTTGATAAAGCCGCTGAACCCATCACCGATGGTTTTAAGGCGCGCCGACTGCGTTCCCGGGGCATAGTGCATCCATCCGGTGGTGGTCGGCTCCAAAACGAGAATCCGGTTGATCTGCCGGCCTTTGCTGGTGACCACTGAAAGGCGGCCGAGATAGTCACCCATAACCTTGTATGCATGCCACCACGGTTCATGGTAAGAAAACGACTGCGGATGGTCGCGCTTCCGGGCTCCCATGATGGTCATGTAGGAGAGATGCTGGTTGATGAAATTGATCCCCAGCGCGAATTCCCAGTCGGCGATCCTTTTCTGGTCGCCGAAGGTGAGATCCCAGCCTCCCGCGCCGTACGTTTCCGACAGAGTACGCGGCCGGCCGAGCTGGCTGGCGGCCGAGCGGACCTCTTTGACGGCCCGGGCATTGCCGAACTGGGCGTGTGGACCGGTTTCCCACTGGTTCATCAGGCAGTCGATTCCGGGCATCTGGGCAAATGCGGCCATGGCCATGTTTTCCGGGCCGAGCCTGGGAAGCGGCCATTCGTGCTCCCAGTAATGCCCGGTCAACTGGAGGTTGTTGGCTTCACAGTATTCATAGTATGGGCTCGCCCAGCCCTCAATGAAGAGCTCGAGTGTCGTCGCGTAAAAGTCGTGCCGGACTGCCCGCCAATCACCGACTTCCTCGAAAAGCGAAGGCAGGTGCGAACGCAGGTCATAGCCCCACTTATTCTGGAATGCGGCGAAGAGTTGGGGCGTAAAATTGACGATGTCCCCACCCATGACCGGGCCGATATGGGCTTCGTCCTGGAAG
>JBAQGA010000065.1:0-22271 GCA_049287565.1 Candidatus Aminicenantales bacterium
GAACAATCAAGCGGCAAAAGTGGTCCAAAGGCTCCCGGCCTCAATGAACGCACTAAAAAGCTCATTGTCTGCACTCTATAGCCCAAATCTATCACCTGTTGTGACACAATCTCTCAAGGGGGAGGGGGAAAGCCGCTGCGCGTTTAACTTTTCGATTGATTAATGCCTCGTTTTTTGCTAATTTCTCTTCAGGTATCCAGGAAGGAGGACAGGATGGAGCAAGAAATCGGTCGCGTTACCCATTATTTCACGAAGATCGGTGTCGGGGTTCTCGAGCTGACCAAGGGAGACCTCAAGGTCGGCGACACCATCCACATCAAAGGTCACACCACCGACCTTTTCCAGAAGGTCGATTCCATGCAGGTGGAACATGCTCCCGTTCAATCCGCCAAGAAGGGAGAGTCCTTCGGGCTCCATGTCGAATCCCAGGTCCGTGAGCACGACCTCGTCTTCAAGGTGACGGAGGATTGAGCGGCCGCCGGCAGCGTGTTCGTGGATGAGTTGATCGATCGAATAAGAGGCAGGACTGCAGCCGGAGCGGGAGCGGAAAGGAGAAGTCGAGGGTGAAGAAGAGCCAGACGAAAGCCTCGGACATCAAGAAAGCGCAGGCGAGCTGGAAAAGAAACCGATATGCCAAGGCTTTGGACGCCGGCGCTCCCGCGAGAGCCTTCACCACGGTCTCCGGAAAGGCGATCAAGGAACTCTACACGCCGGCCGACCTGCCGGGCTTCGATTACCTCCGGGACCTGAATTTTCCGGGGGAATACCCATTCACCCGGGGCATCCATCCGACGATGCACCGGGGCCGGCCCTGGACGATGCGCCAGTTCAGCGGGTTCGGGACGGCCGAGGATACAAATAAGCGCTATAAATACCTCCTGGCCCACGGCCAGACCGGGTTGAGCGTCGCCTTCCATCTTCCCACGCTCATGGGCGTCGATTCCGACCATCCCCTGGCTAAAGGGGAGGTCGGGAAGTGCGGTGTGGCCATCGATTCCCTGGCCGACATGGAGGTCCTCTTCCGCGGACTCCCCCTCGATAAGATCACGACCTCGATGACGATCAACGCTCCGGCCGCGGTCCTCTGGGCCATGTACATCGCGGTAGCCGAGAAACAGGGCGTTTCGCCAAAGGTCATCTCCGGCACCATCCAGAACGACATCCTCAAGGAGTACATCGCCCAGAAGACCTTCGTTTTCCCGCCGCGCCCCTCGATGAAGCTCATCGTCGATACCTTCGAATACGGAGCCAGGGAAGTCCCCCGCTGGAACACCATCTCCATCTCCGGCTACCACATCCGGGAGGCCGGAGCCACGGCGGTCCAGGAACTGGCCTTCACTCTCCGGGACGGCATCGAATACGTCGAGTGGGGTCTCGAGCGCGGTCTCGAGATCGACGAGTTTGCGCCCCGTCTATCTTACTTCTTTAACTCCCATAACGATTTCTTCGAGGAGATCGCCAAGTTCCGGGCGGCCCGCCGGATCTGGGCCGAGGTCATGCGCCACCGCTTCGGCGCCCGCAATCCCCGCTCCTGGTGGCTCCGCTTCCATACGCAGACGTCGGGCGTCTCGCTCGTGGCCCAGCAGCCGTACAACAATGTCGTCCGGGTGGCCCTCCAGGCGCTGGCCGCAGTCCTCGGCGGCACGCAATCGCTGCACACCAACTCCCTCGATGAAACCTATGCCCTGCCTTCCGAGGAGGCCGTCACCATCGCCCTCCGGACCCAGCAGGTCATCGCCCATGAGAGTGGTGTCGCTAACATTATCGACCCTCTCGGCGGGGCCTATTTCGTCGAGGCTTTGACCCGGGAGATGGAGAACGAAGCCAAGTCCTACATTAAGAAGATCGATGATATGGGCGGGATGGTCAAGGCGGTCGAACTCGGCTTTCCCCAGAAGGAACTTGCCGACAGCGCCTACTGGTACCAGAAGGCCGTCGACGCCGGGGAGAAGATCATCGTCGGAGTGAACGCCTTCGCGATGGAACACGAGCCGATCCCCCTCCTGGAAATCGACGAGACCGTGGCCCGTCAGCAGGTGGCCCGGCTGCGGAAGGTCAGGAAGACCCGGAACCAAGCGGCGGCGAAAAGCTCGCTGTCCGACCTGAAGAGAGCCGCCCGCGATGACCGGAATCTCATGCCCTATCTCTTGATATGCGTCAAGGCCTACGCGACTTTGGGAGAGATCATGGACGCCCTGAAGGACGTCTTCGGCGAATACCAGGAACCGGTGACGTTTTGATGACCGCCGGGCGATGGAGGTGAGCATGCCAGTCAAGAAGATCAGGGTCTTGGTCGCCAAGCCCGGCTTGGACGGCCACGATCGCGGCGCCAAGGTCATCTGCCGGGCCCTCCGGGATGCCGGCATGGAGGTCATCTACACGGGGCTGCGGCGGACCCCGGAGGAGATCGTCAGCGCCGCCATCCAGGAAGACGCCGACCTCATCGGCCTGAGCATTCTCTCCGGCGCCCACCCCATCCTGTTCCCCAGGATCATCAAGCTCCTGAAAGACAAAGGAGCGGAGGACATCCCCGTGATCGCTGGCGGGATCATCCCGGAAAAGGATGTCCCGCGGATGAAAAAGATCGGCGTCCGGGAGATCTTTCCGCCCGGGACGTCCACTCAAGAGATCGTCCGCTGGATCCAGGAAACCATCGGCCGGAGAGGGAAAAAACAGCGGCGAAGCCCTTGACAGGTCCGGCCGAATCTGGTAATCAAGAAGGACACGTTATGGCCAAAAAATTCCTTTCCCTGATCATCGTCCCGCATTGCGCCCAGAGGTTCAAGACCATCACCCTGTCCCAGAAGACCCTGAAAGTGCTCGGTGCGGTCGGCATCTTCGCCTCGGTCGCCCTGGCGGGATTCCTGGTCGACTATTTCTCCATGAACGTCACCCGGGCTAAATATAGGACTCTTCTCAGCGAGAACTCCCAGCAGAAGCGGACGCTGTCCGAGTATGAACAGTCCATCAAGAAGCTTCGGGAAACGGTCAGAAACTTCGAAAACTACGCCAGGAAGCTCAACGTCATGGCCGGGCTGCGGTCGCCGGAGGTCATGGAAGAGCTCGGTATCGGCGGGGGTGACACGACGGGAATCGAGCCGGCTGAGAACGACGGCGGGCCGTCCATCCCGCCCGCCGGTCAGACCGTTTCTCTCCAGGAGGCCAAGGCTCTGACCCAGAAGGCCGAGGATGTGGGGAAGAACCTGGACGTCCTGGCCAGATATTTTGAGGCCCAGACCATCAAGCTGGCCTCGACACCGACCATCTGGCCGACCATCGGTTGGGTGAGCTCTCCCTTCGCCTACCGGGCAGACCCCTTCACCGGTAAGCGGCAGTTCCACTACGGGATCGACATCGCCACCAATTTCGGAAATCCGATCGTGACCACCGCCGACGGCATCGTCATCTCTCTGGGCAACGACAAGATCGGCGGCAAGAATATCATCATCAGCCACGGAAGCGGGGTCACCACCCATTACCTCCACCTCAGTAAATTCCTGGTCAAATCCGGCCAGAGGGTCAAGAGGGGAGATGTCATCGGCCTGGTGGGCAAGACCGGGAAGGCCCGGGGACCGCACCTCCACTATGAGGTCCGCCTCAACAACAAGCCGGTCAACCCCTACAGTTATATCCTCGAAGAAGAATAGCCGGTTTTCCCCCTTTGCCTATCCCAGAAAATCGCCGACTTCCATTTTTGTCCCGCGCAGGAAATCGGCGGCCGCCATCTCCTTTCTGTTCTCCCGCTGCAGGCGGGCGATGAGGTAGGCGCCGCCTCCTCCACAAGAGATGAGCGGACCTTCCTTTCGAAACTCGACGATGCGCCCGTGCTGTGGGGTCGGGGCCGGAGCGGGCAGAAGGGTTCCTTCGTGGACGATCAGCCGCTGACCGCGGAAGAACGTATACGCTCCCGGCCATGGGGAGAAGGCTCGGACCATGCGGTCGATGGAGACACAGTCCTTTGTCCAGTCAATCCGGCCCTGATCCTTATGGAGCCGCGGCGCCGGCGTGGCCTGCGCATGTTCCTGGGGAGTATGGGGGAGGTGCTCGATCCGTTCCAGCGTTTTGACCAAGAGTTCGGCTCCGAGGCGGGAGAGCCTCTCCTCCAGCTCATGCGCCTTTTCCCGCGGTCGGATGTCCACTTCCAGGCGACTGAGGATATCCCCTTCGTCCATCCTTTCGTTGAGCTCGAAGATCGTCACACCCGTCTTCTCCTCGCCGTTGAGGATGGCCCATTGAACGGGAGCCGCGCCCCGGTACTTGGGCAGCAGCGAGAAATGGACATTGATTGACTTTAGGCGGGGGAGGTCGGTAACCGCGGCCGGGATGATCTGCCCGTAGGCCACGACCACGTTGATGTCGGGAGCGATTGTCTTCAGGGTTTCGAGGATGCCTTGGTCTTTCCGGATTTTTTCCGGCTGCAGGACGGCGATCCCGCGCCCGAGCGCCGCCTCTTTGACCGGGGGAGGCGTCGGCTCTTTGCCGCGTCCGGCCGGCTTGTCGGGCTGGGTGATAACCAGCGGGATGTCGTGACCGCCTTCGATCAACCGTTCGAGCACCGGCAGGGCGGCCTTGGGGCTGCCGAAAAAGACGATCCTCATTCCCCTTCGCTGCTTTCCTTCGCTTTTTTCAGTATTTTCTTGACCAGCGCCTTTTTCAAGGGGGAAAGGTGCTCGATGAAAAGGCGTCCGTCAATGTGGTCCAATTCGTGGCAGAACACCCGGGCCAGGGTTCCTGTGGCCTCGATGACCTTTTCTTTTCCCTTGAGATCGGTCCCTTTGACCAACACTCGGGCCGGCCGCCGGACGTTTTCGTGCACCCCGGGGACCGAGAGGCAGCCCTCTTCGGAGACGGCCTCGCCGTCGGCCTCCAGGAATTCCGGGTTGATCAGGACGATGAGTTCTTCCGGTTTTTCGCCCACCGATAGGTCGACGGTGATGAGGCGCTTGCCGGCCGCGACCTGGGGGGCGGCCAGGCCGATGCCCGGGGCGGCGTGCATGGTGAGCACCATGTCGCGGGCGAGATCGACGATCTCCTGGTCGATCTCCTGGATAGGCAAAGCCGCCCGGTGAAGGACAGGATGTCCGAAGGTGACGATTTTGCGTAAAGGCATGTCTAATCTGTTTTTATTTTAGGACAGACACAGTTTTTTTTCAAATTTCCTTTTGGCAAGCGAAGGATTGCGGAGTCGGAGCTGATTTTCCTCGCCGGGGAAAATCAGCGTACTTCTGACCCGCAATCCTGAGCTATACGACCGCGGACGGCGGGGGCGGCTCGTCAGCTCTGCCGGCGTTGCGGAGCGGAAGATAAACCAGATAGACTCCGATGAGGACGAGCACGCCCAGGCCGACATAGTAGCTGGCATTGACGAAGATCTCCGGGATATCGGCTCCCAGGACCTTCTGGAAGAACAGGAATTTCCAGGTGGCGCGCACCAGACCGGTGAGGGCTTCTCCGGCGATCAGACCCGAGGCCAGCAGGATGCCGACGTTCTCGACGCGCGTCTTCTGGGCGGGATTGAGACCTCTGCGGTTGGCCATCCGGTCCACGATCCCTTTCATCATCCCGCCGCAGAAAATGGCGAAGGTCGTTTCCAGCGGGAGGTACATCCCGACGGCCACGAGCATAGGAGAGCGGACCTGGACCAGGATCATGGCAAATCCCATGAGCATTCCGACGATGACCAGCGGCCAGGCCATCTCTTTGCCGACGATGCCCTGGGCCAGGGCGGCCATCAGCCCGGCCTGGGGCGCGGGGAGCTCCTTGCTGCCGAACTGGAAGGCGCCGTGGAGCACGAGCAGCGGGAAGTAGAGGACGAGAGAGGCCAGCAGGACGCCGAAGACGTTGCCGACCTGCATCTTCCACGGCGTGCCGCCGAGGATGTGTCCGACCTTGAGGTCCTGGAGCATCTCTCCGGCCACGGCCGATGAAACGCAGACCACGGCGGCGACGCCGAGCACGGCGGCCACGCCGCTGACTCCGGTGGCCCCAACGAGGACCATGAGCAGGGCGGCGATGATCAGGGTGGACAGGGTCAGGCCGGAAATGGGGTTGTTCGACGATCCGATCTGGCCGACCAGGTTCCCCGATACGGCGGCGAAGAAGAACCCGGCCACGGCCATGACGAGCGCCGCCAGGATCGCCGAGGCGAAGGAACCGGAGAATATCTTGTAGACAAAGACCATCATCACGACCGTGACGCCGAGAAGGCCCAGGACGATCCGGATGTTCAGGTCTTTTTCACAACGGGATGTGACCTGCACCTGACCCGAGGCTTTCTTGACGTCGCCGATCGACCGCTTCACACCGGCGGCGAGGTTTTTTCTCATTCGGAAGAGAGTGTAGCCGGCGCCGACCAGCATTCCGCCGACGGCGATCGGCCGGATGATGAACTTCCAGACATCGAGCATCATGTCGGGCCAGGCGACGCTGGCCATGGCGACGCCGGGTCCGTAGAATTTTTCGACGAGCTGGGGCCCCAGGAAGAACATCAGAAGCGGGGCGAAGAGTCCCCAGGCCAGCACACCGCCGGCGAAATTGAGCGAGGCCAGCTGGGGCCCGATGATGTAGCCGACGCCGATGTAGGCCGGATAGATACCCGGACCCGAGACGGCCACGGTGCCCCCGGCATCGACCCGGGGGGCTGCCTTGTCGGTTCCCAGGCGGACAAAGCTGGCCCCGATGGTGCCAACCTTGAGGATGAACTCCTTGGTGGCGGCGAAGAGCTTGACAACACCCAGCGAGTAGATCAGCGCTCCCAAAGCCATCGCCTGGAAAAGGAACTTGGCCCCCTGGCTGCCTTTCTGACCGGCCTTGTGGATCTCCGAGGCGGCCACCGATTCGGGAAAGCCGAGCTCGGGATCGGTCACCATGACCCTTCTCAGGAAGGTCACGAACATGATCCCGAGAAGGCCGCCCACGAACATCAGGGCCGTTGACTTGATGTAGGCGTCGACGGTGTCGAACCTGAGCCAGGCCCCGGAGATGATGAACGCCGGGATGGTGAAGATCGCTCCGGCGGCGACGGACTCACCGATCGAGCCCACCGTCCGGGCCATGTTCTCTTCCAGGATGGACCCTTTCATCAGCCTCAGGATGGCCATGCCGATGACCGCCGCCGGATAGGTGGCGGCGATGGTCATCCCGGCCCGCAGCCCCAGGTAGGCGTTGGCGGCGCCCAGGATCACGGTCATGATGACGCCCAGGATAAGGGCCTTGATGGTGAATTCCCTCATGTTGGTTTTCTCGGGAACAAACGGCTGGTAACTCATCCCTCGCTCCTTTCTTTCCAGACGTGGACCATGAAATTTACCTATGTATATTAAAATTCGCCGCCATTAGTCAAGCCAATAAATAGGGGGGAGTGTCCCCGGTACTTGCAAATGAGGATTCGTCTGGCATACAATAGAGCACTCCGAAGGAAAATCATGAGCATTATCAGCTGGTTCAAGGACCGCTTGTTCTGCGACCTGGCCATCGACCTGGGGACGGCCAATACACTCGTCTTCCTCAAGGGAAAAGGGATCATTGTCCAGGAGCCCTCGATCGTCGTCGTCAACAGGATCAGCGGCAAGGTCGAGGCCGTCGGAGGCCGGGCCAAGGAGATGCTGGGCAAAACGCCGACCTCGGTCACGACCATCAAGCCGATGCGCGACGGCGTCATCGCCGATTTTGAGATCGCCGAGAAAATGCTCGACTACTTCATTAAGAAGGCCACTGACAACCGCGGTTTCTGGCTGCGGCCGCGCATCGTCATCGGCATCCCAACGGGGGTCACCCAGGTCGAGCGACGCGCCGTCAAGGACGTGGCCATGAAGTCCAAGGCCTCCGAGGTCTATCTCGTGGAACAGCCGATGACGGCGGCGGTCGGCGCGGACCTCCCTATCACCGAGCCGACCGGCAACATGATCGTTGACATCGGCGGCGGCACCACTGACATTGCCGTCATCTCGCTCCACGGAATCGTTTTTAACCATTCCATTCGTATCGCCGGGAACGAAATGGACGAGGAGATCATCTCCTACCTGAAGAAGAAATACAACCTGCTTATCGGTGAGCGGACGGCCGAGGCCGTCAAGATGCAGATCGGTTCGGCCTATCCCTTGGACGAGCCCCTGACCATGGAGATCAAGGGCCGGGACCTGCGGGAGGGCATTCCCAAGACGATCGTCGTCGACGACCAGGAGATCCGCGAAGCCCTGGAGGACGTCGTCTCGGCGATCGTCAACGCCGTGCGCATCGCCCTGGAAAGGACACCGCCCGAACTCTCGGCGGACATCATCGACCGGGGCATCGTCCTCACCGGGGGAGGAGCGCTCCTCAGGAACATGGACAAGCGCCTCCGGGAAGAGACCCAGCTGCCTGTTTTCGTCACCGAGGATCCCCTGACCAGCGTCGTCCTCGGAGCGGGCAGGTTGCTGGACGACCTCGACCTCCTAAAAAAAATCGCTCTCGACTGACGGGGCTTGAAAGAAAAAAGACGTTTTGCTCTCTTGTTGGGACTCGTTTTCGTCCATCTCTTACTCATCTCGATCCAGGTGCCTAGGGGCGACGAGCCGGCCTATTTCGAGCGGGCGGTCTTCGCCGTCTTCACACCGCTGCAGCACGGCGTCGGGTCTTTTTTCCAGGGCTTGAAGGATTTCTGGCAGAACTATTTCTATTTCCGCGATCTCCGGCGGCAGAATCGAGCCCTGGAAAGTGAGGTCTTGGAGCTTCGGCAGGAAAACCTGGCGCTCCAGAACCTGCTCCTCAAGTTCAAAGGGGCCGAGGAGATCCAGGGCCTTCTCTCGACGCTCTCCCGGTCGGTGCTGGTGGCTTCGGTCATCGGTTTTGATTCCAGCCAGATCTTCAATTCCATCGAGCTGAACAAGGGAGCGGCCGACGGCGTTCACAGAGATATGGTCGTCCTGGACAAGAAAGCCCATCTGGTCGGCCGGGTGGTCGAGCCCGTCTCCAGCAAGCAGGCGCGCGTCCAGCTCATCACTGACGGGGACAGCGGCGTGGGTGTCTATTCGGAGCGCTTCCGGGTCATCGGCATCCTGCAGGGAGATGCCAAGGGAAAATGCATTTTGAAGTATATCGTCAAGACGAACAGGGAGGTCACAGTGGGCGAGGAAATCCTGACCTCCGGGCTGGATGGCGTCTATCCGTCCGGGATCCCTGTCGGGCGGATCCTCTCGATCATCACCCCGGAGACCGAGCTGTTCAAAAAGATCGTCGTCGAGCCCTATTTCGACCTTTCCGAGCTGGACCAGGTGGCTGTCTTCACCGTCGACCTGAGGGACCTGTCTTGAGGTAAGAAGACAATGAGGCGTTCCAGAGAGGTCATCGCCGGACTCATCCTGGCCGTCGTGCTTCATACCGTTTTTGGCAAGATCTCTCCTTCCCTTCTGGTCGTTTTCAATACCTTCTCCTGGGTTGTCCTCTATTTCGGCCTGACCCGGCAGGAGGTTTTCGGAGCGGTCATGGGAACAGCCTGCGGTCTCCTTCAGGATTCCCTGTCCCTGGGAGTCTTCGGCGTGGGCGGGTTGACGAAGACCCTTCTGGGGTTCGGCGCGGGATACATTTCCAGAAAGATCAATGTCCTGCCCCCCAGCCGGACTTTCGTCTTTATCCTGATCATGGCGGCCGCTGAGCTGGCTCTTTGGAAATTCCTGGTCCATTTTCTTTTCGGCGAGAAATGGTCCGCCGGCGGCGGGCTCGTTTTTCTCCAGTCTCTGTTCACGGCCGTTTTCGTCACCTTATTGTTCCAATTCAAACGGAAAGCGGGAGCGGAGATCCCGTAGGGTGCGGCGATGGAAAAAGGCAAGATCTACGAAGACCTGTCGCTCATCCTGACGAGGACGCGCCAGATCGCCATCGTCATCGGCTTTCTTCTGCTGCTTCTTCTTTTTTTCTGCTGGAAGGTCCAGATCCTCGACCACCGGAAATACTGGACCCTGTCGGAAGCCAACAGGACGCGGGAGGGCCTGATTCCCGCCCCCCGCGGATTGATCCTGGACAGGAGCGCTGTCATTCTGGCCGATAACGCAGCCTCGTTCAAGGCTTCGATCGTCCGGGAGAACTGCCGCGACTACGACCGCTCGCTCGTCGAGATCGGCCGGCTCCTGGGGATCATGCCGGAAGACTTGCGCAAACGGATCGCCAAGTACGAATCCCTTCCGGATTTCCGTCCCATCGTCGTCATGGACAACCTGGAGTTGAAGGATGTTTCCCGTGTCGAGGCGCGGCAGCTCGAACTTCCCGAGCTTGTCGTCGAGACCGACCCCCGGCGGAACTATCCGTTCGGGAGCCTGGCGGCCCATATCATCGGTTATATGCAAGAGCTGACCGACCTGGAGCTGAAGAGCGGCCTTTATCCGGAACGGAGTCTGGGCGATATGATCGGCCGGACCGGGGTGGAAAGACAATATGAATCCGTTCTCGTGGGGAAGGACGGCCGCCGGCTGGAGATCGTGGACAGCCAGGGCCGCAGCCGGGGTGAAGTGTCCAGGATCGAGCCGATTCCGGGTCGGGATATCCGCCTCACCCTCGATTTCGACCTCCAGAAGAAGGCCACCCAGCTCCTCGAGGGCCGGGAAGGAGCCATCGTTATCCTCGATCCCCGCAACGGAGACGTCATGGCCCTGGCCAGCTTTCCCACCTACGACCCGAATAAATTCATCACCCGATTCTCGCCCCAGGAATGGATGGACCTCGTCGGCCGGGCGGACCATCCCCTGGAGAACCGGGCCATCCGGGGCCTCTACTCCCCGGGATCGGTTTTCAAGCTGACCATGGCTCTCGGGGCCCTGGATGCAGGCGTGATCACAGAGCAGACCGCCTTTTTCTGCGCCGGCAGCACTCGGATCTACGGCCGTCCTTTTCGTTGCTGGCACAGTGGTGGACACGGAACCCTCAGCTTGATCGAGGCCATCCGCCATTCCTGCAACATCTATTTCTACAACGTCGGCCGCCGGATGGGCATCGACCGGATCGCAGAATACGCCGAGCTCCTGGGCTTCGGCGATAAAACAGGGATCGATCTGCCCGGTGAGAAAGAAGGTCTCGTGCCGAGCTCGGAATGGAGTCGGACGTTTCGGAATTCGAACTGGTACCCCGGAGAGACGATCTCCGTGTCCATCGGGCAGGGACCGATGCTGGTGACACCCCTCCAGGTCGCCGTCCATACGGCCGTCATGGCCAACCGGGGTCGCCGGATCGTTCCCCATCTGCTCCAGTCTCCGGCCTCTCCTCAAGCCGGAAAGCCGGACGCGGGCGCGAACAGCGTTTCCTCCGGCAGGATCAAGGCCGATCTTTTCGAGAAGGTCATCCGGGGCATGTGGAAATGCGTCAACGAAGAGGGGACCGCGCGGGGAGCCAAGGTGGAAGGTTTCGAAGTTTGCGGCAAAACGGGTTCCACCCAGGTTATCGGCCGGGAGAGAGCGGAGAAATTGGACAAAGAGGTCAAGACCCATTCCTGGTTCTCGGGTTTCGCGCCGCGGGACAACCCGCAGGTAGTGGTCACCGTGCTCGTCGAGTTCGGCGGGATGGGAGGGGCCACCGCCGCCCCCCTGGCTAAAGAGCTTTTTTCGCTCTATAGGGAAAAATATGATTGACCGGCGGCTGTTCGATAACATCGATTGGATTCTCATCGGCCTGCTTGTCCTGAATTCCCTCGTCGGAGTCTTTGTCATTTACAGCGCTTCCCATTACCTCCCGGGTGACTATCACTGGAAGCAACTTATTTTTCTTGCCGCAAGCCTCATCGCCCTCTTCGTTCTCCTGGCAATCGATTACCAGGTCCTGTTGACATTCTCTTTCTATCTTTACGGCGCTGTGACGTTCGTCCTGGCGTTGATGCTGGTCTTCAGCCGGTTCATCAGCAAGGGAAGCTGGATCAGGCTGCCGTTCTTCCAGATCCAGCCGTCAGAGCTTGCCAAGATCGCTGTCATCCTGGTCCTTGCCCGTCTCTTCGCGGAATACAAGAAGAGCTATGTCAACCTGAGCGGCGCGCTGGCGAGTTGCGGGCTCGTCGCCCTTCCGTTTATGCTCGTCGCCCTGCAGCCGGACCTGGGGACGGCGGTGAGCTTCCTTCCCCTTCTGTTGGGGGCTTTGATCCTGGCGGGACTGAGGCGGAGAGCGGTGATTTGGATCCTGCTGCTGGCGGTCCTGGCCGGGCTCGCCGGCTGGAACTTCTACCTTAAGGACTACCAGAAAAAGAGGCTGACGACTGTGGTCTTCCCCAGCCGCGACCCGCAGGGCTCCGGCTATCATATCCTCCAGTCCAAGATCGCCTTGGGCTCGGGGGGTCTTCTGGGCAAAGGGTTCACCAAGGGGACCCAAAGCCAGCTCAGATTCCTGCCGGCCAGGCATACGGATTTCGTCTTCTCGGTGGTCGGCGAGGAGCTCGGGTTCATCGGTGTCAGCGCCGTGTTGTTCCTGTTCGCAGTCTTCCTCTCAAGGCTGTTCGGGGCGGCCGGGAAATCACGTGACCGGGCCGGAGTCTATATCGTTTTCATGGTCAGCCTGATGATCGCCTTTCAGTTTCTCGTCAATGTGGCCATGGTCATCGGCCTCTTTCCGATCGTCGGTATCCCGCTCCCGCTGCTCAGCTACGGCGGATCTTCGCTCCTGGCCAATTGCCTGGGAGTGGGGCTTGTGTTGAACGTCAAGATGAGGCGGTTCGCCAATATCTAAACCGCTTCTCCGAGTTCATTCCTTCATTGTGATGGCATGAGCAAAGAAAACACCCTGGAAGATGTCCTCGAGCAGGTCGAGAAGCCCGGGCGGTACATCGGAGGAGAATGGAACGCCGTGCGCAAGGATCCGACGTCGGTCGAGGCCAGGATCGCCCTGGTCTTTCCCGACGTCTACGAGATCGGTATGTCCTACCTCGGGCAGAAGATCCTCTACGACATCCTCAACGCCCATCCGGCGCTCTTGGCGGAGCGGGTTTTCGCGCCCTGGCCGGACCTCGAAGAGACGCTGCGCTCCCGCCGCCTTCCGCTCTTTTCACTGGAGAACAAACTCCCGCTTCGGAAGTTCGACATCCTCGGTTTCTCGCTCCTCTATGAGCTCAACTATTCCAACATCCTGACCATCCTGGACCTCGGCGGCATCCCCCTGCTTTCGGCGGAAAGGGGAGAGGGCTGTCCGCTCATCCTGGCCGGCGGCCCCGCGGCTTTTAACCCGGAGCCGGTGTCCGACATCTTCGACGCCTTCCTCCTCGGGGACGGCGAGGACGCTTTCGTCGAGATCGCCGAATACCTCATCTCCCGGCGCAAGACCGGAGCGGGAAGAGAAAAGATCCTGAACGGGCTGGCGGAGATTTCCGGAATTTATGTGCCCAGCCTGTATGAAAGCGACTTTCCCGCCGGCTCTCCGCTCCTGGCCCGGAGGCCGAAAAGCGGAGCGCCGGCAAGGATCAGGAAAAGAGTCATAGCCCATCCCGGCAAACCTTCCTTTCCCGAAGCGGTCGTCGTGCCCGATGTCCAGGCCGTTTTCGACCGGGTGGCCATCGAAGTGGCCCGGGGCTGTCCCCAGCGCTGCCGTTTTTGCCAGGCCACCAGTATCTATTTCCCGTATCGAGTCATGGAACCGGCGCTCGTCCGGAAGAAGGTGCGGAGGAGTCTGGCAGCGACGGGATTCGAAGATGTTTCGTTGTCGGCGCTCTCGATCAGCGATTATCCCTTCCTCGAAGAGACAGTCACCGCTCTGATGGACGATCTGGCCGGGCAGAAGATCTCGCTTTCTCTGTCTTCGCTGCGCCCCAGGGGGCTGTCGCCGGCCGTGACCGAGAACATCCTCAGGGTCCGCAAAACAGGCTTCACGCTTGTTCCGGAGGCGGGAACGGACAGGCTGCGGCGAGTCATCAACAAGGAGCTCGGCAACCAGGATATCCTGGAAGCGGCGGCCCACGCTTTTAGCCGCGGCTGGAAACTCCTCAAACTGTATTTCATGGTCGGGCTGCCCACCGAGAGGGAGGAGGACCTGGAGGGAATCGTTCGCCTCGTTGAGGAGATCGTGCGGCTGGGAAAGACCTTCCTCAAGGCGGCGCCCCGCATCAACCTCAGCCTGTCCTCTTTCATCCCCAAGCCGCATACGCCGTTCCAATGGATCCCCATGGAGGACGCGCCGACGCTGGGGGAGAAGCAGCGGTTCATCCGTTCAAGACTGAGCCGCTGCCGGACGGTCGCGATCAAAGCCCACCCGACGCGAAGCTCTGTCCTGGAGGGCATTTTTTCCCGGGGAGACCGGCGGCTGGGCCCGGTGCTTGTCCGGGCCTGGAAAAGGGGCGCCCGGTTCGACAGCTGGCGGGACCGTTTCGATTTCTCGATCTGGGAGGAAGCCTTAGCCGCAGAAAAAAGGGATTATCGGGTTTACCTCGGTCCCATTGATCACCGGACGGTCCTCCCCTGGGACCACATCGATACGGGGATTAGAAAGGAGTTCCTCCTGGGCGAGCTCGAGAAAGCCGGGCGGGAGGAAAGGACGGCTTCCTGCCTGGCAAGCGACTGCCGCCAGTGCCAAGGCTGCGATTCCCGGCTCCGGCCTAAAAAGAAGTACCGGCCCGCCGCCGCGGCCGCGGCCCCACGGCCCACATCCTTCGGATGGCGGGCGGAAAAGGTCCAGCGCTACGAAGTCATCTACGAAAAGTCCGGCCTGGCCCGGTTCCTGTCCCACCGCGACCTGACCAATCACCTGCAACGGTCCTTGCGCCGGGCGGGAGTCAGGGTCGCCCATTCAGAAGGCTTTCACCCCAAGATGCTCGTGTCCTATGGGCCCGCACTTCCACTGGGTATGGAGGCGAAAGAGGAGCGTCTCGAATTTAAGTCCTGTTTCCGATTCCAGGAAAGGGCTCTGCTCCGGCGTCTCAACCGCTCCGTACGTCCGGGGATTCGGTACCTTGGGGTGCGTGCTGTGGCCGAAACCGAAGCCTCCCTCGGCGAGCGGATCAAAGGGATGATCTACTCGTTGGACCTGCGGGATCGTGAGGTTCGCTCGGCTCTGGAAGCCAGGAAAAGAGCAGTCGGGGCGGAGGCGGAAAGCGACTTCGAATTTATTGAAAGGGAATTGTCCGAATTCTTGGCCAGGCATTCGGATTCTCAGGCCGGTTTCCGGCTCGATGAAGAAGGCAGGCGACTCGTTCTCGAGCTCCCGCACCTGTCCCGCCGCGGCCTTCGGCCACAGGATGTTGTGACCGAAGTCTTCGACCTCAGGAACGCGTCCTTCCGCTTGATCAGGGAAGGATTTATAGTCCCCGAAGAGGGGGAGGGACGGCCGACTCCAGCGGAGCCGGATTGACTTTATCTTCTTTTCCAGTATATAAAGTTGGCGGAATCTTCAAGAAACCAACGAGGAGGACACCGTGATCGATTTCAGCTTGAACGAAGAACAAAAGGCTCTACGGGACATGGCCAGCGAGTTTGCGGTTAAGGAGATGCGGCCGAACGCCGCCAAGTACGACAAGGGAGACGATTTCCCGGAAGAGATCATGAAGAAGGCCTTTGAAGCCGGGTTCCTCACCTGCAACATCCCGCAGGAGTATGACGGCGGCGGGCTGAAAGAGCTGGAGATCGCCATCATCAGTGAGGAACTGGCCGCCGGCTGCGCCGGAATGTTCACCACCATCATGGCCAGCTCGCTGGCCTTCACCCCCATCATCCTCTTCGGGACGGACGAGCAGAAAAAGAAATTCTTGGTCCCGTTCACCAAGAAGATGGATTTCGCCGCCTTCTGCCTGACCGAGCGGGAGGCGGGCTCGGACGCCGGCGCCACCAAGACGCGGGCCCTGCGGGACGGTGACCACTATATCATCAACGGCTCCAAGTGCTTTATCACCAACGGGGGGATCGCCGACCTGTATGTCGTCTTCGCCCTGACTGATCCCGACAAGGGGATTCGCGGCGTCAGCGCCATCATCGTGCCGCGGGCGACGCCCGGCATCGTCGTCGGCAAGGAAGAGGACAAGCTGGGACACCGGGCTTCGAACACCACGGAGCTCTTTTTCGAGGATGTGCGGGTGCCGGTCGAGAACCTGCTGGCCAAAGAGGGCATGGGTTTTATCGTGGCCATGAAGACACTGGACAAGACCCGCGCCTCGGTCGGCGCCGCCGGCGTCGGCGTGGCCAGGACGGCCCTCGAGTATGCCATCGATTATGCCAAAACGCGCGTGCAATTCGGAAAACCGATCGCCCTCTTCCAGAACACTGCTTTCAAGATCGCCCAAATGGCCATGGAGATCAACGCGGCCCGCCATCTCGTCTGGCACGCCGCCTGGTTGATGGATCAGGGCAAGCCCTGCGGCAGGGAATCGGCCATGGCCAAGTGTTTTGGCTCGGACGTGGCCATGCGGACGACGGTCGAAGCCCTGCAGTTTTTCGGCGGCTACGGCTACATGAGGGACTACCCTATGGAAAAGCTGATGCGGGACGCCAAACTTCTCCAGATCTACGAAGGGACGAACGAGATCCAGAGGCTGGTTATATCCCGGGAAGTGATCGGTCCGATCAAATAAGCGAGGCGGGAATTAGGGGCCGGCGAGTTTGAATCGGACGGGCCGCTAGATCTCTTCTTCTGTGAAATACTCAGGGATGATCCCCAGAGTCTCCACTCCGGCTCCCTTGGCGATGTCGATCATTTCCAATACCCGGCCGTAAGGGATCTTGGCATCCGCCCGGATGAAAATGGTCTTGTCCTGACGGGCTGAATAGATGCGTCGGAGCTCGTCCTGGAGAACCTTGAGGTCAACCTCCTGCTGGTTGATCAGCACCGACAAATCTTTCTTCATCGTCAGGACGATCAACCCCGTGGGCATTCCTCCGCTGGTGTCGGTCGAGGTCTCCGGCAACTTGACGTCGATCCCTTTCTGGACGATCGGCGTGATGACCATAAAGATGATCAGCAAGACGAGCAGGACGTCGCAAAGCGGGACGACATTGGGTTCGGCTTTGGCTGCCATATGGGCCTCCTCACTATCTTCTACAGTCAGGACGGCTATTTTATTCCAAACAAATCCGGTTTGTCAACGCATTTCCGAAACCAACCCGTTCCTGACGGGGAGCAAGACAAACCCTATTTGCAATTCTCGGGGAGAGTCGGTATAGTCGGGGCTGAAAGGAGGAGGGATGCAAGAATTGAAGGTCGAAGTGGCCGAGGTCAAAGAACGCTGCGGGGCCAGGCACAAGGTCGGCGATACGTTCTACATCCGGGGAGAAGGAACGATCGAGATCCCTGAGGGCAAGAAAGTTTGTATCTATGCTCTCAACAGTCTCTTTCCATTCCTGACCACCAAGCAGCGGGAGGAGGAGCTCCCCGACGATGATTGGGTTTCGGAGACGGAGTTCCTGACCTGCCCCGACCCCAAGGGCGTTATCTTCAAGATCATCCCCCTGAAATAGGGGAGAATGATCTTCGCCGGAACGGTTATTTCAAAGTTTCCAGCGTTTTTTTTGGATGGTTGGTCTTGAGAACCAGCAGGGCACGGCCGACCCCGGCCGAAGTGCCGTAGCAGTGCTGGACGTCGATGACGGCATTGCCCAGGAGGGCGCCGATTTCCGCTCCGGCTCCGATGCGGTCGCTGATCTCGGCCGTGACCACTTTGTTCGTTTTGACCTTATAGCCGACGGCCTTGAGGCATTTTTCCGCCCTCTTGTTGTCGGCGGTGATCAAGAAGAAGTGCCCCTTGTCTTCCTGCGAATAGGCGCAGAGCGCCGTGAGGTTGACAGCGGCATTGGCCAGGGTTCCCAGCACTCGGCCCAGGACGCCGGGCTCGTTCGGCGTGATGACATGAAGTTCGGTGGCTTCTTCGACTTTGTGCACGGCTTGCCCTCCTTCAAAGAGAACCGATTATAGCAAAATTTGAAGATGTAAGAAAGAGTCATATTGGAGTTTTTCCCCGCCCCCGCTATAATGGATGCCTTTGGTAAGACGGGCCATGAGCTCTCGAGCAAGAAAAGATGTCCGGGTAGCGATAATCGACAATTCGATCGACCCCACGGTTTACAAGCCGGTCGAGCACTGGGAGAAGTTCTTGGAGGCCCCTTTTGAATCCTTCCGGGCGCCCGAGGGGAGATTCCCGGGATTGAAGGCGGACTTCACCCACTTCATCCTGACTGGGTCCGAAGCTTCGATAGTGGAGAGGGAACCCTGGGTCGATGATGAGGTCGAGTTCGTCCGGGAGGCGGTGGCACATAGGTATCCTACCCTCGGCAGCTGCTATGGCCATCAGCTCCTCGTGCTGGCCCTCGGCGGGCCCGGCCGTGTCCGCCGCTGTCCCCGTCCGGAGGTCGGCTGGTATCCGATTGATATCATCGAGAAAAGCGGTCTTCTGGGGGAAGAAGGGACGGCCTACGCATTTTGCAGTCATTTTGACGAGACCGTCGGCCTGGGCACCGATTTCCGGGTCCTGGCTTCAACCCCGGGGTGCCCGATCCAGGCCTGTGAACTCGCCGGCCGGCCCGTCTGGGGGATCCAATTCCATCCCGAGATCGATATCCCCGACGCACGTCAGTTTCTCCGGAGCCTCGTCGGCCTCGGCCTCCCGACATCGCCTGTTTTCGCGGACGCCCTGCGGATGGAAGCCCAGGACTCGGGGCTCATCCGGAGGATCGTCCGCTATTTTCTGGGCTCGAAGGCCAGGAAATAAATGTCCTTTTTCCTTGACAAACACGTCAATTTTTCATTATAAGGATACAAGAGGAGGAAATATATCTATTTCCTTACTTCGATACGCATTTTGAGGAGGCGTCGATGAGAAATAAAAAAGTCTTGGTGTTTATCGTTCTCTTTATCGCCATTTTCGCTCTGAGCACATATGCAGAGACGAAAAAGCTCAAGAGCATCGGCCAGTACACCTTCGTACGGATCCGGGGAAAGATTCCGACCCAGGACGTCATGAAGATGCTGGTGGACCGTTATTCGGCCGACATCAAGTATGGTTTCGACATGGCCGGGGCCGGCGATCTTTATCTTCCCTTCATGGAGCAGCTCAAGAGCGCGACCTTTGAGGAGAAATCGCTCTCCGTGGGTGACAAGCTGCAATGGATGCTTTTCCGCTCCCAGGGCAAGGTGAAATTGGCCCAGGACATCGAGTGGGCCGGCAAGGCGCCCCTGGAAGTCTTTTCCTTCACCGTAGAAAAGGATTACAAGGCCTATGAATTTGTCATGCCCAGGCCGTGCGGCAATATCTCCCTGCGCAGCATCACCGACCTCGAGCTTCCTCCGGCCACCTGCGCGCTGACCGTCTCACCGGCCAAGGTCAACCTCAAGGATCAAGTGACCATCGATATGGGCGGCAGCCAGATGGCCAAGTCCATGGAAGTGGACGTCCTCGGCCCGGACGGCCAGAAGATCGCGACCCACTCCTTCACGCCCGAAGCGGCAAGAAAGCAGACAAGCTTCGACAAACCCGGAGTCTATACCTTCAAGGGCCGGGCCACGAACGCCCAGGACAAGGTGTCGACCAACTCCTGCGAAGCCAAACTGATGGTCAATGCCCCTCCGACCTGCTCGCTCACGACTTCCTGCCTGCCCTGCAAGAATATGGTCGGCAGACCCATCGGCATCGACGCCTCCGGGTCGACGGACCCCGACGGCCAGGTCGCCAAGGCTGATTTCGCCATCACCGATACCGCTGGCAATCCGGTCGACAAGTTCATGGACGGCGATGCCCCCTTCATTTGGGACAAGATTTTCGACCAACCGGGAACCTATGCCATCACGGTCGTCGTCACCGATGATTTCGGCGCCGTTTCCGAGCCCTGCCGGGTGGTCCTCGAGGTCACTCAGAAAAGGAGCTACTTTTCCGTGGAGGGTGGACCCTTCTTTGCCCGCGGCAGCCATGGGCCCTACGTCTATGCCGAAGTGGATTGGCTGTATTGGATCATGCCGGATAAAGTGGACTTCACCCTCGCGGGTGGAGGGGCCATATCGCTCAAAGGGAATCCCTGGAAGTCGATCGCCCTGGCCGATGCCACGATCAATTACCATGCCGGCCCCCTTTACTTCGGCGGCGGTTTCGGCTTTACAACCTCGGTCAAAGAAGGGCGCGACGCCGATTTCGAACTGGTCGGCCGGGTTGGTTTCGACCTTTTCAAGAATCCGGAAAACATGGGAGGCCTGACGTTCCAGATCAGATGGCCGCTCGGTTCCGGGCGCTCTTTCGCCGATAACCACAAGTTCGGGTTCGGGTTCTGGTTCCTTTTCTGAGTCCAGCGAAGAATTCAGATCGAAAAAGGCCAAGGATTCGATCCTTGGCCTTTTTTTTGAGGTAAGGTGAGATGAGAATCGCCGTTATCGGCGCCGACGGACAGCTTGGGACCGACTTGGTGAAGACACTGGGCAAGGATGAGATTAAACCCTTTTATTTTCCCGACTTCGACATCACCGAGCCGCTGAAGATGCGGCTCGTCCTGGAGAGCCTGAGGCCTGAGGCGGTGATCAACACCGCCGCCTTTCATCGAGTCGACGAATGCGAGGATGACCCCGAGGCTGCCTTTCGGGTCAACGCTATGGCCGTGCGGAATCTGGCCGGGCTGGCCCGGGAGCTCGATTTCGTCCTCGTCCATTTCAGTACCGACTACGTCTTTGACGGCCGGAAAAGGTCACCTTACACCGAGGACGACCCGCCGAATCCTCTGAATGTCTATGCCGTTTCCAAACTGGCGGGTGAGTTCTTCGTCCGCTCCTTCCTCGACCGCTATTTCATCATCCGGACCTGCGGACTATTCGGGGAGGCCGGCTCCCGCGAGAAAGGGTACAACTTCGTCGACCGGATGATCGCGCTCGAAGGGGAAGGAAAGGTGCTGCGGGTGGTTGACGACCAGTGGGTGACTCCGACCGCCACAACGGAATTGGCAGAACGGGTCAGCGAACTCATCCGCGGCGACCATTACGGCCTCTTTCACCTGACCTCCGCGGGAGAATGCACTTGGTTCCGGTTCGCTCAAGAGGTCTTTGCGCTGATGGGAAAAAAGGCCCGCTTGGAGCCGGTTGATTCCCAGAGTTTCGGGGCCAAAGCGCGCCGGCCGCTCTATTCGGTCCTGGAGAACAAGAGGGCCAGGGAAATCGGCCTCAAGGATTTATCCCCCTGGAATAAGGCCTTGGAGGATTACCTGAGAAAAAAGGGGCTCATTCCTCGATGAGCTTGTCCAGGATCGACCGAGGCAGGGGGGAGACCTCGCCGGCGGCATTGGTGGCGATATGGACCGTATGCCCGGAGGCGATGAGCTTTCGGTCGTCCTTGCTCAGGATCTCATAGTCGAAGGTGACCTTCTTTAGGGTTTTTTCGCGGAGCGTTACCCGGATGATGAAGGTTTGGTCGTAGCGGAGAGGTTTCCGGTAGCGGCAAAAGGCCTCGACGACGACAAGATAGTAGCCCTGCGCTTCGATCTCCTTGTAAGGGATCTGTTTGCGCCGGCAGAATTCGGTCCGGCCGATCTCGAACCACTCGAAATAGCTTTTGTTGTGAGCCACCCCCATTTGGTCCGTCTCGGAGTAACGGACCCGTTCTTCGATCTCGACGGCGGGGCTCATAGAGAAGAATGGCCGATCACTCGGTCAGTTTCCCGAGCTTGGTCAGCTCCTCGTTATAATACTTGCGGTAGAGGATTTCCCACTCGCGGCTGCCCTCCTCGATGGACTTCTTCTGGGATTGGATCTTATCGATGGCCTTGCGGTCGAGCGTTTCGTAAAGCCTCATCTCCTCCTCGATGGCCTTGACGATGATCAGCCGGATTTCGTTGGGGTCGTCCAGGAACTCGACCTGGTCGTTGCTGTTGAGCAGGCCGAGGACCTGTTTGGAGAGGTAATTGATCTTCTCACGCGACAGCCGGCTGCTCATAGGACGAGGTTCCTTTCCCTGGCCAGCTTGGTCTTGATCATCCGGAACATGGTCTGGTACTCAATGTTCTCCCGGCGGATCTTCTCCATATGCTGGCTCAGGATTTCCCGCACCTCCTGATCGAGTTGGTCTTCTTTCTGGAACTCTACGGTGATCAGGGAGATAATGTCCTCGACGATCCGGTTGCGGTCTTCCAGGATGACCTTGCCTTCTTTGTTTAGATTTCTGATGATGATGAAGGCCATATGATCGATCTGGTTTTTGTTCAGCCGCATAACTTCCCTAAAATACATCAGGTGGAGCAAAAATTCAAGGATGCGAGAGAGATGGCAAGCATTTCTATCTGCACAACTTCGCTGGGCGCAGGAGGCCGCCCTTGGCCCCCGCACCCCGGGGAACCAGTCCCGTCGGTTCCCCCCATCGGCAAGAAGCCGATGGGTCCCCCCTCCGC
>JBAQGA010000066.1:0-24536 GCA_049287565.1 Candidatus Aminicenantales bacterium
CCGCGTGGAGATCGTCGCCTGGCAGGATTATGCCCAGGAGACGACAAACAAGGTGGAGGTCATCCGCCGGGTTATCCGCGACCGCGATAAAGACTGGCAGCTCGTCCAGATCGGCATTCCCACGGACGCGACTATCCCGATTATGTTCCGGAAGAAGCAAGGGGAGCCGGCATGATCCTGTTGAAGGGAATCACCAAGTTCTATTCCTCGGGGTTCGTGAAGACTTTTGTCCTGCGGGACATCGACCTGGAAGTCAGGCAGGGAGAGTTCCTGACCATCATGGGGCCTTCCGGCGCGGGCAAATCCACCCTCCTCTATATCCTCGGCATGCTGGATAATCCTTCCTCGGGCGAGTATCACTTCCTGGAAAAACCCGTCCACAGGATGACCGAGAAGCAGCTCTCCGAGCTCCACAAGAACCATATCGGTTTCGTTTTCCAGAGTTATCATCTGATCGATGACCTGACGGTCTACGAGAACCTGGAAACGCCGTTGCTCTACAAAAGGGTCAAGACTTCGGAACGGAAAGGTCGTGTTTGTGATATGCTCGACCGCTTCCACATCGTCGCCAAGAAAGACCTCTTTCCCAACCAGCTCTCCGGCGGCCAGCAGCAGAAGGTGGCCGTGGCCAGGGCTGTGATCACCAGCCCGAGCCTCATCCTGGCCGACGAGCCCACCGGCAACCTCAACACCGCCGAAGGAACGGAGATCATGGAGCTGTTCAAAACACTCAACGAGGAAGGGACGACCATCATCCAGGTGACCCACTCCGAGAAAAACGCCGCCTACGGGAAGAGGATCATCAATTTGCTGGACGGCTGGATCGTGGACTGAGGGTCCGCGGGAAAATTCCGCCGTCCGGCGCGGAGGTTCACAATGTCAACCGTAAGAAAACCAAGGTTCATCAGTCTGTTGGGAGCTTTGGCAGGGCTCGCATCACTAGGACTGGCGGGGCCACAGGAGCTTTCCCTGACGCTCGAGGACTGCATCCTTAAGGCCTTGAAGAACAACCTGAACGTGGCGGCCGAGATCCTGAGCCCGGAAATGGCCGGGATGTCAGTTACCAAGGCCACGGAAAAATTCTACCCAGTTCTCGGCCTGGGCTACAGCCGGGAGAACACGAACTCGGCGTCATTTTCCTTTATTGATGCCGCCGATCAGATAACGACGCGCTACAATGACGCCGGCTCACAGATCGACCTCCTTCTCCCCACGGGGACAGAGCTATCGGCTTCATTTTTTTCCTATAAAACCGATACGAACAGGAATTTCCAGACCATCAACCCGCGCTACGGCAGCACTCTTCTCCTGGGATTCAGGCAGCCCCTCCTCAAGGACTTCGGGCTCAACGTCAACCGCCGGGAGATCCTGGTCGCCCGGAACAACCAGGACGTCTCCGAGCACCAGCTCCGCACCGTTCTCATCGATACGATCTACCAGGTGGAGGAGGCTTATTGGAACCTTGTCCACAGCATCGAATATCTTAAAGCGAAACAACAATCGCTCGACCTGGCCCGTGACCTTCTGTCCAAGAACCAGAAGGAAGAAGAGGTCGGGATGATCGCGCCGATTGAGATCCTGAGCGCCCAGGCCGAGGTGGCCACCCGCGAGGCCGATATTCTCCAGGCCCGGGTCATGGTCAGCAACAGTCAGGACGCGCTCAGGACCCTGATGAACCTCGAGGCCGAGAAGGAAAATGCCGAGGCAGCGGTCGTGCCCACCGACACGCCGGTCTCTGAAAAAAGGGATGTCTCCCTTGAGGAATCGCTGGCTCTGGCCCGGGCGAATCGCCCGGACCTTCTGGCCGACCAGGTTGACCTCGACACAAAGGCGATCGATGTCGGCTATTTCCGCAACCAGCTCCTCCCCAGGCTGGACCTGCAGGCGTCTTACTGGAGTCCGGGGGTATCCGGCACCCAGATCCTCTACCTCGACAACGACCCGCTGACCGGGGTTATCGTTGGCATGGTACCCGGCAGTTCTTCCGATTCCATTCGGGATGCCTTCAAGTTCCGGTATAAGAATTGGTCGGTGGGCCTGACCCTCACCCTGCCGCTTTCGTCGCTGATCACCAGGTCCGATTACGTCCTGGCCAAAGCCAGCCGCGAACAGGCTGTCTTGAAGCTCCAACACCGGGAACAGCAGATCGCCCTGGAAGTCCGCAACGCCGTCCGCGCGGCCCAAACGAACTACGAACGTGTCCAGGCCTATCGGCTGGCCAGGGAGCTGGCGGCGGGCAAGCTGGAGGCCGAAGAGAAAAAACTGCAGGTGGGTCTCTCCACCAATTATATCGTCCTCCAGTACCAAAGGGACCTGGCGGACGCCAGGACGGCTGAACTCCTCGCCAGTATCGATTACAACCTGTCTTTGGCCGACCTGGAGCGCGTCCAGGGGACGACCCTGAAGAGCCGGAATATCCGGCTGGACGACCTGGCGACGGCCCGCTGATTCGGTGACACTCCGTTTTAGACGAATATGTCCTGGTCGTAGCCGATCTTGACCAATTCGATCTTGTTTGGGTCGGCGGTGCCCAGGCCGTACTCGGTGTCGGCCGTGAAGATGTGTTTCGCCGGTGGGCTGAGCGGCCGTTCCTCCCCGAAGAAATCCTGCCGTTTCGCCTGGATGATGCGCAGCCCCGTGGCATCCGCCGCGACCGGGTCGAAGGCCACGATCAGGCCGGAGTAGGGCCAGACGTACTTGGGATTGAAGTTGTGGGGGCCCACGCCGTGGAACTGGGGCGTCAGCATGACCAGGACGTTTAGCCGTGTCTTGCCCTTGACCAGCGGGTTCTTCCAAATTGTGGCCAGGCGGGCGCAGGAGTCGTCATGGTAGTTGGCGGGATCGGGGACGAACATGATGTAATTCTTGATCAGCGAACCGACCCCGGACCAGTGATGGGCCCTCATCGGACGGGCGTTGATCAGGGCGGTCGCTTTCTGGAACACCGGATTCTGTAGGACTCCCCGATCATCGACGGCGATGTTCGATTCGGCGACGCCGGCGTCCATGACCCCTTTTTTCAAGGCGTTCTCCACTTGGGAAGTCGTCGGGATGAACGTCCAGACGTTGCTCTTGATGCCGACGATGTCGTCCGGCTTGATGATAGTTTTCCAGGCAGCGACGGGGTCCGGTTTTCCGGTGAGCTCCTTCATCGCCGCATCCAGCATTTCCTGGACGATCTCGTATTTCGGCCGGCCTTTTTCATCGAGGACGTCTCTATTCCGCACCAGGACGACCTTGGTCTTCCCGGCCCCGGCGGCCTCGGCGATACCGTCCGCCTTTAGCTTCGCCCACTCCGGTTGGGTCAAGAAAACGGCCCCGCCGACCGCGGCCAGGGACGACCGTTTTATGAATTCACGCCGGGTGATCATGTTCTTTTTTCGCCTCGGGCCTGCTATCTGAGCTTCTCGATATTTTCCTGTCGCCGATTCATTATACGGAAATCCATGGATTTAAACACGGGGAATTCAGGGGACATGAGCTTAATTTCCGGATTAAGTATCGTGTTCCCCGAATTTTTCGGACGGCCGCTACTTCGTTTGAGTTTGCTCGTGTCCGATCGTCTCGAGATAGGAAATAAGAGTATTCTTATCCGGGGCATTAAACACGATGCTCAGCAGACGGTCCTCGCATCGGCAGCCCGTCCAGCGGCCGTCGGGAAGCTCGGCCATCCCGTCGTGGGCATCCGGCAGGTATTCGCGAAGGAAGCTTTCGCCGGCCTTCTGCGCTCTCCCCGCATCCGGATACAAAACGACGAGCAAATGAAAATCCTTGTCTCCGGACCTGTGCTTGGCCAGCACAGCCTGGGTCTCGTCGTCGATCAGGAGGATGTTCTCGCTGGCGATGAAGAAATGGCTGTTCAGCCAGATGTAGTGATGGAAATAGCGGATGCTGTCCCGGACGAGGTTCTCCGCCGGGAGAAGGGCCAATACGGGAGGCAGTGCTCCTTCCGCCGGAATCGCCTTGTCCAGTTTCCGTCCGAGCTCCAGGACGAGCTCTTTTTTCTTTTCCGTCTCCGGGTAGGCCATGACCGAGATGTAATACCTATCCTTCCAGAAGGTCAGCAGGCCGCCGCCGTACTCGGACCCCTGGCCGACAAGGCCGTCCTCCCGTTCCCGGCCGTGGGAGAAAACGCCAAAGGCATTGTAAGAGTTGCCCATGTCGAAGATGTCGATGACGATCTCTTCGTCGTCTTCGCCTTTGTACCGGACGGCCAGGAGCTTCTGAAAATTGTAAGAAATATAGAGCTCCGCCCCGCCGTCGATGTAATCGTAAAGGTTGGTTTTGTCATAGGTTCTCGGCGGACCGGCCTTTTTCCAGCCGCCGATCTCGGATGGGAGAAAAGAAAAAAAGTCTTCGCTGGGAAACGCCATGACGACCTCCGCCGCTGTCGATAGAGAAACGAGAAAGATGATAATAACGCGGAGCATTCTTTTTTTCAGCCTCTCCCTCCAACCTCTCCCATCAAGGGAGAGGGATTTTCAAAGGATAGGATCGTCCCCATTTTCTTTGCTGTCAACCGAGGAGGGCGTCCTCTTTCCAGCCGGAAAGGTCGACCTTTATCCTGCTCCAGTCGCTCGTTCCTAATCCATATTCCTTGTCCGCGGCTTCAACACAGAGAGGCGGGGGACTCAACGGCCAGGGCTCGCCCTTATAGGCTTTCCGTTTTTCCATGATGATGCGCAGGCAGACCGTCTCTATGGCGACTGGGGCCGTCCCGGCGATCAGACCGTTGTAGGCCCATTTGTACCGAGGATCGACTTGAGGGCCCTTGTCGAATAGTGGATGAAGGGCGTCCACGAGCACGAGACGGGTCTTCCCCTTGACGAACGGCAGGTTCCAGAGCTCTCCCAGCTTGGCGCTGTTGGCATCATGGTAGTTGCTCGGTTTTCCTGAATAGCGGATGTACAGCTTCATGACTGTGCCGATACCCGTCAGCCAGTGGGCCTTCAAGGCAGGAAGCCCGATGAGCGCTGTGCAGGCCTTGGGTTTCTCCGGTCCTCCCTGGGCGTCCAGGATCTTATCCTCTGGGAATCCGGCGGCGACGAGGGAACTCTTGACGGCGTCCACGACCTCCTGGTGAGTCTGGTTCAGGTGGGGCGTGGGGACAAGGCCGATCGTGTCGTCCGGCTTAAGAAGGCTGTGCCAGGCATCGTTGGCGGTGGTCTTGCCGGTCACCCTGGTCAAGACATCGTCGAGCATGGTCTTCAGAACCTCGGTGTTGACGACGTTCACGGAATCCATCGCCTTGGCGTCCCGGACTATGGCGACCAGGCTGGAGCCGGCGGCTCTCTGGGCCGGTTCGAACCATTTCGTTCCCAGCACGGACGCGCCCACTGCCGCTCCGAGAGTTCCCTGGAGGAAATCCCGGCGGGTCAGTGATTTTTTCTTGTCGGCCATTCGGCACCTCCCGGATATCTAATTTTGTTTTATAGCTGATCGATGACGGCAGCGGCCGTCTCCCTGTCCGGGCATTCGAAGACAAAGGCCGCCCGGCGGCCGGTCAGCTTATAGGCCAGCCACCCGTCTTCGACGGAGAAAAAATTCTGTGTTTCCGTCGAAGCTGATGTTCGATCGGGCAGATAAACCCGCAGAAAATGGGCGAACGCCTTTCCGGCCGCTTGAGCCTGCGGATACTGGATCAAAAGGACCCGGATGCGCTGAATCCCCGCCGGCGACTCCCTTTCGTACGTGGCGATCGTCGCTTCTGTTTCGTGGCCGAGGTCGAACATATTCTCCTGGCTGAGATAGTAGAGAGAATTGAGGACCAGGTGGGACCGGAAATAGCTCGTCCCGTAGGGGCGCTGTTTCCAGCCCGGCTGTAAGGACTCCGGGAGCTGACGGAGAAACGCCGGGCTTGAGGAGAAGGCGCCGTCCTTGACGACGGCCCGTCCGAGGGCCAGCACCGCCTCCTTCGATCGTGGTGTTTCCCGCTCGGCCAGGATGCGGGCATAGAGAGTATCCGAGCGGAGGCGCAGCAGCCCTTCCCCGTAGAGGGCGTTCGGCCAGGTCGGCTGTTTTTCCGCGCCCGGCCGGGCGGCGACCTCCAGGTCGACCGGCTCGCCTCCCCAGTCAAGAGAGAGCAGGCCGAAGGCGTCGTCCGGGGTTTTCATGAAATAGAGCTCGACCAGGATATTCTTCTCTCCCGGAGCTGAATATTCGGTGATCTCGAGCCGGTCGAAGCGGTAACCGATATAGATCTCCCCGGCCCCGTCCATGTACTCGAAGATGTTTTCGGCGCTGATCGTCCGGGCCGTCTCGCTCCGGGTCCAGGGGCCGACGGCCTGGGGGAGTTCCGGTTTGGCAGCCTGCATCTCTTTTCTCGCAAGACCCGCGGTGACGGCGAAGATCATAACCGGCAGGAGACAAAAAATCGAGGCCGGCGGCCGATTCCTCTTCTCTTTCATGCTCTCCGCGATGCTGAGCGGGATTATGCCACAGGATGACGGTGACAGACAACCAATTGCCGAAATTTAAAAATTGGGACGGTTCTATTTTTGAGGTTTCGCGTTTATTTGGGAGAAGAGAGAGAAAAATAGAACCGTCCCCATTTTTCTTCAATTTTCCGGTCGGAATTCCGCCCGGGATGGATGCCTTTGGTTGTGGGTCACCATAATTAGCCATAATTATAATAATAGTAGATCACCGTCATCGGATCTCGTTTGATATTTTGCCGGACAGGCGCTATATTGAAACATCGATTCTTTTTTCGTGATTCATGGCTTTTCAGCAAGCGGAGAAAGTTCCCCCAATGAAAAAGAAGGCGCGACGGATTATCGTTTTCGCCGTTTTCTTCCTTGGTCTGCTCGCCCTCCTCCTTCATCTTCCGTTTGTCCGAAATGCGGCCCTCGATCGCGGGCTCCGGGTGGCTGAGCGCCGCTTCGGGCTCGAGATCGAAGCTTCTTCCCTTCGCTACAATCTTTTCCGGCTCGAGTTTACGCTGAAGGAAATTTCCCTGCGCAGGGCCGGAGAGCCGGAACTGCCGCCGCTTCTAACAGCCGAGCAAATATACGGCCGCCTCCCGCTTTCGTTCTTGTTTGGGAAAAAGATCCATTTTAAGGAGCTGAAAGTCCAGGGGCCGAGGCTGAATATCTTCAGGGATGAAAAAGGCCTGACCAACCTTCCCCTTCCGCCACGGGCCGGGGATAGAAAGCCGGCCGGCGCTCGCCGGGCCTTGCCCGAGATTATCATTGACAGCTTCCTGGCTCAGGATGTCGATTTTGTTTATTGGAATCGTGCCGGAGCGACAAAGATCGAATTAACAGACGGCCGAATCGATATCCGTTGGCTCGGACGGGGCACGCACTCCCTGGCTGTCGAGCTCGGGAGTGGAGGGAGCATCGATTACCGGGGGAAGAAATTTCCCGTCGAAGCGTTCTTGCTCCGTGCCGACATCGGCGGGGATGAAGCAACGGTCCACAAAGCTACTCTCCGGAGCGGACGGAGTGAAATTGCTCTTACCGGCAGCATCCAGGACTATTTCCATCCGCTGTTGGATCTCAGCGTCCAAGGACGCATCTCACTCGACGATCTGAAGGCCCGGCTTCATCTGCGGCAAGAGATCTCTGGAATAGTGGAGTTCGATTCCCACCTGGAGGGGCCTCTCCAGGCGGTGTCAGCGCGGGCCGAGCTGCGGGTCGACAACCTGGCTTACGAAGGACACCGGGGCCTGACGTTTCAGTCGGACCTGATCTGGCAGGAGAGGACGCTGATCGCGTCCGCGATCCGGATGTCCGCCCTGGGAGGTGAGGTCGAGGGCGAGGGCCGGTTCCATCCTTTCGACCATACCTCCTCCAGCCAGGTCGACCTGAAATGGAAAAATATTGATCCGGTTCCTCTGCTGCGGCCTTTGCAATCGCCTGTCGACGTTTCGACGCGGAGCTCGGGTTCGCTCCGGCTCTCCTGGACCGAGCCGA
Source organism: Candidatus Aminicenantales bacterium (assembly GCA_049287565.1). Lineage (GTDB taxonomy): Bacteria > Acidobacteriota > Aminicenantia > Aminicenantales > UBA8522 > UBA8522. The sequence continues at coordinate 7,917 of JBAQGA010000066.1, forward strand.
CGATAGACTCGCTGGCCGGCCGGGCAAACATCCAGTTTGATTCTCCCCGGGAGGTCGCTACAGCCTCCGCAACGGTTCCTCTTTCGGGGAAAGCCGGACTCGAAGTTGGCGCCGGCAAAATCAGGCTGGTGCTGGACGGAGTCTCTCTCGGCGGGGCATTCCTGGGAGGAGCCTTCCAGTCCGCGGCCGGCCGGCTTTCGGGAAAATTCAGGGCGGATATCGAAGACCTCGGCACGCTCTCGTCTTACCTCCCCCGCTCGGCCATAAGCCGGCTGGCCAAGCATCCGGCCTCGTTTTCTCTCCGCGGCCGCCTCAGCCTTTCCGGGAAGGTCGGGGGAACCTTGAAAAAACCCCAGATTGAGGGTGAGCTTCAGGGGAGAGATATGTCCTTGGCCGGACTTGAGGGCCTGGGCCTTGATGGTCATCTTGCTTTTGACGGAGAGGCTCTTCAGTTCAAGCCTTTAACTCTCTCTTTCCAGGGAGGCCGGGCCAAACTCGACGGCACCTACCGGCTGCGCTCGCCCCGGCCGCTTGACCTGGATACGGAGGTCAGGCAATGGCCGGCGGAGTCCGTCCTCAGAATCATGGGAGCAGCCGAGGATGCCTCCGCGGAATTGGACCTTGATTCGCGCCTCAGCGGGAGTCTCTCCACGCCCGCTTTCGAATTGAAAGGCCGGCTGTCGAGGGTCAGGTTCCGGAAGCAGGATCTTGGCGATATTCCTTTCGAGGCGCGCTCTGATGGAAGAAGCGTCGAATTCGAGGCCCGCGCGCCATCCCTGTCGGTATCTGCCAAAGGCGGCTTTTCCTTCGACCATCCACGTCCGCTCCGCCTGCACTTCGATTTCGACAACCTGCCGCTCGATCGGGTGATAGGCTTGGTTCTCTCTGCACCTCCGCCGGGCCTTTCCGGAGTTGCGTCCGGCAGAGTCGACCTCTCGGCTGAACCCGGAAAGCAAGGCAAGACTTTGGCCTTCGACCTGGGCGTCTCGAGCCTCCAGTTCGGTACAGAAAGGTTTCGGCTCGCGAGCAGCCGGGAGTTCTCCATCTCTTACGGCCGCGAGGGATTGACCGTCATGAATCTCTACTTAAAGGACGAGGTCAATCAGTTCTCGGTGGAGGGTTCTCTGCCTTGGCGGGGCGACACCGAAACGGGGCTCAATATCAGCGCTCGCCTCGACCTCGGCTCATTGGCCGGTCTTTTCCCGAATGCACAAGGGGAGGGCATCCTCACTTTTCAAGCCCGGGTTCGAGGTTCCTTTTCCCATCCGCGGTTCTGGTCCGAATCCGCGGTCGTGGGGGGAAAATGGAGACAGGGGGAAGGTCTCTCCCTCCAGGACATCCGGGCCGATCTCGAGTTGGACGATGACGCCATCCATATCCGCGAAGCCTCTTTTCGTTGGCAGAGTGGGAGCTACAGAATCCAAGGAGAGGTCCCCCTTGAATCGCTTCCCTTCAAACCGCCCTTCTTCGCGCCGCCGCTCGCGGGAAAACCAGCCCGCCTCTCGCTTCTTTTCAGCGGCCTCAGCCCTGCCGACCCGGCCGCAATCCTGCAAAGCCCGGGCTTCAAGCGGGTGAAAGGAGCGATCGACGGTCGGGTGACGATCACGGCGGAACGTTTCAACCTGGACTCCCTTTCCGCCGCGGCCGAATTCAGCCGGCTCGAGCTTGACCTGCCCGGCCTCCAACTGGTCCAGGAAAACCCTTCACGAATCCGCCTCGAAAGGGGGCGGATTTTCCTCGACCGCCTCTCCCTCGTCGGGGGGGGGAACCGGCTCCAGGCCGCCGGGACTCTGGGGCTGCTCCAAGAGAGAGAAGTTGACCTGGGGTTGAAAGGAGATACCGATCTGCAAATGCTCCAGGCGTTCATCGCGAATTCGGAGTTCTCAGGTCGCGGCGCCTATGAGATCACGTTCACCGGAAGCCTCCCCCGGCCGAGGATGGCCGGGTTCATCGAGTTTCTCGATGGAGGATTCATAGCCCCAAGATTCCATCTCCACCTCAGCCGGCTGAACGGCCGGCTCCTCGTCCGTGAGAACAGGCTGGATGTCGAAGGGCTGAGCGGACTGCTCAACGGCGGGAAGGTCGAGGCCGGAGGGAGTCTTCTCTTCGAGGGCTTCTCCTTGAAGAGTTCAGACCTCCGGATCAGTGGTGAGGATGTCTTCCTGGATTATCCGAAAGGCTTCTCCGCCGAAACAGGTTTTGCGCTCCAGTTCATTCTCCGCGATGAAAAACCGTCGCTCGGCGGCACCATTACCATCCAGACGGCCGAATACGTCGGACCGTTCAACATCCAGTCCGAGCTGTACCGCTATCTCAAGCGCCGGCGCGCCCGCGATCAGGCCTCTGAACGCCGGCCGTTCTTCAGCCGCCTGAATTTCGACATCCAGGTCGTCATCCGGGACGTCATCTCCATCCGGAACAACCTGGTGAAGGGTCAGCTCCAGGGGGAGCTCAAACTTTCCGGCACGCCCTACCAGCCTGTGCTGGCCGGCCGGGTTCTGGTCGCTGAGGGGGGCGAGGTCTATTTTTCTCGGACCACTTACGAGATCGAACAGGGCCAGGTCGCTTTCGTCAACCCCAGCCGCATCGAGCCCGACATCAATCTCCAGGCGCATACCCGGGTGAGCGGTTACGACATCAAGTTGCTGCTGTCCGGGACACCGGACAAGTTCTCGGCCGACCTCACCTCCGACCCGCCCCTCCCCGAGTCCGATATTATCTCACTGCTGGTGACGGGGAAAAGGCTGGCCTACGTTTCCGATAACGTCCTCGGGGCCGTCGGCGATAGGGCGCTTTCCTACTTAAATAACGCCCTCGCCGGTGAGCTGGAGAACCTGGCCAAGCAGAAGCTGGGGCTGGACAGCGTCACCATCGACGCCGGCCTCGTATCGTCGCAGGAGAATCCGGAAGCGCGTCTCACCGTCGGCCGGCACATCACACCGGAACTCGAGTTCATCCTCTCCCAGAACCTCAAGCAGTCCCAGTACACGACGGTGATCCTCAACTACAAGCCCCTCCGGGAGATCAACCTGCGGGCCGTCAAGCAGGACAATGACGCCTATCACTTCGATGTCCAGCACGAGGTCCGGTTCGGGTTGGCGAAAAAGCCGGTTCCGCCGCCGGGAAAAAAGGAGGGCCGGAGCCGGGTCGTCAAGAACCTTGTCCTGGAGGGGAAGCTCGGTCTGGACGAAAGCACGGTCCGGCGCAGCCTGAAGCTTTCTCCGGGAAAGCATTTTGATTTCCATAGGTATCATGACGACCTGGACAGGCTCCGCCGTCTCTACGTGAAACACGACTACCTGAGCCACTCCATCAGCGCGAAAAGAGAAGAGAAGGACGGTGGGCTGACCCTTATCTACCGGGTCGAGTCCGGCCCGAAGATTCTCCTCGGGTACGAAGGGGCCAAGGTCCCGGCCGCATTGAAGCAGAAGATCAGGGCGCTCTGGATCGAGGGGAAATTGCGGAGCCTCGCCGGCGATGATATCCGGGAAGAGATCCGCCGTCACTTCAGCCGTCAAGGTTACTACCAAGTGGAGGTGAGACAGAGGGAGGCGCGGGGTGCCGCGGGCGAGCAGGTCGTGACCTTCCAGGTATTGCGGGGAATCCGGTACCGGGACCTCGAGGTTGATTTCAAGGGAGTCCGTTCGCTTTCGACCCGGTCATTGATCGCATTCCTCAAGAAGAACCGGCTTCTTCCGGAAATCTTCATCGACCCGCAGCCCATCGCCAGGAGCCTCGAAGGATTCTACAAACAGCGGGGCTTCCTGCTGGCTCAAGTCGGGCCCCCCGAGGTCGAGTTTGATCAGCCGAGCGGGGCGGCCCGGGCGATTTTTCCCGTGGACGAGGGGCCCAGGTTCATGGTGGGCCGCATCGAGCTCTGGGGCAACCTTGCCTTGGCGGACGGCGTCCTGGTGGAGGCCGTCCGGCTGCGGAGCGGCGAGGTCTTCTCTCCCCCGATTTTCGAGGCCGCGCTCGACCGTCTGCGCGAGGTCTATGCCCGTCGCGGATTCAACGAGGCCGAGATCCGGGGGGAGAGCCGGCTGGACAAAGAGCGGGCCGTCATGGACCTGGCCTTCGAGATCAAGGAGAACCGCCAGGATATCGTCAAGGGCATCGAGATCTCGGGGAACTCGCTGACCCGAGAGCGGGTGGTCCAGCGGGAACTGGCCTTTGGAGAGGGCGACGTTCTCGATCACTATGCCCTCAACAAGAGCCGCAAGAACCTCTATGACCTGGGCATTTTCGGAAGCGTCCAATTCACCTTGAAGCCGGAAATGGAGTCCGCAGGAGCCCAAAGGCCCCAGACGGTGGGTGTCGACGTGACCGAACTCAACCCTTTCTCTCTGCGCTACGGTTTTCAGTACGACACGGAGACCAAGCTCGGTGTCGTCGCGGAACTCGTCAACCGCAACGTTTTCGGCACTTCACAGCTCGTCGGCACGAGCTTCAACCTGAACCGTTATGAAAGGGGAGCCAAAGTGTTCTTCCGGAGTCACTATTTCCTGGGCAAGAAGATCAACAGCGAATTCTTCACCTTCATCAACCGCAAGATCCTGCCGGGTTATACGGTCGACAGGACGGGACTCACGCTCCAGCAACAGATCAAGTTCCGCCAATCCTGGGTACTTTCCTACAATTACAGCTTCGAGAGAAACCGGGTTTTCAACGGGGCGGCCGGAGAGCTCGAGATATCGGAAGAGGCGGTCAACGTGGGCCGGTTGAACGTCGCCGTCAGCGCCAACACCCGCGACGATATCATGAACCCCAGCCACGGCACGTTTTTTTCGCAGAGCCTGGACTACGCGGCCCCGGCCCTCGGTTCCGAGGTCCGGTTCCTCCGCTATTTCGGCCAGTACTTTTTCATCAGAAAAGTGACCGGTCCCGTATCCTACGCCTTGGGGCTCCGCCTTGGACTGGGAAAGGGCTTTGGCCGGGACCTGCCCCTGAGCGAACGATTCTTCGCCGGCGGAGGGACGAGCATCCGCGGATTCGCCTACAACGAAGTGGGACCCAAGAGCCCGGAAAGCCGGGTTCCCTTGGGCGGGGACGCGCTCTTCATCCTCAACCAGGAACTGCGCTGCGATATTTATAAGAAGCTCAGCGGCGTGGTGTTCCTCGATGTCGGGAATGTCTATGCGAGGGCCGAGGATCTCAATCCCATCGAGACGCGGGAGACGGCCGGGGTGGGGCTGCGGCTGATGACGCCCGTCGTTTTGCTCCGCTTCGACTGGGGATTCAAGCTCGACCGCCGGCCGGGCGAATCGCGGTCGGCGGTCCACTTCAGCATCGGCCAGGCCTTCTAATTAGGGTGTCACCCTAATTATGCGTTGACTCCTCCCATAAAATCTCTTATCCTGACAAAAGCATTTAGCCTGAACCCATAATTCTTCGTGGGAGAATAACATGTCTGACTTCTTTCACAACGGCGTGATCGCGACCTTTCACCGTTTGGGCGAGACCAACCTGAAGCGGCTCGAGGAGGACCTCTTCGAGTTCTCGCGACAGCGGCCGATCTCTCTGATCCTGCCCTCGCTCTACCGGGAATATTCGAGCGGCGCCCTTCCCAGGATCATCCAGGAACTGCGGAAGGCCAGATATATCGACGAGATCGTCCTCTGCCTGGACAGGGCCACGCGCCCCCAATATGACACCGTGAGGAAAGCCTTCTCCGTGGTGAAAAACCTGACCATCGTCTGGAACGACAGCCCCAAGATGAAAAATATCTACCAGCGGCTTGAGGACAACGATCTCTCGCCGGGGAAGGAAGGCAAGGGGAGGGCCGTCTGGATATCCTTCGGCTATGTCCTGGCCAAAGGGAAGAGCCGTGTCATCGCTCTTCACGACTGCGACATCGTTGGTTACGGCCGGTCTCTCCTGGCGCGCCTCTGTTACCCGGTGGCCAATCCCCATTCCGAGTATGAGTTCTGCAAGGGCTATTACGCCCGGGTGACGGACCGGATGCACGGACGCGTTACCCGGCTCTTCTTCACTCCTTTCATCCGCGCTCTCATGCGCATGCTCGGCCATCTTCCTTTCTTGGATTATCTAGACAGCTTTCGCTATGCGCTGGCCGGGGAGATCGCCCTGCGACGGGACCTGGCCGTAGCCATGCGGATCCCGGGTGACTGGGGGCTGGAGGTCGGGACCCTGGGCGAGGTCTACCGGAACATGTCCTTGAACAGGATCTGCCAGACCGACATCGCTGAGGCTTACGAACACAAGCACCAGCAACTCAGCCCCCGCGACTCGGAGAAAGGACTCATGAAGATGGCGGTCGACATCGCCAAGTCCATCTTCAGGACCCTGGCCGGCGAAGGCGTCCAGTTCTCAGAAGGCTTCTTCAAGACCCTGAGCAATATCTACCTCAAGATCGCCCAGGAGACGATCGTCCGCTACCAAAACGATGCCGAGATCAACTGCCTGCATTTCGACCGCCACGCCGAGTCGACCGCGGTCGAGTCTTTCGCCGAAACCTTGAAGATCGCCGGGCAGGCTTTCTGGCAGAACCCTTATGAGATTCTGCTCATCCCCAGCTGGCACAGGGTCATCGCCGCCGTCCCCGATGTCTATGATCAACTCCTGGAGGCGATCCGGGCGTATTGACCCGCTTTCACTGTTATTGTTAATCCCAAGTGAGTAAAAAAATAGAAGTCCTGTTGAAATCGGGCTTCAGGGGACGCTTACCTTAATTCGTAGAAACATAGCCTCTTCGGGAGATAAAGTGAGTGTCCCCATAATTTCCGAAGCATTCCGGTCGCTCGTTCCGGTTGATTCGGTTATACGGAGCTCCTCGTCCCCGACCCATCGTAGACCGACACTTCGCGCTCGAGTCGATCTGCAAGTCGATCTTTTTCGACTTCCAGATCAAACCGCGTTTGCAGATTCACCCAGAAGAGCTCGGTTGTGCCGAAGAAACGCGCCAGGCGCAACGCCGTGTCCGCGCTGATCGCACGCTTCCCATGGACGATCTCGTTGATGCGACGAGCCGGCACGCTGAGCTCCTTGGCCAGTCGATATTGGCTGATCCCCATGGGAATCAGGAACTCCTCGAGTAGGATCTCGCCCGGATGGACCGGCGGAAACTTCTGCGCGCCCATACTCACCTCCTAGTGATAGTCCGCGATCTCTACGTCGTAGGCATCATCTTGCTTCCAAACGAAGCAGATGCGCCACCGATCGTTGACGCGGATGCTGTGTTGCCCGGCTCGATCGCCGGACAGCTTTTCAAGTCGATTCCCAGGCGGAATTCGAAGATCCGATAACGCACCAGCAGCTTCAAGAATCACCAACTTCCTATAGGCCGCGCGCTGGACGTCGGGCGAAAGCCCCCGGCACGGCTGTCGATCGAAGACCGTTTGCGCCCACTTTCCCTTGAACGACTTGATCACGGATCAATAATAACGCACAGCGATAATAACGTCAAGCGTTATTTCCGGTAATTCAGAAGACACTAATCCTAATTCGTGGAAAGACCAGCCTTTTCGGGAGATAAAGTGAGTGTCCCCTTAATTTCCCCAAATTTTCTGCGTGCGATTGCAGGACGAATTATCTATAATCATTAATAGCATCGGGATATTATAAGAATTGGAAGGACAAAAGGAGGCCATCATGAAAAAACTCAGTCTTTGCTTTTGCTTCATCCTGATCTTCGCGGCCCTCTCCTGGGGTACGGTCGGCGACGTGCTCAAAGTCATCAAGACGCCGGGTCCGCGTCCGACCGGTCTGGCTTTTGACGGCAAGAATCTTTGGCTCGCCGACGATTTCACCGATAAAATCTATAAAATCGACCCGGAAACCGGCCGTGTCCTCTCCAGCTTCGACTCTCCCGGCCACCACCCCGAAGGGTTGGCCTGGGATGGCGAATGCCTCTGGCACATCGATTCGGGAGAAAAGCTGATGTACAAGCTCGACCCGGAAACAGGAAGGGCCCTCTCCATCCTCGAGTCCAACAGCCCCAGCCCGCGCGACCTGGCCTGGGACGGCGAATACGTCTGGATCGCCGACTTCCGGAGCGACACCCTGATTAAGGTCTCGACCGTGGACGGGATGATGGTCCAGACCTTCGCGGCGCCCGCGGGCGAACCCACTGGAGTGACCTTTGACGGGAAGTATCTCTGGGTTGCGGACCGGTCCGAGGACCGGGTTTACCTTGTCAATCCCGCCGACGGTCTCTGTCTTTCGTCGCTTCGCTCCTACGGTCCTTTTCCTTCCGGGTTGGCCTGGGGGGGCGATACCCTCTGGAACGTCGACTACGAGAATGACGAGATCTATCAGATCAAGGTCTTCGATGCCGACATCCTGACAAAATGGGACGAGAAGCGGCTTTCGCTCCAGTTCGTCAAAGAATTCCGGAATTACGGCCCGGGGACGGTGGCAACGCTGGATATCTATCTTCCGATCCCCGAGAACCGGGACAACCAGACGCTTCTCGGCCCCATCGAGTTCGACCCCAAGCCCAACGAGATGATCGAAGACAGTTGGGGGCAGAAGATTGCCCATTTCGTTTTCCAGGATCTCAAGGGTTATTCGGTCGTCCGGCCTGGCTGGAAAGTGGATGCCAGGATTTCCGCGGTCGAGTATTTCATCTATCCCGACAAAGTCGGCACTCTTGAAGACATCCCTCCGGATATCAAGCAAAAATTCACCCAGGACGGCGATAAATACCGGATGAGTGACCCCTACATCCAGGAGCTCGCCCGGAAAATCGCCGGTCAGGAGAAAAATCCATACTGGATCGTCCGCCGCGTCTATGAATACCTGGCGGATCATCTGAGCTACAACCTCAAGCCCGTGGGAGGCTGGAATCCCGCTCCGACGGTGCTCAGAAGGGGGACGTCCTCGTGTTCCGAATACTCGTATTCGATGATCGCCCTCTGCCGCTCCCTGGGGGTCCCCATCCGCTACGTCGGGGCCGTTAGCCTGCGGGGCGACGACGCCAGCGTCGACGATGTCTTCCACCGCTGGACGGAGGTCTACCTGCCGCCCTACGGCTGGATTCCCTTCGACGTCAACAAGGGCGATAGGGGCGAGGGGGCTCCGCCCGGAGCTAAAGCCCTGGGCATCGGGAACGTCGCCGCCCGCTACATCATCACGACGGAGAACGGGGGTGGGGATAAATACCTGTGGTTCGGCTACAACTACGGCTTCAACTGGACTTCCGAAGGCAAGTGCCGCGTTCAGGAGGAGAGCTACGGCCTCTGGTCCCCCCTCGGCGAGAAGAAATATCACAAGCCTTTAAGATAAGCTGCGGGTAAAGCGGAGGTAAATCGGGGACAGTATATCCATTTCCGAATTCCTAACCGGAAAAGGCAGGGCTAAAAAAAATGAAAAAAAATGGGAAAATGATATACTGTCCCCAATTGATTCGATGAATGTCGTAGTGCTCGATAACCTGCGCAAGTTCTACGGGGACCTAAGGGCCGTTGACGGCGTCTCGTTTGAGGTCCGCCGGGGAGAGGTCTTCGGGATGGTCGGCCCGAACGGAGCGGGCAAGACGACGACAATCGAATGCCTGGAAGGACTGCGCCGTCCGAGCGAAGGCGGTGCCCGCGTCCTCGATCTCGACCCGCAGCGCGACGGCTATGAACTGCGGGAGAGGATCGGCGTCCAGCTCCAGCAGAGCGCGCTCCCGGACCGCCTCAGGGTGCGCGAGGTCCTGGACCTCTTCGCCGCGTTTTACCGTCATCCTCTGGATTGGCGCCCGATCCTCGACGACCTCGGCCTCGGCGATAAAGCATCCGCCCCCTTCGCCAAGCTCTCGGGCGGACAAAAACAACGGCTCTTCATCGCTCTGGCCCTGGTCAACGACCCCGAGATCGTCTTCCTGGACGAGCTCACCACCGGCCTCGACCCCCAGGCCCGCCAGGCCATGTGGGACCTCGTCAAGCGCATCCGCGACCGGGGAAAGACGGTCTTCCTGACGACGCATTACATGGAGGAGGCGGAGGAATTATGCGACCGCGTGGCCGTCATGGATCGCGGCCGGATCGTCGCCCTCGATACGCCCCAAAACCTCATTGCTTCTCTCGAGGCGGAGAACCGGATCACATTCAGTGTTGACGGCCCGCTCGATCTTGCCCCGTTCCGGGCGCTCCCGGGCGTTTCCCATGTCGAACAGACGGACGACCGGATCATCATCTTCGGCCGGGACGATGAGCTCGTCGTCCAGGTGGTCATGGCCCTGGCGGCGGCGAAGATTCGCTTCCGCGACCTCCGGACCGAGCAGCCGAACCTTGAGGATGTCTTCCTTTCCCTGACCGGGAAGGAAATGAGGGACTAGGAGAGATCGATGCGGGGCCTCTGGAAACTCATCCTGGTCGAGGTTAAGCTCTATCTCCGCGAGCCCGCGGCCACCTTCTTCACGATCGTCTTCGCTCCGATGCTCCTCCTTCTCTTCGGGACGATCTACGGGAACGAGCCGAACCCGTTTTTCGGCGGACGGGGCATGGTCGATGTATCCGTCCCAGCGTACATCGGCCTGATCATCGTCTCCGTCGGGTTCATGGGCATCCCGATCGCGACGGCGGCCAACCGCGAGGCCGGCGTCCTGCGCCGTTTCCGGACGACCCCACTCCATCCCGCGGCCTACATCGTCTCGAACATCGCCTCCTATTACGTCATGACGGCGGCCGGTGTCGTCGCCCTGGTCATTGTGGGCAAGAGTGTCTATGGGATGAAGTTCGAGGGCAATGTTCTGTCCGTCTGGGTGGGATTTACCCTGGGAAGCCTTGCCTTCTTTGCCCTGGGCTATCTTGTCGCCAGCATCGCGCCCACGGCGCGGATCGCCCAGGCCGTCGGCATGGTCGCCGCCTTTCCGATGATGTTCCTCAGCGGCTCGGCCATACCCCTCGAAGTCCTGCCCCAATCGGTGCGCAATATCTCCCGCTTCATTCCCCTGACCCATGTCGTGACCCTGATGAGGGGGCTTTGGGCGGGGGAGAGTTGGGGGAAACACCTGACCGAAGTCGCAGTTCTCGGCGGCGTCCTCGTCGTCGGCATGTTTCTTTCAGCGCGCTTTTTCCGGTGGGAATAAAAATTCGGAGACATCATATCATTTTCCTATTTTTCTGCCTTTGCTGTTGATCCCCTAAAATGGAGACGATCCCGAATTGTCCCTCGTAAGCTGAATTTCCTCCCCCCTGGTGGGGGAGGATGAAGGAGAGGGGGTAAAAGAGATTCTAAGAAAAAATAGGACCGTCCTAATTTTTCAAGACGCTTCATTGACACTGTATCGTAGGCTGCGATACGCTAGATAAGTGATCGCAAGGGGAGATTCCCCAAGCTTGATGAGCCCGCTCTTGAACATCACTGTCTTGAAGGAGCCCCGCACACCCTTCAGGCACAAGGCGTTTCTCTTCTTGACCGATTCTTTACCAAATCTTGACCCGTTGTGGGCGAAACCTTCCCGGAAGAGGATGTAATCTAGCCGATGGGTGACTGAATGCCGAAACCTCCGTTTCGCCGGCTGGCCCGGCCGCGATTCCTCCTCAGACCGGGTCAAAGGCTCATCGCCGTCTTTGTTGTCTTCATCCTGTTGCCGGGCACTTTTCTCGGCATTTTTGCGTTGCGGGCCTTGCGACAGGAAGGGCAGCTCGGAAGACAGCGTACGCGTGAACGCTTGGAAAGAATCGCCACAGAGATCGGGGCCGACCTGGATTCAGAGTTCCGGCGGTGGGAAGAAACTCCTCGGCTGGCTGCCAGAGAGGAAACTCTGGACGCAGGCAACTATCCGGATATCATCCGGCAAGCTTTCGAACAACCTGGCTGCGGCGTGTTTTTGTTCAAGTCTCACCGTGGCCTCCAGGTGTTTCCCCCTGACGCTTTGTTGTATAAGCTCGCGAGTGCCCCGGCGCCGCAAACCCTCCCCATGCGGCTTCCTTCCTCGTTTGTCGAGGCCGAGTCCCTGGAAATTGAGCGGAAAGATTATGAACGTGCCGTCCGTGCTTACCGTCGCCTTCTTGACTCGAAAGATGCCGGGCTGCGGCCGCTCCTGCTTCAGCGCTTGGCCCGGACTCTCCGTAAGGCGGGCCGTCTTGAAGAATCAGCCGCCGTCTACCGGGACCTCCAACGTCTGGACACGGTTTGGATTGCCGGGCTGCCGTCTGATCTCATCGCCCGATCCGAGCTCTCCTCCCTGGCCGCCGAACGCGGCGATACCGCTGAACTGCAGGCCTACGCCCTGGCCTTCTATCGCGATCTGGCGGGCGGAAAGTGGCTTCTCGATAAACCGCGCTACCTCTATTACTCTGATCGCTCCCGCTCCTGGTGCCGGGAAAGCCAAGTCGCGGAGGTTGAATTCAATGATCTTCGAATGACAGAGGAGCGCAACCTCGCTCTCTCCCGCGCCGCCGAGAACTTCCTGGTCCAGCCCGCAAGGGTGCTTTCCGGTGAAGCCGATGTCCACCTCGCTTTCTGGCAGGCGGATCCGTTTGCCGCCGTGGTCCTCTCTGCGAGTTTCCTCGGCTCGAATTGGTGGCCTCAGGTTTTGTCAGCTAAGGGAGAGGATATTGATGCCGCTCTGTTTTCCCCTGATGGAAGGGCGCTCTTCGGGTCACTTTCTGCAGAGCCGCCCCCATTCGCCGTCATCCAGGATATCCGGGCCGGCCAAGCGCCCTGGCGCCTCCAGGTCTGGCCCCGGCAGCCCGCGGCGATCAATGCGGAGATCAGGCAAAGACAGACCCTCTCCCTGACGATGCTGGTTTTCGTCGGCGCGCTTCTTCTCTTCGGAGGCGCCATCACCCTCCGGATCGTCAGGCGCGAAATGGAGATCGCCAGACTTCGCGCCGACTTCGTCTCGACGGTCTCGCACGAATTCCGTTCCCCGCTCACGGGAATCCGCCAGCTGGCCGAGATGCTTCTCGATGGACGCACGACCGACCGGGAGAAGCAGCGTGGGTATTTCCGGATGATCGTCGAGGAAAGCGACCGACTCACGCGTCTCGTCGAAAACATCCTCGACTTTTCGAGGATGGAGGAGGGCCGCAGGGAGTATAAGTTTGAACCGTTGAACCCGACTCCATGGCTGCGAAAGCTGGTGGCCGATTTCAAGTCGGAGATCGCGGCGAACGGAGTCGCCATCGAAGCGAACATCCCTGACGGACTTCCCCCGATCTCCGCCGACGGCCAGGCGCTGGGGTCCGCCGTGCGCAACCTCCTTGACAACGCGGTGAAATACTCGCCCGGCGAGAGGACCGTTTGGCTCGACGCCGAGGCCGAGGCTGGCGCGATCAGGATCGCCGTCCGCGACCGGGGAGTCGGGATCTCCGAGCAAGACCAGAAGCACGTCTTCGACCGGTTCTTCCGGGCAGAGGGCGATATTTCGAAGCGGGTTAAAGGGGCCGGGCTCGGGCTCAGCCTCGTCAAGCATATCGTAACGGCTCATGGGGGCACTGTCGAATGCCGGAGCCGGGTCGGTGAAGGCAGCACCTTCACGATCCGGCTTCTGCTCGCGCCGCCCCCAGAAGGAGGATGAGATGAAAGAACGCATCCTAATTGTAGAGGACGAGCCGACGATCGCGACGGGGCTTCGGGACGACCTTGAGCTCGAGGGATTCGCCGTCGAAGTCGTCGACGACGGCACGGTGGCGCTGCGCCGCATCCTCGAGGGTAAGTTTGATCTCGTCCTCCTCGACCTGATGCTTCCGGGGATGGATGGTCTTGATGTCTGCCGCCAAGCCCGTTCAAAGGGCGACCGCACTCCGGTCATCATGCTCACGGCCAAAGGGCAGGAAGTGGACAAGGTCGTGGGCCTCGAGCTCGGCGCCGACGACTACATCACGAAACCGTTCAGCCGGCGCGAGGTTCTCGCCCGTATCAAGGCCGTGCTGCGCCGTTCCCAAGACGCCCCCGAGCCCGGCGGGATCTTTCGTTTCGCCGATATCACCGTCGACACCGGCCGGTGCGAGGTCTCGCGACGGGGCGAGCGGCTCGACCTGACCGCCACCGAATTCAAGCTCCTCCAGGTCTTCTTGGAACACCGCGGCCAGGTCATGACGATCGACGACCTCATCCGAGAGGTCTGGGGCCGCGATGCCATCCTGACGGACCGGGTCGTCTACACGCACGTCCATCACCTCCGCAACAAGCTGGAGGAGAATCCCCAAAAACCGCGATTCCTGATCGGCGTCCGGGGCATCGGGTACAGGTTTGACGGCTAGAGGAGGCCAGGTGGAAGCGGTGGTCTTGACCGAATCTTGTAAAAGCCTTGACCGGAGCTTGGAGCAAAGTTGATGCACTTTCCTTATGATGTTATTGAACTCGGGAGGTGCAAAATGAAAAAAACAGCGTGCTTTGCGATGATCGCTCTGGCTTTGGCCATGGTCCTGCCAGTGCTGGCCGCGGCGGCGCAGAAATCCCAGTCCGCGGAGGTCCTTCTCGGCGCCGCGCTCCATCAGGAAGAAGTGGAGGGGAATTTTGAGGCGGCGATCGAAACCTACAAGAAGATCCTGACGGACTATCCTGACAATAGGCCGATTGCGGCAAGAGCCCTGCTCCAGATGGGTCGATGCTACGAGAAGCTCGGCAAAAGCGGTGCGCGCATGGCCTATGAGCGTCTGGTGCGTGACTATGCCGACCAGGCTGATCAGGTCAAACTGGCGCGTAACCGCCTGGCCTCGTTGGCCGCTCCGGCCCCCGTGACGATGACGGCCCGCATGCTGGAGAATCCGCCGGGCGATACCCCGGGCTGTAGAGTCTCTCCTGACGGCCGGTATCTGACCCTCACGGATTGGCGCACGGGCGACCTCGCCATCCGGGATCTCCAGACCGGCAAGGACCGCCGGTTGACGGACGAGGGCACAGAAGGAAATGAAGATGCCGCGGTCAGCCAAGGGGCAGGAGGGGCGACCTGGTCATCCGACGGCAAACAGATCGCTTATGCCTGGAATTTCTCCGATTCGGTCGTCAGACGTCGCGAGCTGAGAGTTGTCGGAGTCGAGGGCGGCAAGCCCCGGATACTCGCTCAGTTCGACGGCGGGGAGGTCGGGAGCTTCGTCTGGTCTCCTGACGAAAAGCACATCGCGGCAACTGTCTATCCTGAGAATGGATTGCCCGGGATCGCACTGATTTCCACAGCAGATGGATCGCCCCGGACGCTTATTGAATTGAAGCGCGAGATCTGGCCCACGAACAAGGTCTTTTCACCTGATAGCCGGCACATCGCCTATGACCGCCTGCCTGATGAGTCGTCTCCGGAGCGGGACATCTTCCTGATGTCGATTGACACAGGTCAGGAAATCCCGTTGATCCAGCACCCCGCCGACGACTACCTGCTCGGCTGGTCACAGGACGGCAAATGGATCGTCTTTGCCAGCGACCGCACGGGCGCCCTCGGTTTGTGGGTGGTCGGCATGTCGGCGACGAAAACTCATGGAGAACCGAAGCTTGTCAAGCCCGGCATCGACCGCATCCTGCCCGTCGGGATGACGCGCGAGGGCGCGCTTTATTACGGCGTGGTCCGGGCGACGGAAGACGTCTTTGTCGCCGACATCGACCCCACGTCCGGAAAAGTCACCGGTCCTTCCAGGAAGGCGATCGAGCAGTTTGAAGGAGGGAATTTCACGCCTTGCTACTCACCCGACGGAAAATATATGGCCTACGTGTCCAGGCGTGGCAACTCTCCCTATCCGACAAACGTCGGCAACGCTCTTTGCATTCGATCACTCGACACCGGGCAGGAACGGGTTTTCTACAGGGAGATTTGGAGGCAGGGACTTCGCCATGTCGGCCTATCTGGGTGGTCTCCGGACGGCAGGCTCATCGCCTTCACGGGATCGGGGGAAATCTCCAGAAGGGGCATATACCATATCGACCTGGAAACAGACGAGATCACCCCTGTCGTCAGCTGTGGCCCCGATGAGAGGATGATGGGCGGTAGCTACGGTCCCGATAAAACCTATTACTTTCTGCGCGGAAATATGAAAGAGGGTTTTACACAGATTGTGGTTCACGACCTCGAATCCGGCCAAAAGCGGGAGCTTTACCGGCTGCCTAAGTTGGAAATGATCGGCATCGCGCTTTCTCCGGACGGCCGCTGGCTGTCGTTTGCCAACGCCGGCTGGGGCGGTGTGAGATCCCTGAAGATCATGCCGGCCACGGGTGGAGAGGCAAGGGAAATTTGGAGTTTCGGGGAAATGAAGCAGGGAGTGCCCCCTATCTCTCTTACCTGGGCTCCCGATGGGCGATACATCTTGTTCGGCGCGCCGGACCTGACAAACCTGCGGGTCTGGGATCTGTGGAGGGTGCCCGTCGAGGGAGGCAAGCCGCCCGAAAAGATGGGATTACAGACAAGGTGGGGCATGTGGGACCTGACGGTCCATCCCAGCGGGCGGCAGCTGGCTTTCGCCAGCCGAGGCGGCCCCTCCGATGAATCCGAATTGTGGGTGCTGGAGAACTTCCTCCCGCCCGCTAAGAGCTCGAAATAAATATCTTGCAGGGGAGGGGATAGGGACAATGGCCTATCCCCTCCTGAGGATTCCGGCGCGATAGTACGGCAAAATCAAAATCGGGGACTAAATCGGGGACGGTCCTATTTTTTATCACCCTCTCCCTTCACCCACTCCCTCTACCCTCTCCCATCAGAGATTGTGTCACAACAGGTGATAGATTTGGGCTATAGAGTGC
>JBAQGA010000067.1:0-31133 GCA_049287565.1 Candidatus Aminicenantales bacterium
TCCAGGAGGAGCATGTCATACTCGGCCAGCAGAACCTTGGCCAGGTTGAGCCTGACCTGGAAGCCTCCCGACAGCTCCGCCGGAGAACGCTCGAGGTCAGCGGCCTCGAATCCCAGGCCGGCCAGGACCTTCTCCGCCTTCCAGAGGCGGTCTCGTTCCGCCGGGGGGAGACCCAGCGCCGCCTCTTGGAGGACGGTCTCGGCGGCGAACACGGGCTCCTGTTCCACGTAGCCGATGCGGTAGTTCTTGGGCACGGAGACGGATCCGGAATCCGCCGACTCCAGGCCGGCGATGATCCGGAACAGGGTCGTCTTGCCGTGGCCATTCCGACCCACCAGGCCCACCCTTTCCTTCCGGTTGATCTTGAAGCTGACGTTATCGAAGAGGGTTTGGGGCCCAAAACTCTTGGACAGGTTCTCTACGGAAATCATGGCCGGCGTCCAGCCGTGCGGTCCGTCTTGGGCGGAGGGCTCCTTTTCACACTCTTGGTATGACCTAGAGGCCGAGCTCCTTGATGATATGGTCGGCGCCCGAGAACTTCTCGGTCACGAAGAGGACATAGCGAATATCGACGCTGATCGAGCGCTGGAGCTCGGGGACGATATAATAATCGCCGATGACGCTTTCATAGGTCATGTCGAAGATGATCCCGACCTGCTCTCCCCGGGCGTTCAGAGTCGGCGAGCCGGAGTTTCCTCCCGTCACGTTGGTCGTGTTCAGGAAGCAGCAGGCCACATCGTTCAGCCGCTCATCCTCATAACGGCCGAAATCGCGTTCCTGGTGAAGCCGCTTGATCTTCTCCGGCACACGGAAGGGAAATTCGCCGGTCTCCTTCTCGATAACGCCGCGGAGTGTCGTCAGCGGCAGGTACTGGACGGCATCCCGGGGAGAATACCCTTCGACCGGTCCATAGGTGAACCGAATGGTGCCGTTGGCGTCCGGGGCGAATTTCCCCTCGTTCATCTCGAGAAGCGCTTTTTCGTAGATCTTCTTGAGCTCGGCGCGTTCCTGGCCGAGGGCCTTCCCCTGTTCGCGAAGGCTTTTGAGCTCTTTTTCGAGAGCGGCGGCGAGCGAGATCATCGGGTCCTGCAGCTTGGCCAGTTCGGCGGGGGTGAGGCTCAGGAGCTCGAGTCTTCTCTCCGGATCGGCCAGGATCGTCTTGTCGTAGAGGTTATCGACAGACTCATCGATGGCCGCCTCCACCTTCTGGGCTAGGAGCTCTTTGAACGCCGCAGGGATCCGGGTTTCCGGAAGATTCAGCATTTTTCTCAGCTGGTGATTGAAAAATGCCCGGTCTGTGGGGAGATCATAGCTCCGTTCGGTCAGCTGGATGCCCTGTTTGATGTAGGGGAAGTTCCTGTCTTGGAACGAAGGCTCCCGGTCCTTATCCGGTTTCTGTCTCTCCTCGACGGTACGATAGATCGTATAGGCCTGGGAGAGGATGGTCGAACCCGTAAAGCCAGTGGCGCCTGAGATCAGGTCGTTCTTCCAATAGAACTCGGCGAATCTCGGCATGAAGGCATCCACACGGCTCAGGATATCCCCATAAGATTTCTGGCGGTCCGGGTCCTGGGATACCCATTCAAAGAAATTTTTTTCGTAAGCTTCCTTCTTAGAAGCCAGGGAGATATTGTCCATCCCCTCGATCTTGCCCTGGTAGTTCTTCAGGGCATTGTTGAGACCTTTCACCAACCCGGCATACTTGATCTCGACCTCGCGGTTGCTCTGGCCGGCCTTTTCGAAGAAAGCAATGATGTCCTTGAACTGTTCGATCCTCCGGCCGAGGACCTCTTTATCGAAATCGACCTCGGACAGGGTGTAATTTCGGTACGTTCGGCCGGGATAGCCCATAACGAACGTGAAATCGTCCGACTTAAGCCCGTCCAGGGAAATTTTTAGTGTGGATTTCGGCCTGTAGGGAACATTCTCCGGGCTGTGGTCGACACCCAGGCCTTCCTTAGAGACATAGGCCCTCAGGAACGAGAAATCACAGGTGTGCCGGGGCCACATCCAGTTATCGATATCCCCGCCGAAGTTCCCGAGGTCCTGGGGCGGCGCATAGACCAGGCGGATGTCCTTGAGGCGCTTGAAGCGGAAGAGATAATACGTGTTGCCGCTGTACATACCGGCGATAGTGCAGCGGATATCAGGTCCTTCCTTCTCGGCCGCGGCGATCAGCTCCTTCTGGGCCTTTTCGATCGCATAATAGATCTGCAGATAGGTCATGCCGGGCTTGATGTTCTGGACGATCTTCTCCGTGACTTCATCGTAGCCGAGCAAGACATCGGCTATATATCCCTGGGCCGGAATCTCCTCACTGCGTGCAGAAGCGAGAAAGCCCTCTTTGATGTAGTCTTTCTCCTTGGTCGCGGCCCGCTGGATGGCGCCGAAGGCGACGTGATGGTTGGTCAGGATCAGCCCGTCCGGTGAGACGAATTCACCCGTCCCGCCGCCCAGGCTGACGACGGCGCTCATGAGCCCGGTTCCGTCCTTCTTGTAAAGGCCCTCCGGGTTCATCTGAAGTCCGAGCTTCTGGAGGTCGAGAGCCTTCATCTGATGAGGCATCCACATGCCCTCGTCGGCCTGGGCGATGAAGCCGACCGCAAAGAGCAAGCTGAGGACCAGTATGCGGCGCAAGAATCTCATTTTCGAGCTCCTTTCATTGGAATCTTGGCAGTTTTATTCTGCCGCGAACAGGACATATAGTCAACCCGAGAGGATTGCTGCGCCGAATGGCGTCTGGCATAATGAGCCCTGAAGGAAGAACAACAAATGGAACTTCCCGTTGCCAGCTGGTATGAGGCCATCTTCAGGCGCGATTCCCGCCGGACCTACTCATCCCATGTCCCCGAAGCCGAGAAACTGGTCCGCCTCGATCGGGTCTGCCGTGAGTTCCGGCCTTTTCCCGAAGTGCGTTCGGAATTAGTCCGGTCTTCTCCGGAAGCCGTGTTCAAAGGACTGCTCGGGAACTACGGCCGGATCAAAGGGGCTTTGATGTATATCGCCTTCATCGGGAGGATGGATTCTCCCCGTGTGCAGGAAGCCGCCGGATATACCGGCGAAGGAATTATCCTGGAAGCGACCGCGCTGGGGCTCGCCACCTGCTGGGTGGGCGGGTTCTTCCGCCGGGAAATTGTCCGACGGCAGATCGAGATTCAGGACGAGGAGAAGGTGCTCGCGGTCACTCCGGTCGGATATGCCCCGGAGGGTAAGGACCGCTCGGAAAAGATCCTCTCCGGTATCGTCAGGTCTCATCGCCGAAAACCGTTAGCCGCGCTGGTCGGCGGAGAAACCGCTCCACCTCAGCTGGAAAAAGCCTTTGCCGCGGCCAGGCTCGCTCCGTCCGCTCAGAACCGACAGCCCTGGAGATTCCGTATCGCCAAGAATACGGTTATCGTCACGACCGACAAATCCTTCAGCACTTCTTCCATCTCCAAGCGCCTGGATTGCGGCATCGCCATGCTCCACTTCGAGCTCGGCGCACGGGCAGGCGGAGTCGCCGTCAAGTGGGAGATCCTCCCCTCTCCCGATGTCGCCAAGTTCATCTTCTAAAGTAAGCATTTCCATTTGGGCGATAAACAACTTGGGAATGGAGAAGCGACCTCGAAGATTTAGCCTTCCCGAGGCGTTTTTCGAGGGAAGCCGCTCCGGCGGCCGGGAGGACTGTCTGAGCACGTGGAAATCACACAGAGGTAGGCAAGAACAGAGCCCAAATAAGGGGGAAGCTTAAGATCTATCATGCGGAGTTCCGCACCGCCGAGAAAAACGCTGAGGGAACGGCGCTAAAAACCTGAGCGGAAGCGCTGACATTCCCAAGCTGTCTATTATATTCATAATAGATACTGCCCCCCCTGAGCCGGGCCTTCCCAATTTCGTCGTTTCCGGTTATAATGTTTGGGCTTTGCGGGGAGTAGCGCAGCCTGGTTAGCGCACAGCGTTCGGGACGCTGGGGTCGGGGGTTCGAATCCCCCCTCCCCGATCTCTTATTGAATCTCGATCAGGTCATATTCCAGCAAGCCCAGCCCGATCCCGGCTCCATGCTTTAGCTGGAGCGACCAGTCAACGTCATATCCTTTCCGAAAGACGTCCCTCCCGCCGTGTTGCAGCACCAGGTCTGCCGACGCTTTGTCTATGGCCACAGGATCGAGGGACGCCAGAATTCCGATGTCCTCGACGATGGCCGGCTGGTTGCCGGCCATGCAATCGCAATCCTTGGTGATCTGGAAAAGGACATTCAAGAATCCGATGTGGCCGCGGAAATGGCTCCAGACGGCGAAAGCGTATTCGGCCATTTTCTCCTGGAGTCGGCCCGAATCCTCTCCCCAGCGCATTTTTACGGCCCCGACCTTACAGACGACCAGGCACTCCCCGCAGCCGATGCACTTATCGTCCAGGATGACGGCGGTGCCGTTCTTCTGGATGATGGCCTCGGCCGGGCAATAATCCCGGCAGATCCCGCAGTTCTTGCAGTATTTCGCGCTGATGCGGGGGTTGACCTCGGCGTGCTGCTCGAGCTTCCCGGCCCGCGAGGCACAGCCCATACCCAGGTTCTTGATGGCCGCTCCAACACCTGTCTGGACATGGCCGGTGAGATGGCTCAGGCAGACCAGCCAGTCGGCATGGAGGATGCCGGCCGCGATCTTGGCGGTCTGAATCCGTTTGAGGCCGACCTTGACCCCTTCGTCATCCTCCCCGATCAGGCCGTCGGCGATATGAACCGGAAGGCCGCACTTCTCCAGGCTGAAGCCGTGCTGCGCCGCCAGTTGCACATGATCGACGGCGTTGGAACGCTGGCCGACGTACAATGTGTTCGTATCCGTGAAATAGACGCGGCGGGTCCTCTGCCGAAGCCGGCATACCAGGTTCTCCAGCCAAGAGGGCTTGATGTACCCGGTATTTCCCTTCTCCCCAAAATGGATCTTCAAAGCGACGAAGGCGTCTTTCTCGATATTTTCGTCAAGCCCGAGGGCGAGGTAGAGTCTCTCGATCTTCTTGCAGAGCGTCCGGGTCTCTTCTTTACGGCTCCCGGGAATGAAATAAACCTGGCTCTTGATCTTTTTCCCCCCCACGTCTCAGCTCCCCAGGATAGCTTTGGCCGCTCCACGGCCGGCTCCGGGCTCAAAACCGTAGCCGATCGTCTTCAGCGTCTGCTCCAGGGCATCCAAGGCGAAGAGGATCTGGGACGAAGAGAGGTTGCCCATGTGCCCCATCCGGAAGACCCGGCCGGCCGTATCCGCCAGTCCGCCCGCCACGACGACGCCGTTCTCATAATAGAGTTCACGGAAGCGCTTGTCCTCGACGCCCTCCGGGTAGTTGATGACGGAAAGAGTATCCGCCAGGAAAGGCTTTTCGGTAAAAAGGCTGAATCCCAGAGCCTCGATGGCCGACCGGATGGCCCGCGCCGAGCGCTCATGGCGTAAGAAGCGCTGCTCCAGTCCTTCCTCGAGGATGATAATTGTGCTTTCATAAAAAGCCCTGATTTCGTTGACGCATGGCGTCGAAAAATATCGGACCGGCTCTCTCATGACCGGAAGCCAGCGCAGAAGGTCGGAGTAGTAAGCGGAAATTTGCTTCATCCCCTTCCGCTTTTCCATGGCTCGCTCGGAGAGGACCAGGAGGGCCAGCCCCGGCGGCGCGCCGAAGCATTTTTGGGCGGCCGTGAGGATGACATCGACGCCCCAGTCGTCCATCCTTTCCTCGATCCCCCCGGTGGCACAGACGCCGTCGAGGATGAAAAGGACGTCTTTTTTCTTGAGGACATCGGCGTAATCGCGAACGGGGGCGCAGGCGCCGGTCGCCGTGTCCACATGGGTCGAAACGACGACGCGAAAATCTCCAGCGGCCAGTCTCTTTTCCAGCTCTTCCGGAGTCACGGCTTTTCCCCATGGGCTCTCCAGAAGCTCGTGGTCGAGCCCGAAGCTCTGGCAGATCTCGCTCATCCGGCTGCCGAAATACCCCTGTGAGAGAATGAGCGCCTTTTCTCCCGGCGCGAGCGTATTCAGGAGGGCCATCTCCATGGCCAGGGTCCCGGCCCCGGCGATGATAAAAGCTTCGCCGCGCCGGCAGAAGACGATCTTCTTGAAGTTTGCCAGAGCCCTGGGCACTTCCTCGACCATCTCGGGCCCGACATGGGAGACGGTCGGCTGGGCCAGGCCATGGATGATGCGCGGATGGACCGGACTCGGCCCGGGAATGAGCAAGAGTTTCTCTCGCATGCGTTTCTCTCCTCTCCGTTTAACACATTATTCTTCACGAATGCCGGCTCCAAATCAAGTGGCTCGGGGTAGTGGCATCGAAACCGCGCCCGTTTTCTCCCAGCGCGGAAATGTCGTTGCGAGGAACGAAGTGACGAAGCAATCTCCACGAGATCGCCACGGCGTCTTCGACGCCTCGCGACGCCCGCTCAGTCGTCGATGGACTTCCTCACACAAGCCCTCGCCTAGTTAAAAAAACGGACGAGCAAGCATCTCCTTTATATTCATCATTTGCAATGGTAAGCCTCCTGTCTTACGGACGAACGTTGACAAAGCCCGTCAGACCTGACATATAAGACACTCCGCCGCTCGACACGGCTGTGAGTTCGGACCGCCGGGAAGAGGAGGCTTCCATGCAATTCCAGATGGGGAAAATATCCGTAACGCCGAGAATTCACCTGGCTTCAGCGCTACTCGTGGCTCTGATTTTGTTCATTCCCGGGCACGGGATGACCGCAAAACGAGCTCCGGTCGGGCCTTCCATCATCCCGAAGCCGGTCCGGATGGAAGTCGGGACCGGGGTTTTTCGACTCGGCCGGGAGACGAAGATCATCATCGACTCGAAATCTTCGCAAGCTCGGGAGGTCGGGGAATACCTGGCCGAAAAGCTGCGTCTTTCGACGGGCTATCCTCTTGATACCCTCATGACGATCGGCAAGATCCCGGGCGGTTCGATCCTCCTGCGGACGGCCGATTCTCTGGCTAAAATTGGGAATGAAGGATATCGGCTGTCCTCGTCCAAGGGTGGTGTGAAGGTCGAGGCGTTCGCACCCGCCGGACTTTTCTACGGTGTTCAAACGCTGCTTCAACTGCTCCCTGCGGAGGTGGAGAGCGGGACACGGTCAGCCGAATCGGACTGGTTGATCCCCTTCGTCCGGATAGAGGACGAACCGCGGTTCGTCTGGCGGGGAGCTCATCTTGACGTCGGCCGGCATTTCTTCTCCAAGGAATTCATCAAAAAGTACATCGACCTCTTGGCCATGTATAAGATGAACACGTTCCACTGGCACCTGACCGAGGACCAAGGCTGGCGGATCGAGATCAAGAAGTATCCCCGGCTGACCGAGATCGGCGCCTGGCGCCGGGAGACGATGGACGACGCCACACCGCACGGCGGCTTTTACACCCAGGAGGACATCCGCGAGGTTGTCGCCCATGCCAAAAAGAGGTTTATCTCCGTCGTCCCGGAGATTGAACTGCCGGGACACTGCCAGGCGGCCCTGGCCTCATACCCCGAGCTTTCTTGTTCGGGCGGCCCGTTCAAAGTCGGAACCGACTGGGGCATCATTTATGATGTCTACTGCGCCGGCAATGACCGGACATTCGAGTTCCTCCAGGATGTTCTTGACGAGGTCATCGACCTCTTCCCCGGGGAGTACATCCATATCGGCGGCGATGAGGTTCCCAAACTCCGCTGGCAAAACTGCGTGAAATGCCAAGAGCGAATCAGGACAGAGGGCCTCAAGAGCGAGGAGGAACTCCAGAGTTACTTCATCAAGCGGATAGAAAGCTTTCTGAGCAGCAGAGGGAAAAGGCTGGTCGGCTGGGATGAAATCCTGGAAGGTGGACTGGCGCCCAACGCAACAGTCATGTCCTGGCGGGGTGTTGAGGGTGGGATCGCGGCGGCCAAGTCCGGCCACGATGTCATCATGACACCGACCTCCCATTGCTATTTCGATTATTATCAAGGTCTCTTTGACGAGCCCCGGGCGATCGGCGGATTCCTGCCCCTCGACAAAGTGTATTCATTCGAGCCCGTGCCGATGGAACTCTCCGAGGCGGAAGCCAGGTACGTTCTCGGGGCCCAGGCCAACATCTGGACAGAATATATCGAGAGCACCCAACAGGTCGAGTACATGCTCATGCCCCGGATCCTGGCTCTGAGCGAGGTAGGATGGTCGAAAAAAGACCTCCGCAGCTTCCCGGATTTCTCACGCCGCATTGTATCCCACTATGACAGGCTCGCTGAAAAGGGGATATGTTTTCGTCTTCCCCCGCCCGACGGCCTGGGAGGGAAGAAGCTGATCTCCGGCCCCACCCCGGTCCAAATTTTCCCTCCTTTTCCGGGGGCCGAGGTCCGCTACACGGCGGACGGGACGGATCCGACGCAGGAATCGCCGCTCCTCCCGAGCGGGCCGATCGAGATTGAGGACAGCACGGTCGTCAAGGCCCGGACGGTTCTGCGCAACGACCGGATGAGCCGAGTGATCAGCACCTCGTTCAGCCGTATTGATCCCGATCGGAACGGACTGGACTTCTTCTACTATGAAGGCGATTGGCTCAGGCTGCCCAGCCTGGACAGCCTGCAGCCCGCCCGGGCGGGAGTGGTCTATGATATTTCCCTCGAGCCTGCCGGACAGAGAGGGGAGAACTTCGCCCTGCTTTTCAATGGATATCTGAATATCCAGAAACCCGGGGAATACACCTTCACGCTCCTGGCCGATGACGGAGCCCTCTTAACCATCGACGGTCAGGAGGTCGTCCGTCACGATGGGCTGTTCTGGATCCTCGAACTCAGCGGCCGGATCCAGCTCGAAGAAGGGCTACACCCTCTCCGGATCGTCTATTTCCAAAAAACGGGGGACAAACGCCTGGACATCCTTTGTGAAGGCCCGGGGCTGGAAAAGCGGGCCCTTTTCCCGCAGTGGTTGTTCAGGAAGTAGACTCTCCGCTTCAGGAAGGGCAACGGGGGTCACGGCGCCCCATCTTCCCCCCTAGGTCGCGAACGCATTGTTCCATGACCTGCTTTTGTGCCTCCATCGACCGGACAAGGCCGAACTGGGCCCGAGCGCGGTCGAGGTTCTGGCCCGGCCGATGGACCCGGAAATAGACATCGCCCTCCAAGAAGTCGGTGAGGAAGCGCAGCCCGATGGTGTAGGTGATGAGACGCCCGGAAAAGACAAGGAGGCTTAATTCCTCTGGAGTAAGGAAATCACCGGCTTCCGCGAGGTACCCGTCGGCCAGCCCCCGAAACATCTCCATTTCCAGTCGGACCTTGGCTAGGTCTCTTTCGTCCTCGGGCACAAAACTCGTCGTCGTCCGGACCATATCGCCGAAATCATAGAGGGACGATCCCGGCATGGTCGTGTCGAGGTCGATGACGCATATGGCCTTGCCCGTGCCGTCGTCAAAAAGGACGTTGTTGATCTTGCTATCATTGTGGGTGATCCGGAGAGGGAGACGCCCGTCGGCCAGGGCGTCGGTTATGACCGCTGTCATCGGCTCGCGCTCCAAGGCGAAGGCGATGGCATCCCGGGCTTCTAACGCCCGGCCGCAGACATCCTTGGCCAAAACCTCCTTGAACCTGGCAAAGCGGCGGGGCGTATGGTGGAAGAACGGGATGGTCTCATGGAGGGAAGAGGCATCCAGGTCGGAAAGAAGCTTCTGAAAACAGCCGAAGGCCCGCCCCGCTTCGAACGCTTCCTCGGGACGCGCGGCGACATTGATGATATGGACATTACCGACGAACCGGTAGGCCCGCCAATAGTCGCCTTCCGGGGAACGATAAAAGCACCTGCCCGATCGGGAATAGAGCAGGTTGAGTGTCTCGCGGTCGGGATCGCGTCCCCGGATATTCTCAAGCTTGGCCCGGATGTGGCGGGTGATCTTCTCGAAATTGGCCATCAACCGTTCCGGGTCGCGAAAGACAAAGTGGTTGATGCGCTGGAAGATGAACTGCTCCCGGGTGTTTCTATTCATGGCGTCCACAAGGTAGGTGTCATTGATGTGTCCGACCCTGACGTACTGCGCGCGGACAAAACCGCCGGGGACAACGAACTGGGAAAAGACCTGCTTCAAGCCATGCTCTGTCAAGACCGCTGTCCTTCCGTTCGGATTGTCGGCGGAAAAATCCCCTCCCGGATGAGCTTCTGGATTTGCCTGCGGACGCGGGCCAGGTCATCGGGATAAGTGATGCCGAACCATGGTTCTCCTGTTGGGATATACTTCACTCGTATCTTTTCTACCCGAAGCAATTCGTTGATCGCAGAAGGGATGAAATACTCGGCCCGGGAATCGTTGCCGGAGCGCTCCAGGAACTCGGCGAACCCTTTTTCCAGGTGCGAAAATATCGTCGGCCGGAATCCCCAGAAGTTCATCGAAACGACCTCCTCCCCGGTCAAGGCCACCCAGCCTCCGTCTTCGTCCAGGGTGCGCGCGCCCTCGCCTTTTTTTTCTATCCTGACCCTCTCCACGACCTCGGCCAGAAAACCGTCCGCATCGATCCGGCAGACTCCGCGGGAGACATAGCCATGATCGGAAAGGGTGTTCCGGAGGCGATGGCCGACAAAGCAGTATTCATCCCGGGAACGGTTCGAGGGAGGGCTTTTTCTCAGCCAAGCCGCCAAGTCGCGGAAAGCGCCCGGTCCGTAAAAATCATCGGAGTTTATGGTGGCGAACGGCGAGGTGATGGCCCTCCGGCTGATCAAAACAGCATGCCCCGTCCCCCAAGGTTTTTGCCGGCCCGACGGGACCGGGAAGTCTTTGGGGAGTCCGGCTTCCAGCTCCTGAAAAACGTAGCCGACCGCGAAATGTCTCTTCCAGTAATCGCCGACGGATCGACGGAAGATGTCCTCGATCTCCCTGCGGATGACGAAAACGACCTGGCTTATCCCCGCCTGGAGGGCCCCGTAAAGGGAATAATCCAGCAGGGTCTCGCCCGAGGGACCGATCGGGTCCACCTGCTTGAGACTCCCGTATCGTCTGCCGACTCCGGCGGCCAGGACAAGAAGGCGGAGGTCAGACATTCCTTTTCCTTGGAAAAAGCAACCCCCTTTTATAGCACAGCCCAGAAATTGATGTCAAAAGAGGCTCGGGCTTAGGATTCGTCAGCCCGTTCGGTTCCCCCGCGAGGAACCTCACTCCAAACTCCTTCTTCGCTCTTCTCTCCTTCGGAGAGAAACCATGCCCGCTCAGTCGTCGATGGACTTCCTCACCCAAGCCCTCGCCTTGCATAAAGAGGATATCTTTGCTTTGTCTTTATCATGAGGTGAGGGGCAGTGGTAGGAGATACCCCGATTTAGGAGGAAGCGGGTGGGGTTACGGACTCCTATGTTTTCCCCTCTTTCACGCGCCCCACTTCGAAAAGAGGCTCTCCCTTGCTCGTCGGTGGCGTGTTGATGATGTAGAGCACGATGCCGCTGAAAGGCGCCCGGACCTCTTCCTTGATATTACCGAGGAAATCGGTGACCTGGCCGACCTTCTGGCCCTTGACCACATAGTGCCCCATCTTTGTCCATGGATAAAACAGCCCGTCGGTGCGGCTATAGACGACCTCATAGCGATCGATCCACACCGGTTCGGCCGTCTCCCTCGCTGATCCTTCGATCATCCGGAAAAGCCGCATCACGCTCAGAATCCCGTCGATGTTGCGACGGATGGACTCC
Organism: Candidatus Aminicenantales bacterium; assembly: GCA_049287565.1. Taxonomy (GTDB): domain Bacteria; phylum Acidobacteriota; class Aminicenantia; order Aminicenantales; family UBA8522; genus UBA8522. The sequence continues at coordinate 11,639 of JBAQGA010000067.1, forward strand.
TCGTCCGTTCTCCCCAAATACCCCGATTCCGTTGTGATGGCCGGCTTGCCGAGAAGCACAGCGGTGTTGCCCAAATATTTTGAGTCGCTAAGGTCTTGAGATCGGGTCTCATCGATGATGATGTGCGGGATGCCGAAGGCCAAGGCCATCGTCCTGGTGATCTCATCCATTCCGCGCTGCCCGCTGATCATCCAGTAGGTATAGGGGATCAAAGCTTCGTTCCCGTCACCGCAGTGAAGGTCGATGAGATAATCGCACTTCTTGATCACCTCCTCCGTCAGGACATAGGCCGTACGCTGGCTGAGGGTTCCATCAGGATCTCCGGGAAAAACCCGGTTCAGGTTCTTCCAGTCATACGGGTTGTAATAGATCGTCCGCTTTTGAAAAGAGGGCAGGTTGGCGATGTGAACCAGGATGACCGTACCGGCAAGCTCCTGGGGATCGATCGTGTTCTTTAGACGGTAAAGCGCCAGGACGGGGGGATATTCATAGCCATGGACGCCGGCCACCAGACCCAGCGTCTTGCCTTCCTTAGCGCCGCGGATAACGGTCACAGGAATGGACGTGCCGACGCCTTCCCGGGCCGGGACCTCGAGGAATCCGGAGGCCGACTGCCCGGAGAGGACCCTTAGCGATCCGATAACGAGGGTGGTTTGGCCGAAGGTGGCCGGGGATGGGCCCAGAAAAAGAGCCGCGATAACCATAGAGAAAAACAGAATCCCGGTATTTCGTCGAAGCTGTGGACGCATAGGACCTCCTTGATCAAACTCTGTTCGGAATCCAATTTAATCCAAAAGCCACCTCCAAGCAAAAAGAAATTTTGCCGCGATAAAATATGTTGCCATTGAAAGGGAGTTTTGATATAATCCGCGACGAAAAAAGAGGAGGTGCCTTCATGGGTAAATTCCTGGCTATTGTCGGAGGCCTGATCGCCATGGCTGCGGGGATCTGGCTCGTCATCACCTGGTGGCGTCCGTTTTACGAACTCGTTCTCGGCTGCATCCCGCCCGTCCTCTTCTTCGGCGGTCTGATTGCCCTGATCGCCGGTATCAGCAGCATCAAGGATGCGGCCAGGACAAAAAAGCTCGAGGAAGAAGCCAAGACAGAAGAAAAGAAACCTTAAAAGGCAACGGCGTCCGGCCAAGGACGTTTCCGAATTAAAAAATTCTGTATTCCGGCTAGTCCGTCCCCATCTTAAAACTTGCCTATTGACATAATCATGTAATTATGTAATATTTCTTTATGTAATTAAATTACATAATTACATGGAGATTCACATGGACAATACAAAACACCGAGATCCCGGTAAAAAAGGCAAGAACCAGGTCGAATCCGCGATCAGCGAGATCGGCGACCAGATGGAGAAATTGGCCACCAAAACGGCCGAATCCATCAAGAAAGCCATCGATAAAGCGCTGGCCTCGCGGAACACGGTACTGACGATCCGGGTCAATGAGGAAAGCAACAAGAAGCTCAACATGTTGGTCGAGACCGGTCTCTTCCGGAGCCGCTCAGAGAGTGCTGCCTTCTTGATCGAAGCGGGGATCCGAAGCCAGGAGGCGCTTTTCAGCCGGATCAAGGACAAGCTGGAGACGATCGACAAGATCAGGGAAGAGCTGAGAACCATCGTCGGCGTCAAGGAAGACAGCCAGGGCTGAGCGCACACTTGCGCAAGGCGAAATCTCTATGCTACCATTCGGGAAGTGGCGCCCATCGGTATCCTTCCGTTCCTGCTGACCCTGTCTCTTATCTCGCAGACCACACGGACGATCGAAAAGGCCTTTTTCCAGGACGACCCTCAGCTCCTTTTCTCCCTGCTTTCGGCCCACGGCCACATCAACATCTCGCTCCCTGAGCCCATCTCTTTTTCCGACCAGATGTCTCCGGAGCAGGCCTATTTTTTCTTCCGCCAGATCTTTGCGACCTATTCCACATTTGAATTCTATGGCGACAGCGACCTTCCCGTTCTGGCCAAGGAGGGGAGCTTTATCTTTAAGGCCCGCTGGTCCTTCAAGAACAAGATAAACAACAATCAATACGTCCTCCAAGCGTTCTTTCGCTTGATCAGAGAACAGCCGCCGCGGCGTGGCAGTCCCCTGATCCCCTGGAGAATCACGGAGATCAAAGCCGAGACACTATGAGGACGGAAGTCTCTCCCTTTCGGTTGCGCGGCCTGCGTCTGGGAATCTTTTTGGGGCTCGTCTCGGCCTTCATCTTTCTCGGGCTCTCTTTCCTGCTGCCCCGCTTTTTCAGGGCGCATGATCTCCAAGAAAACCTGGGCGCCCTCCATCGACAGGCCGAATCCATAAAACGTGCGTTCTCACTCCTCGAGGTCTCGATGAGGGACCGGCTCACGGTTCTGGCCGGACTATCTTTTCCCAATGAGGAAAACAAGATCTTCTCTCTTTTCAAGGGCCTGCCGATCGACCCGGATTTGGAGGGGATCGCCTATTACGATGAAGACGGTATCCTGGAGGTCTGGTTGGGCAACGCGATCGATTTCCGTCCTTCCCTGCCGGAGGTCTCCCTTATCGTCCGCAGCAAAGCCTCCGTCTATCTCGTCTTCTCTGCCCGAATCCGACAATCCGAGCAGATCGTTTTTTTCCGTCTGCTGGCCTTCCTGCCCCAGCTCAGGGCGCCCTTCCTTTCGGAGCATCATTTCCTCAAGCGCGACTTGGGCAAAAGAGGTCATATCGACTACTGGGATTTTCGGGACGACGTCTCCGGATTCGAGAAGATCTTCGCCCGCCACAAAGACGAATACCTCGGTGAACCCCGCTTGGACAGCGAAGTCCAGCAGATCTTCTTTCCTCTCCGGAACGAGCGGCGAGAGATTGTCGCCACCGTCAACCTGACCTCTCCCTCCCTGCGTTCTCTCCACTCTCAACTCCGGGAGACCATGATCCTCCTCTTCACCGTCACTTTGGCTCTCGCCCTCGGCCTTCTGGTCATTGGTCTGGCCAAGTATTTTTTATCCGCATCCCGTCGCCGACCCGGGCCCGTTCTGCTTCTCGTTCTGGCCCTGGCGGGGCTGCGCGTCGTCTTTATCCTTCTGAGCCGGCTGGAAAGAGTCCAGTCACAAACTGTCTTTTCTCCCTCTAAGGCCGGCTTCGTCTCTTTCCAGGGGCTGACCCAATCCCCAGCCGATATCTTCTTGACCACCCTCTTCCTCGGCCTGATCATCGCCGCCCTCGTCCTTTTCGCCCGGGGGCTCGTCGGAACCAGGAAGTGGCATTTTCCCTTGGGCATCACCTGGCTCCTCGCGACCCCAGTCGCGGGCGCATCGTTCGGGGTGCTGACGGTCTATCACGACTTCCTCGCCCGTCTCGTGGCCAATTCCAATCTCAACCTTCTGCGGTTTTCGGGCGATTTGTCTTTCCTGCTTCTCCATTTCGGAATTGTCTTTATGACCCTCGGCTGCGGCGGACTCCTCTTCCTCGCCCTTGACCTCATCCATCGTCTTTCTCCACATCGGTGGAATGCGCTCCCCCCTCTCCTCTGGACATCCGGGATTTTCCTCTTGCTCTCCGGCCGCCGACCGGATCTCATAACAGTGATCGTCTCGGTCGGCGTCCTGGTTATCGGATTTCTCCTCTTCTTCCTTCTTCCGTCCATGAAAAAAGAGGGGATCGTTTTTGCTTTGATCTTCTTGGCGGCGCTCTTCAATTCGGCCGAGATCCATCTCCGGTCCTCCGCCCGCCTCCGCTCCCTTGTCCAGAACTTCCTGCGCAATACCATCCTGGCGCAGGAGGATTGGGCCGATTTTATCATCCAGCAATCCCTGCCGGAAATCGATAAAAGGCAACCGGTTATTATGTCCTTTTTGCGGAACCCTGATCCATCCCCGTTGGCCCGGTCCCTCTGGGAGAGCACGCTCGCGGCCAAATTCAACTGGTACTCGATCCTCGAGGTCAACGACCCCGAAGGCGAAGTCCTCTCCCGCTTTTCGCTCAACATCCCTCAGCTTTATCAGCCGGAGATCGAGCTGCCGTTGAATCCCGTCTGGAGGGTTTCCCGGCTGAATGTGCCCTCGCTCGGCAAGGAAAGGGAATTCGTCCTGGCGTATAAAGATTGGTTCGACCAAGACAAATACCTCGGCCGGACGATCTTCTCTCTGGGCGTCGACCCGGAAATGCTCCCTTTCCTCTATTCCGCCAATCCCTATTTCGAGCTCCTCAAGGTCAGCCGGCTCCCCTCCCTTTATCAGCAGGAATTCGGCTTCGCCATCTTCGATGGACGGGGGAAACTCCTGTTCAATCCCCAGCGGATCTCGTCCGGAATAACGCCCGAGGTGGTGGACCGGGTGCAGCGGTCACCCCAGGGGATGTGGCTGGCTTTCCGGGACAAGGGCCGAACCTTCAACGGTTTTTATTTCCCTTTCCAGAACAGGATCTACTCGTTCTTCATTCCCCGCAAAACCGTCCCGGGCTTGACGGTCGAGTTCCTGAAGCTCGGGATTTTCTACCTTGCCCTGGCCTTTATTTTCCTGCTCCTTCTTCCCGCCGTCCTGAGAAAACGCCGGCGTCCCACAATTCTCTGGTCGTTTTCCAGTCGTGTCTATGCCGTCTTTATCAGCATCACGGTGATCTCCCTTTTCCTTTTTACCCTTTTCTCTCATCGCTTCTTCACCCGGACGTTCAGTCAACGCTTCCTGGAGAAGGCCGAGATCCACGCCAACCTGGCCCGGAACATCATGCAGGACTTCGTCAGCCTGCAGCAGGAAGAGAAGGCCACGCTCATCGCCCCGACCGACGACCTCGTCCTCTGGATCAGTTCGGCCATCGCCACCGATGTCAACCTTTACGGGGAGGGCCGGTTGATCTCCTCCAGCCGACGCGAATTCTTCGATTGGGGGTTGCTTCCCGAACTCATCGACGGAGAAACATACTACAGGATTCGCAACGAGAACAAACCGTTCTCGATCCAAAGACAAAAAATCGGCGGGTATTCCTTCCAGAGCCTGACCATCCCCTACACCATCCAGCGCTCTCAGTTCCTCATCTCCCTTCCCCTTCCCTTTGAAGCGCAGGAGATCGCCGGAGCCACGGAAGAGCTGGTTGAATTTCTCGTTTTCGTTTCGGCATTCCTCATTCTCGCGGTCCTGATCTTCGCCCGGGGGATCGGACGCATGATTATCTCGCCCGTGAAGAAACTCTTGACGGGAACCCGGGAAGTCGGCCTGGGCAACCTGGAGATCGCCATCGAGCACCGTTCTCACGACGAGATGAAAACCCTGGTCGACGGTTTCAATGCCATGATCAAGGACCTCAAAAAACACCAACAGGAGATCGCCGACCTGGGCAAGAAAGTGGCCTGGGCGGAGATGGCCCACAAGGTGGCCCACGAAATCAAGAATCCATTAACTCCGATACAACTCTCGGCGGAACACATTCTCCGCGTCTACGAGGACAAGAGCGGCGACTTCGAGAAGGCTCTCCGCGAGTCGGCGTCCTACATCATCAGCGAGGTCGAGAACCTGCGCCGAATCGCCCAGGAGTTCCTGGAGCTCAGCCGAGTCGCCAGCCTCAAAAAAGAGACCTTCGACTTGAGAGAGGCCGTCGCCGAAGTCGTCTCCCCCTACCAGAGGGTCATTTCCGAGCGGGTCAGGTTCCGCGAGATGCTCGAGGGAGAAGATTTCCTGGTCGAAGCGGACAAGGCCAAGATCAAGATCGCCATCCGGAACATCTTCATCAATGCCATCGAAGCCATCCGCGGCAGGGGGGAGATCGAGATCAAGATCAAGGCGGATAAGGACAGCCTCAGCCTGGCCATTAAGGATTCCGGGATTGGGATGGCCAAAGACGTCGTTGAGAAGATTTTTGAATCCTACTTCTCGACAAAGGATGTCGGGACAGGTCTCGGTCTGTCCATCGCCAAGAAAATCATCGATGACCACGGCGGCACGATCCGGGTCGAGAGCGAGGTTCAGAAGGGCACGGTCATCGCCATCGTCTTGCCGAGAAAAACGTAGCGCTGGAATTTTCTCCAGAAATATGGAAAAATGGCGCCATGTCCAGTATCTTGGTCGCCTATTTCAGTCTGACCGGAAACACCCGGAAGGTCGCCGCCGCCATCTTCGCGAGCCTGCCGGAACCCAAGACCATGAAGCCCATCGCCGAGGTCCAGAACCTGGATGAACATGACCTGGTCTTCATCGGCTTTCCCGTCCATTCGCACAGCGTTCCCATCCAGGTCGAAAAGTTCCTCCGGAGCATCCCGAAGGGCAAGAAGATCGCCCTCTTCTCCACCCACGGGTCCCACACCGGAAGCCGCCTTTCCCGAGAGGCGATCGAGCATGCCGTCGTCGTCTCTTCGCAGGCCAAGCTGGTCTCCACCTTCTCCTGCCGGGGCAAGGTTTCGCCGCAAGCTCTCGAAAGCCTCAGCCGGTCGCCGGAGCATGAGGCCTGGACGGAAATGGCGGCATCAGCCCGCACTCATCCCAATGAGCATGATCTCGAAGACGCTACGAATTTCGGGCGCTGGGTGCTGACCCTCAGCCGCCATCAAGGGAGCTGAGCGGCCGGAGGATCCGGTTCTCGGCCCTGCCTGATCTCCACCAACACGCCGTTCAGGCTTCGTGGGTGAATGAAGGCGACCCGAGCTCCCCCGGCCCCGGTTTGAGGTTTTTCAGAGACAAGCTGCAGGCCGGCCCGGGTGAGCTCGGCTACGGCCGCTTCGATATCATCCACCTCGAGAGTGACGTGCTGAACGCCCTCTCCCCGCGACTCCAGAAACCTGGCGACCGGGGAAGCCTCGCCGAGCGGCGCGAGAAGCTCGATTTGGGAGCCCTCGGCAAAACGGAGATGGACGAGACGCATCCCCCTTTCCGGGATCTCCTCAACCGGCCCCGGCGCGGCTCCGAACAGGGTCGCCCATCTGGTCAGACTCTCTTCCAGGTTGGTTACCGCGATCCCAATGTGGTGGATTCCCGTGAATTTCATCGTTTCTCCTTCAGGCGGGAGATCAATTCATCCGCTACGGTATAAGGATCGGCCTGGCGATGATAAATCTTGTCGATAAATTCCTCGAAAACCGTCTCCGGAATGTCCCGGCTGATGAGCCGATCGATCTTCTCCCGCATCACATCCCTCAGCATCCAGGCGAGGAGCTTTTTCCGGCGGGCCTCTTGGAAGCGACGGTCCCTGGTGATGATGCGCCTCTCGGTCTCGGCCATCAGCTCATCCATCCCTTTCCCCTTGGTGGCCACGGTCTTGACCACCGCCGGCTGCTCTTGGGTGGAAAGACCCAGCTCGAGCATCGCCCGGAGCTGCCGTTCCATTTTCTCTGCGCCCGGATGGTCGGCCTTGTTGATGACGAAGATGTCGGCGATCTCCATGATCCCCGCTTTGAAGGTCTGGATCTCATCGCCGGCTCCCGGAGTGAGGACGACAAGGATGAGGTCGGCCAGCTTGACAACTTCGACCTCATCTTGACCGACGCCGACCGTCTCGACCAGGACATAGTCCTTGCCGGCCGCTTCGAAAATGGTGATGGCCTCTCCCGTCGCCTTGGCCAACCCGCCGAGATGCCCTCGGGTGGCCATGCTGCGGATGAAGACTTCGGCGTCAACGCTGTGCCGCATCATCCTGATCCGGTCGCCCAGGATAGCTCCCCCGCTGAAGGGAGACGAAGGGTCTACGGCCACGATCCCGATCTTGCGGCGGGCCGCCCGGAGCCGTCCGATGAGCTGGTCGACCAGAGTGCTCTTCCCGGTTCCCGGCGCTCCTGTTATCCCCAGCACAACGGCGTCCTTCCGCCAGGCAAATACCTGCTTCATCAAGCGCTGGGCGGTGTCCGCGTTGTTTTCGACGAGAGAGATCGCCTTGGCAATGGCCCGAGGGTTCCCTCTCCGGATCTCTCTGATCAAATCTCTCAGTACTCCGTCAAGACCTTCTGGGCGATGATCCAGCGCTGGATCTCGGATGTCCCCTCCCCGATGGTCGCCAGCTTGGAATCCCGGTAGAACTTCTCCACGGGATAATCCTTGGTGAAACCGTAGCCGGCGAGGATCTGGACCGCGTTCGAGGAGGCCCGGACAGCGAGCTCCGAGGCATAAAGCTTGGCCATGGCCGATTCTTTGGGGATTTTCTTCCCCTGGTCCTCCAGAAAAGCGGCCCGGAAGGTCAGCAGGCGGGCCGCTTCGAGCTCGGTAAACCCGTCGGCCAGCATCCACTGGATAGCCTGGAAATTGGCGATGGGCTGGTCGAACTGGACCCGCTCTTTGGCATATTTCAGGCTGGCCTCGAGGGCTCCGACCGCGATCCCGAGGGAAAAACCGGCGATGCTCACGCGGCCGCCGTCCAGGATGGCCATCGCCCCCCGGTAGCCCTCGTTTTCCTTGCCGAGCAGGTTCTCGGCGGGAACCTGGACGTCCTCAAAAACGAGCTCGGAGGTGTCGGCCGCCCGGATGCCCAGCTTATCCTCCTTCTTGCCCGCCTGGAATCCCGGCATCCCTTTTTCCAGGATGAAGGCCGAAATGCCCTTCCTTCCTTTGGCCGGGTCGGTGACCGCCATGACGATACAGATCTCGGCGAGAGATCCGTTGGTGATGAACAGCTTGGTCCCGTTGAGGATCCAATGGTCTCCCTTCTTCTCGGCCCGCGTTTTTAAGGCGGCGGCGTCGGAGCCCGCAGCGGCCTCGGTCAATCCCCAAGCACCGAGGGTTTGTCCTTCGGCCAGCCGCGTCAGGTATTTCTTTTTCTGCCCCTCCGTGCCGAAGAGGTTGATGTGGTTACAGCAGAGGGAGTTATGGGCGGCGACGACCAGCCCCACCGACGGATCAACCTTGGAAAGTTCTTCCAAAATGATGACGTAGTCGACGTTGGAATACCCGCAGCCTGAATATTCTTGAGGGATGACGATCCCCAGAAGACCCAGATCAGCCAATTTCTTGGTCAGGACCTCCGGCCATTCTCCTTTCTCATCGAACTCCTTGATGAGCGGTTCAATCTCTTTCTGGGCGAAATTGCGGATCGTTTCCCGGAGGCTCTTTTGTTCTTCCGATAACAAGAAATCCATAGGTCTCTCCTTCCCTGTTTATAGCTTGTTTATCTTACTTTTTGAGGAATTGATAATCAAGCGGATTGTTGAGTCAGATCAATTGAGCTGTTGTTTGTTCTCGACAGTGACCGAAACGCCTCCCACGGCTCCCTTTCCCGTCTCCAGGTTCCGGATGATCACCCGGCATTCATAGGTTCCCGGGGCCAACTTGAAATCGGCCTCATGGGTGATTCGGTTTTTCAAGAACTCGGCGGATGATCCTTCTTCCCGCTTCAGCTCGACGGTGTTCCCGTTTTCATCGAAAACGATGCTGACGATCTCAAATTTGCCCTGCAGAACTTCCCGGATCTTTTCGAGAGGGAGTTCGACGGAGAGGCAAAGATTGGACGTCTTGTCCGGCGGACACGACCTTCGCACCACCGCTAAGCTGACCGGCGTCTGGAAGACCGGCTCCTCGTTCAGGGCCAGGTCGACGAGATGAAGCATTTTTTCAAGCTTGTTGTATTCTTTGAACAGTTTCGGGTTATAGTATCCCCTCTGGGCGTGGACCTCACATCCCGGCCGGCCGATTTCGACCTTGATCGTGTGGAAGGCGCCGTCCCACTTCTCGTCAATGGCGTAGCCCAGGACGTAATAACAGCCGGTCAAGTTCTGGATCTTATCAATGTGCTCCTCATAGCGGTTGATGTTGCCGAAATACTTGCCTCCCGTGGCGCTGGTCATCTTCTGGAGGGTGAATACGCCCATCGTCCGGATTTCTTTCTTGAGGCTCGCTCCGGCGTCTTCGGTGTCCAACGCATAAATGAGGCAATTCGAAGCTGTCAATTCGTAGAGCATGTCTTCGTATCGCTGTTTGAGGAGGGAATTCCCAAAGTCTCCAAAACGCACATCCCCATAGGGTGCCTGGATTCCATAGATGAGCGAATAAGGAACTCCGGAAGAGAAAAGAACGATGTTCTTCTGGCCCGATATATAGCGCAGAGCCATGGCCAGTTCCTTGATGCGGTCGGCGAACATCACGGCGTGGAGTTCGCCTCTCTCGGCGAACTTCCAGGACCTGAGTTCCAGCGTTCTGTCGAGATCGGGCTTGGCACCCATGTCGGGCAGCCTCTTCTCCGGCCCGCGGAGGGTCGCCCGGCCCCATGCCCCGATATCGACGGGGTTCTGCCCCGTCACGGCTTCGTAATATTTTTCTTGGAGATTATCTACCCGGCCGGAGAGTTTCTTCAGGCCGAAGGACTCGACGACTTCTCGCGCCTTCTTATGATCGGTCGTCAGGTATTCCCAGAGCTCCAGGTTCTCCAGGCCGGAATAGGAGAGCACACCGACCTCATCCGTCGGCAGGAGCTGGGAGTCGATGAAATGAAGGGCCGCTTCCTTGGCCTTGATGAGCCCTATGGGGCTATTATAGGCGAAATCGAAGAATAGGAAGAATTTGCGCGGCATCAGGTGGCGCGGCGGCAGGAGAGGCGTCTCCTCCAAGCTCACCGGAAGTTCTTCTGCACCCGGGGAAGGGAATTTCAAGGTATGCTTCTCGAATTCGGTGATGTCCTGTTCCTTCCCGTTATCGAATATGTGGAAATCGTCCTTCCCCAGATCCAGGACAGGATTGCCCTTTTTATCCACAACGAAGACCTGGACCAGCTTCAGGGTCACGGTGACTTCATGACGGATCTCGGTTTTCTCCTGCGGGTCTTGCTGAGGACAGACGGACGGGCCGGAAACAGAAAGTGCTCCTGATATCAGAATGGAAGCGGCGGCCGATAGGAGAATGGGTTTCATTTTCCCTGCCTTCCTACTCATTTTAGCGCCGTTCCTCGAGAAAGACAAGAAGGCGTCTCGCCGCATTGACAGCGGTCTTTCTTTCAGCTACATTCGAAAGATGATAGGCGTCCTCTTCCGTTTCCTCTTTTACGTCCTCCTTGCTTATGTCATCTACCTTTTTCTGCGCTTATTGTTCTTCCCGCGGCGCCTTTCCCGTCGAGACCAACCGCGCCCGCAGCTTTCCGGGATCATGGTCAAAGACGAGGTCTGCAACACCTACCTTCCCAAAGACGAGGCCATCCTGGAAACGACGGACGGAGAGGACCATTATTTCTGTTCGGAGGAATGCCGGCGGAAATTCTTGGAACAGCGAAAAAGCCGGAGCTGATTCTTCCGGTCAGAACCAAACGATCCGGAAATCGGAGAACTCGTCCCGGCAATCTTCCCAGGTCACCGCGACATTCTCGACAAAGGCCGAGGGTGGTCCCTGATTCAGTTTGGCGATGAGGGCCTCCAGGCTCTCCTTCTCGCCCTCCGCCAGGGCCTCCACCCGGCCGTCCGGCAAGTTCTTGACCCAGCCCGAAAGTCCCAGGGAGACCGCCCAGCGCCGAGTGTGTTCACGGAAAAATACGCCTTGAACCCGTCCGGAAACAAGGAGATGGACTCTCGCTTTCATCGCTTTTGTCAATATGCTAACATAGGCCCGCCGGGTCGTAAAGCCATTCGGCGATATTCTGAATGCATCTCTATTCTCAATAGGCTCTGTCTTGGAAAACGTCCTCGTCTCGATCGCCGGATACGACCCTTCCGGCGGGGCCGGCGTTCTTCTGGACATCGCTGTTTTCCGGCGCTTCGGTTTCCCCGGCGCGGGCCTCCTGACCGCCGTAACCGCCCAGAACAGCCGAACGGTGGCCGCGGTCCGCTGCCTGGGCGGTTCCTTTCTTTATCGCCAGTATGAAACGCTCGTCCAGGATGTGGGTTTGGCCGGGATCAAGGTCGGGATGCTCGGCGGCCCGGGGAATATCGCTGCGCTGGGGCGCATCCTGGCCAACCACGAAGGCCTGCCCGTCGTCGTCGACCCCGTGTTCCGGTCAAGCTCGGACCGGTGGCTTCTGGATAAAAAAGCCGTTCCCTCCTACCTCGATAAGATCAAAGGCCGGATCACTCTCTTGACGCCGAATCTGGATGAGGCCTCTCTGATCTCTGGGCGCAGGCTGAAAAAACCTGAGGACATGAAAGTGGCCGCCTGCAAGATCGTCGACATCGTCGCCGCACCCTGTTTGATCAAGGGCGGACACCTGGCCGGGAAAGCGGAGGACGTGCTCTACGACGGCCGTCGGTTCTTCCTCTTCCCTCACAAGAGAATTGCCAAGGACGTCCACGGCACGGGCTGCTTCCTCTCTTCGAGCCTGCTCTGCTATCTTGTCATGAAAAAACCATTGGTCGAAGCCTGTTCCCTAGCCATTGATTTCACTCAGAGCGCCTTGAATAAGGCCCGCCGTTTGGGAAAGGGACGGGCGACATTCCTCGAGTTCTAGGGAACCCGAATCCATTACCGCTCGGTTTCTGCCTGCTCTAAAGAATCCTCCGATTTGATGATGTCATCCGCCCGCTCCATAATCTGAGGCGAGAACCGGACGCCCTGCATGCTGGCGGCCGGAAGATTGATGGAAAGCCGCACCCGGCTCATGGATTGAATGGGGATGCGGCCGGGGTCTTCGCCGTTCTTGATCCGGAGGGCGATCTCTCCGGCCTTATAGCCCATCTCGAAAAAGTCCCAGCCCATGGCCGCGCAGGCACCCAGCCGGGTGAAGAGGGGGAATCCGCCGAACAGCGGAACCGCGTTTTCTTTCGCCAGCCGTCCCAGGGATTCGAAGGCGGCGTTGATCGTGTTGTCGGAAATCGGAAATATGGCATCGACCTTCTTGTTGAGCAGCATCTGCCCGGACAGCAGGACTTCATTGGAGTTGGCCACAGGCAGAGCGATCACTTCGAGCCCCAACTCCGCGGCCCCTTCCCGCAACAACCGGAGATAGTACTCGGAGTTGAGCTCGGCCGGCGTCCACAGCGTCCCGATCCGCCTCGCCTCCGGCAAGGCCTCCCGGATAAAGGCAAGGATTTGCTTGATCGGTCCGGTGGAAGCGACTCCGGTGATGTTGCGGACATGGTTCTCGGCGGACCTGCCCACACCGAGAAGGTACGGGTTGGCCACCGAGGCGAAGACGACAGGGACCTTCGGAGCGGCCATGATGGCCGCCTGCAGGCACTGCGTGGACAGCGCCACGATCATGTCCGTTTTTTCCTCAACGAACTGCTGCACGATCCGCTGGGCTTCGGTGATATCGCCCCTGGCATTCCGCTGGACCAACCGGATATCGACCCCGTCCCTCAGACCGCCGTCCGTCAAAGCCTGGATGAAGCCCTTTCGGGCTTCGTTCAGGGTTGGGGCGTCGGTCACCTGAAAGATGCCGAAGGTGTAAAGTTTTTCCTCTGATTTCCGGCAGCCTGAGAACAAGCCGCCCATCAGGAGAAAAAAGGCCAGGCCGACAAGGACACGTCTTCTCATCCGGTTCTGCGATGAAATCATAGGCAAAAAAGCCACAAAGAGCAAGGGCAAATCTGCTCAGAGAGAACGCACGACATCCCGGAAATCCCGGGCACCGATGTTCCCGCCGCTGACCACCAGGGCCGTCTTCTTCGCTTGAAAACGTGACCGGTCTTCCAGAAGGCCGGCAAGAGAGAGCGCCCCCGCCCCTTCCACCATCCTCTGATGGTGCTCCAGGATTAAAGACATCGCCCGCTTGAGCAGAGGTTCTTCGACAAGGATGATTCGGTTCAGAAGCTCTCGGCACAGCAGGAATGTAATCGCGCCGGGCTCGATCCCGCCGGCTACGGCCTCGGCGATCGTTTCTCCTTCTTCGATCTCGACGATGTGTCCAGCGGCCAATGATGCCGCCATGAAGCCCGAGCAGGACGGTTCGACGCCGGAGACCTCGACGGCCCGGCCGGAGGCCTTGAGATAGCCGGCGATCCCGGCGATGAGGCCTCCCCCTCCGACCGGCACGAGCGCGACCTCAACGTCCGGGAGGTCTTCGCAGATCTCTAGCCCGATCGTCCCCTGCCCGGCGATGATATCCTCGTCATTGTAGGGAGAGATGAAGGTTTTCCCGGTCTCTTCGGCCAGGCCCCGCGCCCACATTTCCGCCTTATCGCAACTTTCCCCCTGAACAATAATCTCGGCCCGCCCTTCTTCCAGGCGCCTTTTTTTCTCTGCAGACACGTTCTGAGGCAGGACAAGCGTCAGTGGAATTCCTTCCATTTCCGCGGCCAGGCTGATCCCAAGCCCGTGGTTCCCGGTGGAGGCCGAGACGACCCCCCGCCTTTTTTCCTGAGGAGACAGAGCCCGGATCTTGTTCAACGCTCCGCGGAACTTGAACGACCCGGTCCGCTGCTCGCTTTCCCATTTCAGGAAGACCTCTGCTCCCGTCAAGCCGCTCAGGACCGGAGAATATTCAAGCAAAGTCCGGCGGATATCCGGGCCGATTCTTTTGTAGGCCTCAACGATTTTCTTCTTCCAATCTGCGGACATCGCCAGTTTCTCTTCTGAGCAAGATTTCGGGCATAAGTTTAGCCTTTTTTAAAGTTTTTTGCACGGCCGGTCATAAAACCGAGCGGGCGCTTCCGCCGGCGCGGGTAAATGAATATAATAGGGGTTCCATGAGCCGCTATTACATCGGGACTGCCGGCTGGAGCTATGCGGATTGGGAAGGGGTCGTCTACCCACCGCATAAAGAGCGCGGCTTTCATCCACTCACCTTCCTGGCGGCCACCATCAACATTGTCGAGGTCAACAGCACCTTCTACCGCCCTCCGGCCGTCTCCATGTCGCTTTTGTGGGTAAAGAGGCTGGCCGACTTCCCGGACTTTCTCCTGGCCGTCAAGGCCCATCAGGCCTTCACCCATGACCGCGTCAACTGGTCGCAAAAGGATATCGACGCCTTCCGGCTTGGGATTGAACCCCTGCGGGCCCGGGGTCGCTTGGCCACACTCCTCTTCCAGTTTCCCTGGTCTTTTTATCACTCCGACGCCCATGCAGACTATCTGGCCAAGCTTTTCAAGGCCTTCTCCGGCGACCCGATGACGGTCGAGGTGCGGCATTCTTCCTGGGACCACCCGGGTTTCTATGAGATGCTCTCCCATCATCGGGTCTGTTTCTGCAACATCGATCAGCCGGTGATCGGCCAATCCATCGCCCCCAGCGCCCGGGCGACGATCCGGGACTTCTCCTACGTCAGGCTCCACGGCAGGAATTATAAGGACTGGTTCCGGGAAGAAGCCGGCCGCGACGACCGCTACAATTATCTTTACGGCAGCGAAGAGCTCGAGGAATGGGTGGAAAGGATCAAGGACCTCGGCCGGAACACGGACAAGGTCTTCGTCATCACCAACAACCATTACCGCGGCCAGGCTCTGGCCAACGCCCTCCAGATAAAGAACAAGATTACCGGACAGCTGTTGAACATCCCCAGGACGATGATTCAGAAATATCCCGTCCTCATGGAGATCGCCAAGAAGCTGGCCAAAGGCCAGCTCGACCTGTTCGAGGAAAAAAACTAAGGAAGGAGACCGGCGTGTGGTGGGAGAATGAATTCCTGCGGGTGCGGAGACGGCGGCTTTATCTCGGCCGGACCTCGGCCGAACACATCGCTGAGCAGAGGGGAACTCCCCTGTTTGTTTACAGTCGGGCTCAGATATTGTCGAATTATGAAACCCTGCGTCGGACCTTCTCGAAGCATTTGAAACAGCCGCTGGGGATCGGCTACGCCATGAAGGCCAATCCACACCGAGAGATCCTGAGGCTGCTGCGGCGCCAGGGCGCCTGGATTGACGCCGTTTCTCCTCAGGAGGTGGAAGAGGCCCGGCGCGCTGGCTATCCTGCGTCCCGGATACTCTTCACCGGGACTTCGCTCAGCAGCGAAGACCTCGGACGCGTCTTCCGGGTCGACGGGTTGACCGTGAACATCGACGCTCTGGAGCAGCTGGAGCTGATGCGGGATGTGAAGAACAAGAGGTTCCGGGAGAAAAGAATCAGGGTCTCGATCCGCTGGAACCCGGGGATCGGACGGGGTTTCAACCCGAAAGTGGTCACGGCCGGTATCAGGTCGCCCGACGGGACGCCGGTCAAATTCGGCATCGAAGAGAGCAAAGTCATAACGGCCCTGGAGAGGGCTTCATCCTATGGGTTCCTTCCCGTCGGTCTGCACCAGCATCTCGGCTCCGGCTGGGTGAACGAGGACTACGAGGTGGTCAGCGCGGCCGTCGACAAGATGGTGGCCTTGGGCTGTCGAATAGAGAAGGAAGGGTTCCGGCTGGAGTTTCTGGATTTCGGAGGCGGTTTCGGGCCCCGTTATGAAAAAAGCCAGAAGGTCTTTCCGCTCGCCAGATATGCTTCTCATATCGCCCGGCGTATCGCCGGCTCCGGGCTCCGGATCGAAACCGTGGTCCTCGAACCCGGAAAATACCTGGTCGCGGACGCCGGGATCCTGTTGCTCCGGGTCGAATACCTCAAGGAGAGCTACGGCCAGCTTTTCGCCTGTGTCAACGCCGGCACATTCAACAGCCTCCCCCGCCCGGCCATCTATCCCCAGGCCAAACACCATATCGTCCATTGCGGACGTGTCTATGATGGCCGAATGAAGCCGCTGACCGTGGCCGGCAACCTCTGTGAGACCGGCGATGTCTTCGCCAAGGAATTGTTGATGCCCGTGCCGCAGAGAGGTGACGTCCTGGCGGTTCTGTGCGCGGGAGCCTACGGCCGGAGCATGGCCTCCCATTTCAACCTGAGGGATATTCCCCGGGAGGTCTTTATCTGAGGATCTCCCCCAGCGCGCTTTCAAGATCAGGATAAAGAAACTCAAAGCCGCCCCTGAGCAAAGCCCGCGGCAGGACCCTTTGCCCGGCGAGAAGACTCTCTTCGGCCATCTCGCCGAAGAGGAGACGAAGCAGGACGGCCGGAACTCGAAAGATGGCCGGACGACGCATCGCCCGTCCCAGAGTCCGGGCGAATCCGTTCATGGTCAGGGGCTGGGGCGCCGCCAGGTTGAAAACCCCGGCCAGGTCTTCCCTCTCGATAAGAAAGCGGATGGCCGCGACCTCATCCCGGCGATGGATCCAGGACAGCCATTGCCGGCCGGAGCCGAGAGAGCCTCCGACGAACAAACGAAATGGCCTCAGTAAACGGGGCAGGACGCCGCCGTCGACATCCAGAACCAAGCCGGAACGGATGACCACCCGTCTCACACCGAAACTCTCGGCTTCGGACGTGGAATCCTCCCACTCTTGGACCAGGCCGGCCAGGAATCCCCTGCCGGCTGGCGCCGACTCGTCCAGCTCCTCGTCGCCCCGGGAGCCATAGAAGCCGACGGCCGACGCCTGGATGAGGACTTTCGGTTTGACCGGAGCTTTACGGACAGCGTCCACGACAGCCTGCCCGGCATCCAGCCGGCTCCTGACGATCGCCCGTTTCCTTTTCGGGGTCCAGCGGCCCGCGCCGATATTTTCACCGGCCAGGCTAATGATCGCCCGGGCGCCCGAGGCGAGCTCGATCCAGCCGCCGGACGTCCGGCCATCCCAAGCGGCCGCCTTGACTCCCTCTCCGAAAAGGCCAGTGGCTTTACTAGGATTTCGCGTCAAGACGGCGACTTCATATCCGGCTTCTGCCAGACTTGTGGTCAAAGGACGGCCGATGAACCCGGTACCGCCGCTGATGATGATCGTTCCTCTGTTCATGGTCCACTTGTCGACATTTTTCGCGCTGTCCCCGGATTATGGCAGAAAACGATTAAGGAATTCATTATGGCATGGGGAGTGAACATTTTTCAAGAAAATTCTCTACTATTCCGATATCCTCAGTATAAAATGGGTGGGGTCCGGGGCTCGGCCTTGACACGGCTCAGCCAAAAAAATATAACTTGCCTGGGTGTCTTATCAAAACCATTCCAAAATCACAAAACGAGGAGGTCCCTTGAAAAACAACGTCGTCAGAGTCGGCTTTATTTTGCTCTTGGTCGCGTTCTTTTTGTACGCGGATGAAGACAAGCCGTTCAACGGGCTCAACCTGAGTATGGGGAACCTGAGCCGCCTTTCCAAGGCCCAGACACGCTCCATCAGCCCGGAGAATTTCAGCGGCGAGAAGGGCAAGGCCGGCATGTCGGTGGACGGCCCGGCCATGAAGGCGGCCCGCGACCTCGGCCAGGGCTGGAAAGTCTCCCCGTACGTGAGGATTCAGCCCAAGGAAACATTCGTCATGGCCGACGTCAGGGGCGAGGGCGCTATCCAACAGATCTGGCTGACCCCGGCCGGGGCCTGGAGGTTCGCCATCATCCGCTTCTACTGGGACGACGAAACCGAGCCCTCCGTCGAATGTCCGGTCGGCGATTTCTTCGTCTGCGGCTGGGGACGGTATGCCCAGATCTCATCGCTGGCCGTCTGCGTCAATCCGGGGAGCGCCTTCAACTGCTACTGGCAGATGCCGTTCCGGAAGGGGTTCAAGGTTACGCTCGAGAACATTGCCGACGACAACTTCACCCTTTATTACCAGATCAACTACACGCTGACCGAGGTACCCGACGACGCCGCCTATTTCCACGCCCAGTTCCGGCGGACGAACCCCCTGCCTTATAAAAGCGTCTACACGATCGTCGATGGGATCAAGGGATGGGGCCACTACGTCGGCACTTATATGGCCTGGGGTGTCAACAACAACGGCTGGTGGGGAGAGGGCGAGATCAAGTTCTACCTCGACGGTGACAAGGATTTCCCGACGATCTGCGGCACGGGCACCGAGGACTACTTCTGCGGCTCTTATGATTTCGACACCAAGAGACCGGACGGCACGGTCCAATACACCGAGCACACGACGCCCTACAGCGGACTGGCCCAGGTCATCCGGGGTGACGGGCATTATGACATCGGGCAGCGGTTCGGGCTCTATCGCTGGCACATCATGGACCCGATCCGGTTCGAAAAAGACCTCAAGGTGACGATCCAGGCCTTGGGCTGGCGTTCGGGCGGACGGTACCTGCCGCTCCAGGATGACATCTCTTCCGTGGCCTTCTGGTACCAGCAGGAGCCCCACGCGCCTTTCCCGAAGCTGCCCGATAAGGACTATCTGGAAATCATCTGATGGCCAAGGCGCACCTGGCAGCCATTGAGAATCTAGCAATCAATCTGGAGCACTTCGCCGGAAAGAAAGCCCGGGAGAAGGTCCTCGAGGAGAGAGAAAATTTGGCCACTGTCCGAGATCCGAAACAGATCGCCCTCTGGGTTCAGGGGGCGATGAAACGGCTGGATAGGGCGGTTGACAAAAGGACTTGCGCCCGAGTTATGGAAGAGTGCGGATACGCCTGCGCCGAAGCTCACCGAAAAACCATCGATCGCGTCATCGCCAAGCGCAAGAAATACAAATCCCTCGAAGCGTTCCTGGACGGAGAAAAAAACAAGCTGCTTCCGGGAATGAGGTTGGAACGGAAAGGGCAGAGCCTCTATCAATACTACATGCCCCAGTCTTTCCGCTATCCGATGCGCTGTTTTTGCAGCCTGTTGATAGGACTACCGCCCGAGGAGACAGTTTCGGCGACTTACTGCCAGTGCTCCAAAGGATTTAAGACTGTTCAATAATACAGATTTCAGACTTTGATCACAGGGCTAAATTTCCCAGTAATTTTATATC
>JBAQGA010000068.1:0-20989 GCA_049287565.1 Candidatus Aminicenantales bacterium
CCATTGTAGCACGTGTGTAGCCCTGGACATAAAGGCCATGCTGACTTGACGTCATCCCCACCTTCCTCCCCGTTATCCGAGGCAGTCCCCTTAGAGTGCCCGACATAACTCGCTGGCAACTAAAGGCAAGGGTTGCGCTCGTTGCGGGACTTAACCCAACATCTCACGACACGAGCTGACGACAGCCATGCAGCACCTCTACCGGCTTCCTGGAAACCAGGCTCAGAATCCTTTCGAATTCCTATACCGACAGTTCAAGCCCAGGTAAGGTTCTTCGCGTTGCGTCGAATTAAACCACATGCTCCACCGCTTGTGCGGGCCCCCGTCAATTCCTTTGAGTTTCAGCCTTGCGACCGTACTCCCCAGGCGGGACACTTATCGCGTTAGCTTCGACACTCCAGCATGAACGCAGGAATATCTAGTGTCCATCGTTTATGGCTAGGACTACCGGGGTATCTAATCCCGTTCGCTCCCCTAGCTTTCGTGTTTCAGCGTCAGGAATAGCCTAGAGAATCGCTTACGCCTCAGGTGTTCCTCCCGATATCAACGCATTTCACCGCTCCACCGGGAATTCCATTCTCCTCTACTATCCTCAAGCCGGGCAGTTTCAAAGACAGTTCCGCAGTTGAGCCACGGGATTTCATCTTTGACTTACCCAGCCGCCTACACACCCTTTACGCCCAGTAATTCCGAGTAACGTTTGCCCCCTACGTATTACCGCGGCTGCTGGCACGTAGTTAGCCGGGGCTTCCTTTGAGGTTACCGTCAAACCCTTGCGGGTATTCTTCACCTCTGACAGGAGTTTACGACCCGAAGGCCTTCATCCTCCACGCGGCGTCGCTGCGTCAGGCTTTCGCCCATTGCGCAAAATTCCTCACTGCTGCCTCCCGTAGGAGTCTGGGCCGTGTCTCAGTCCCAGTGTGGCCGATCGCCCTCTCAGGCCGGCTACCCATCATAACCTTGGTAGGCCGTTACCCTACCAACTAGCTAATAGGACGCAGGCTCATCCCCAAGCGCCTTACGGCTTTGGCCATGGAAGCATATGCCCCATGGCGTCATGCGGTATTAGACCCCCTTTCGGGGGCTTATTCCTCACTCGGGGGGAGATTACCCACGTGTTACTCACCCGTTCGCCACTCACCTCGGGGTTGCCCCCAAGATGCGTTCGACTTGCATGTGTTAGGCACGCCGCCAACGTTCACTCTGAGCCAGGATCAAACTCTCCAGTTATAAAAGAACTCTTGCGAGTTCTTTTCGTTCTGAAGTCTTGGCAAATTAGATCAATCAAAGTCGCTCCGCTTTTTTTTCAAAGATCTGGTTCTTTCTAACCCGAGAAAGAAACTCAAACGCATCAAAGATCAAATTGTTCGGCCGTTTAGGCCCCTTTGATACTCCTGACGTTATAGCCAGAAGGCGGGTATAATATAAGCGCTTTTCACAAAATTGTCAAGAGCGGGAAGGAAATTTTCCCAAAATTTCGTTCGGAGGGCTTTTTTCGCGGGAATGCCTGAGGAGACTAGGGAGTTCGGGCTCTCCCCCAGGCCGCCTGCCAATCAGCCCATGACCCTCTCTATGAACTTTAGGTAATCCTTGATATCCTGGATGTCTTCTTTCAAGATCTGATAGACCTTTCGGTCATCGACTTTCCAGTACAAATGGACGATCGGATCCGGTCAACATTGTATTCAGGCGCGGGTCAACTCTTCAATATAGATTCGCAAGAGGGGCAAGCTCTATGGAACGATTTATGGCAGCCAATGCCTCTTTAATCCGTCCCTGTACATTTAGAAACAGAAAGTAATGACTGAAAAGCATCGCATCATTGGGCGATAAGGTGGTGGCGATCTCAAATTCTTCCTTAGCGCCGGCGCTATCATGGTCCAGAATAGCCTTAGTGTTCCCGAGGATAGCATGAAGCCTTCCTCCGCAATTTTCATAGAGTCTTCAAGAGGATATTGACCCGTCCCTCAGATACCAAAAGAGCCGCTTCTGAGCACGGATTTTCATCCTGTTGATTATATCATAATTCCGCGGAATTCTTTGAGACAAAGAGGGCGCAAGTGCACAGCGAAATCCAAGGGTAGTAGGGTGAGACAGACGAACCTAAAGTAGACTCCGGTTGACTTGAAGAGGGCATCTTTTTGTTCTTTCATAAATGATGGTTGACGCGCCCGCGGCGGGAAATCCCGGCCTCCCCTTGAGTCAGACCTCCGTCTCCGTGGCACGTCTCTGGCAAAGGAAACCATCCGATGAGCCAAAAAAAGAGAAAGCACGGGTTCAGCCTGATCGAGCTTCTCATCTCCTCCGCGCTTATCCTTTTTCTTATAACCGGCACGGCGCAGCTTCTCATCTTCTCGCTCGCCGCAAAGAGGACGGCCGACTCCCATTTCACGGCCGTCCGCCGGGCGTCTTCCCGGCTGGAGGAGTTGAAGTCCCTCCCCTTCGACGATGAGGAGCTCGAAGCCGGGACGCACCAGGAAGACATCGCCGATCCCGCGTCGCCGGAGAAGTACAGGATCGCCTGGCGGGTTGAGGATATAGAAGAGAACCTGAAGAAGATCGTCCTCGAGGTTCACCCGCAAGGCAAGCCGCAGAGGAGGACGGCCTTCTGCCTCCTCCTCTGCCGGGAGCTGGAGTTCTGAGCGGATGAAAAAGAAGGGATTTTCGCTGCTCGAGACGCTCATCGTCTTGGGCTTGTCTCTTCTCGTTCTCCTGGCGGCTTTCGAGTTTTTCGGCATCACCCGAAGCCTCTTCTTCAAACTCAAGGAGGCCCAGGAAAAGAACCAGGCTATCCAGGCCGCGCTGGTCAAACTCCGGATCGACCTGCTTCGGGCCGGGTTCGGGCTGGAAGTGCCGCTTCGGGCGGGGGTGGTCCAAGGGATCGACGTCACCGGAGCCTCTCTGCTCATCCTCAGCCGGGAAGAGGCTTTCGCTCTCTCTGAGGATGCCACCTCTGGAGAGATAAGGATCTCCCTAAAGAGAGTGTCCGGACTGAGCCCCGGGAGACGGGTCTGTCTGGCCGATGAGGAAAGGGCGGAGCTACATACCATCGCATTGCTCGAGGGCACCACGGTCGTTCTGTCGGCGCCCCTTGAAGAATCCTATCTAAGTGCGATCACCCGGCTTCTCCTCCTCGAAGAGGTCAGCTATTTTCTCGACGACAGAAGCGGCATCCTCCGGAGAAAGGTCAACGCCAGCCCGGCCCAACCTCTGCTCGACGACGCCGGCCTCTTTGTGCCCGTCTATCGCCGGGAAGACAACCTGGTCAGGGTGAGCCTGGCCGGAAAAGCCCATCAGGAGAAGACCCATGAACTTTCCGTTTTCCCGAAGAACCTCGGGCTCGTTCATCCTTGAACGCAATCATAAAAAGAATGGGAGCATGCTCATCGTGACGGCCTTCCTTTTCCTGGCCTTCGGTACGCTCGCCCTCGGCCTGATTTTTCTCTCCCAGGTCTATCTCAAGATCGGCGGCTATGGAAAACACTCCAGCCTGCTGGACTACGGCTCTGAGAACGGGATCAAGGAGGGGTTCCATCATCTCATTACGGCCATCGCGAACGCCCCTTTGCCTGCCGTCATCTCAGAAGAGAGATACGCCGAGCTGAGGGACGACGCCCAGGGCTCCGGCAGCCTTCTCGCCGAAGAGGCCACGGGCCTCCGTTTTCCGGTCCAGCTCCAAGCGCAGGAAGAGAGGATGATCTGGCGGAGCCGCACCGATTGTCAACTCCAGGACGTCATGGAAAGAGAGGGCTTTATGCTGGCCCGGTTCGCTCTGCCCGTACAGTCGGAAGGCCGGCTCAAGAACCTGACCTTCAGCCGGTCATCATCCCTCGATGTTAAGGTCAAGGTCCTGGCCGGCCATGTCCCTCTTTCCACGATCCCTTTTCTTCTTGACAAGAATCTCCCTCCGGAAGAGCGGGATAGTTTCAGGGAAGAAAATGGCATCACACTCCTCCCCTCCTCCCGTGAGATCCTCCCGCCGCGGATGAGTTTCACCGATGAGGCGCTCATCCCGCAGGACGCCACTCGCCTCCTCGCCAAGGCCCTCGACATCGAGATCTTCCGGCCCCAGGACATCTCGGCCGCCAAGCTTCGCTCCGTCCTCGGCTTGGAGGAATCGCAGGAGCCTGTTCCCGAGGGCGTCTATCTCATCCGGAACGACCTCGGCTTGGGCGGAGTCTACGTCCAGGGGGATGTCGAAGAGATTGTCGCGGCCATCGAAGGGAGCTTTCAGGTCGTATCGTTCCAAATGGAAAATGGAGTATGGACCCTGATGTACAGCCCGTCACAGAGCCAAACGGTTTTCCGGTCGCCTGAGGGAGAAGAGACTTTCGACCTTGTCCCTCTAGGCATCATCATCGTCGACGGCAAGGTCCTGTCTCTGGGAGGCGGAGAGGTCGATGAGGGAGGGGATGTCCGCCTTATTGCAGATCAGGAGGTTCCTTCCCTTCTTCCCGGAATCAATCTCACGCTGGTCGCCTCTGGGGAGATCACCATCACCTCCCATCTCCTCCAGCAGGGAATCACCTGGCAGGACGGCATTCCTTATGTAAAAAGCGAGCAAACACAGTTGGTCATTTTCTCCACCGGCCGAGACCTCTGGGGGGAGGAAGCCCGGGAGGGCGGAATCGTCATCTCCCAAAATGCGCCGCAAAACCTCAAGGTTCAAGCCGATCTCACCGCCGGCGGCGAAGGGATCAGGGTGGATGGAGGGGACAAGACGCTTGAACTCTTGGGCAGCATCCAGACAACGGAATACGTTTCCTCCGGCCGCCGGCTGGAATTGAGGCCGTGGCTTCCGAGAGCGGATGGAGACGGCCTGCCGCTCTACGGACCGCAGACAGCCCGACCCATTCTTTTCATCTACCGATTCAGCGCCGCTGCTTGGAAGGAGTATTGAATGAACAGGGGTTATTCGCTTCTCGAAGCGGTTGTCGCGCTGGCCCTGGTCTCGCTGGTCATTTACGGAGCCGCGGGTGCTTTCCTGGGCCGCTCGCCGGAATACCGGCTCAAAAAGGCGGCCTGGGAGATCCAGACTCGGCTGAACTACGCCCGTTACAAGGCGATCTTCGAAGGCCGTCCGGTCCGGGTCAGGTTCTGGCCGACGGGATACGCCGTCGAAAAATTCGACGGCTCGCTCAACCTCTGGCAGCCCGAGGCCGGCGGATCGTGCGAGGGCGTCACCATCGAGGCCAACAACACCCCGACCTTTCATCCGGCCGGAACCGTCTCCAACCTGGCGACGATCATCGTCTCCAACGCGGCGGGAAAATGCCGGATCACGCTGGCCATCTCGGGGAGGATCCGGGTGGTTATGCTGTGAGGCGAGCGGCGACTACTCTCCGGCCGTCTCCTTGATTCTGCGCAGGACGTCGCTGATGTCCGAGGCCGAGGTGAGATAACCCTGGGCGCCCCAGCGGTCAACGGCTGATTCGAGGGCTTCCTTGGTCGACTGGGGGGAGAAAACGATAACCGGAACGTCCCTGGTCGCTTCTGACCTCACGAGCTCGCCAAAGAGCCTGGCCACATGTTTTTCCGGCAGCGAGATGTCCAGGAAAATGGCGTCGGGCTTCTCTTTGCCTAACCGTCCCACGGCGCTATTGGCGCCGGCGAAAGCCTTGACCTGATAGCCCTGCCGGACCAGCCTCATTTCGATCATCGTCGCCAGCCGGGAAGCGCCGGCGACCAGCATGATCCTGGCGACCCGCCGTTCCGGTTTGCCGACGATCCTCTCCACGCTCTCCAGAAGGATCTTGGGGTTATACGGTTTCTTGATGTAGCCGATGATCCCCGCCCGGTAGCACTCCTGGACGAACTTCGGGGAGCTCATGATGGTCAGGGCCATGATCGGGATCTCCGTGGTCAGAGGGTCTTCCTTCAGCTTGATGGTGGCCTCCAGGCCGTGCATCCCCGGCATGATCATGTCCATCAGGATCAGGTCCGGCCTGTCATCCCGGGCGAGTTTGATCCCCTCCTGCCCGTTCTTGGCGACGATGATGATATGCCCCTGCGGTTCGAGGTGTTTCTTGATCAACTCGATCTGGATCGGGTCATCCTCGATCAGCAATATCTTGGCCATCTTCTGCCTCGCCGTCTTCCCCTATATTATTTTGCAATTCCTGATTTTGTGCAAGCTTTAAATTCCGGGAGCCGCTCCCTTCTCCAAGACGATTGGGCTGCATATGATAATAGCCGGCGCCCGACATTCCCATCTTTCGGGATTATATTTTTATCACTTCGGCTTGTCAAAAGAAAATACCGCGGATTGAAAAGAGGGTTCTTTTCCGATATAAAACCCTGGTAAACCTTTTACAAGGAGGGAGATCATGAAAACAAGACCGTTTGCCCTATTGCTGGCGATCGTTTTTATCAGCGCCTTTTGTTTGGGCCAGGAGCCGTATAAAGTGCCTCCCCGGGAGGTCATCGATATTCTCGACGCCCCGCCACCGCCGATGGTATCCATGAGCCCCGCCGGCGATATCATGGCCCTCATCGAAAGACAGGCCATGCCGTCCATCGCCCAGGTCTCCCAGCCGATCCTGAGAATCGCGGGAATCCGGATCGCGCCCGAGACCAACAGCCGTCAGGCCCTTATTTTCAACACAGGAATCAGCCTAAAAGACTTGAAGACGGGCGTGACTCGGAAGATCGTCTTTCCGGAAGGAATGATGTTCACGTCCCCTTCCTGGGCGCCCGACGACAGTTCCATGGCCCTGCTGCGCTACCTGGATGAGGGCGTCGAACTCTGGGTGATCGACGTCAAGACAGGCGTGGCCAAAGCCCTCACTCCGGCTGTTGTCAATGCCGTCACTACTGCCTTCGGCTGGCTTCCGGACAGCCGGCGCCTGTACGTGTCTTTTATCCCGGAGGATCGCGGTCCGGCGCCCGAACCGCCCCAGGTTCCCATCGGACCCAACATCCAGGAAACCGCCGGTCAATTCACCAAAGCGGCCACTTACCAGGACCTCCTGAAGACAGCCTTTGATGAGACCCTGTTCGACTATTACGCCACCGCCCAGCTGGCCATTGTGGACATCGCAGGCGGCTCCATTCAAAAAGTCGGCCGACCCGGCATCTTTTCCGACGTTTCCTTCTCGCCGGACCTGAGGTATATTCTGGTCAATCGTTTGAAACGCCCCTACTCCTATTCCGTCCCTCTCTATGATTTCGCCCGCACCTACGAGATCTGGGACCAGGACGGCGCCCTGGTTCATCTGCTGGCGGACCTCCCGCCCGCTGAAAACGTCCCCATCAACGGCGTCCCGACGGGCCCGCGCAGCGTGGACTGGATGACCCACAAGCCGTCCACCTTGATATGGGTTGAGGCCCTCGATGAGGGCGATCCCGAAAAAGAGGCCCCTTTCCGTGATCATTATCTGACGCTTTCCGCCCCCTTCAAAGATTCCCCCAAGTCTGTCCTCAAACTCAAGGAGCGGGCCTCCGGCCTGGGCTATTTCAGAAGGCAGGGCCTGATTTACTTCGCAACGCCGGGCCTGGTCCTGGCCTCCGAATACACCTGGAAGAGAAGATGGCGGACGACCTACCTCGTCGACCTCGACCACCCCGATACGGCGCCAAAGAAATTGTTCGACCTGAGCATTCAAGACCGCTACAACAATCCCGGCACGCCCGTCATGACAATCCTCAAGAACGGGCAAAGCGTCATCCTCCAGGACAAGGGCCGGATCTATCTCGATGGCTCGGGGTCCTCCCCCCAGGGAGACCATCCTTTCCTGGACCGGATGAACATCAAGACGATGAAGAAGGAGCGCCTCTTCCACTGCCAGGACCCGGCTTATGAAAACTTTGTCGACTTTTACGGAGACTCGCGCTCCAAGATCATCACGAGCTACGAAACTCAGGTTGATCCGCCCAATTACTTTATCTACGATCTTAAGACCAAGAAGCGGAAGGCCCTGACAGAGTTCAAGGACCCGGCACCCCAGCTCACCGGGATCAAGAAAGAACGGATCAAATATAAGAGGGACGACGGCGTCGAGCTCTCCGGTACGTTATACGTGCCGACCGACCGAAAACCCGGCGAGCGCCTGCCCGTCGTGGTCTGGGCTTACCCGATCGAATATACCGACCCCTCGACGGCCGGCCAGGTCCGGGGCTCGGTCAACCGCTTCACCTTCTACCGCGGCACATCTCACCTGTTCTTCATCACTCAGGGCTATGCCATCCTGGACGGCGCCGAGATGCCGATCATCGGCGACCCCAAGACCGTTAACGACACCTTCGTCAAACAGCTCGTAGCCAACGCCGAAGCGGCCATCAAGAAACTCGACGAGTTGGGCGTCGGTGATCCCCTCCGGATCGGCATCGGCGGCCACAGTTACGGCGCCTTCATGACGGCGAACGTCCTGGCCCACTGCGACCTCTTTGCCGCCGGGATCGCCCGGAGCGGCGCCTACAACAGGACCCTGACTCCCTTCGGATTCCAGAGCGAGCGGCGGACACTCTGGGAGGCCACGGAGACATACATCAAGATGTCGCCGTTCATGCATGCCCATAAGATCAACGAACCCATCCTGCTCATCCACGGCGAGGCCGACAACAATTCGGGGACATTCCCCATCCAGTCGGAGCGCCTTTACGCGGCCCTCAAGGGATTCGGGACGACCGCCCGGCTGGTCATGCTGCCCAACGAAAGCCACGGCTATATCGCCAGAGAGAGTGTTCTCCACGTCCTGGCCGAGATGTTCGAATGGTTCGACAAATACGTGAAGAACCGGAAATAACGGCGACGACACAAAGAAAAACGGGAGGCCGCCATGATCAGCATTCGCGGGTTTCTGTCCCGGCGCATCCTCGTTGTTGCGTTGGCCATCGTCCTTGCGGTTCCGGCGCAGAGCGCCCTCTCCATTCAGGAGCCATACCGCATCCTGATCTCCAACGATGACGGGTTTCAGGCCCCGGGTATCAAAGCTCTTTTCGACAGGCTCAAGGAGCTGGGGGAAGTGACGGTCGCCGCCCCGGCGGCCAACCAGAGCGGCGTCGGACATGCCCTCACTTTCGGCGGCCCGATCACCGTCGAATCCTGGGAGAGCGAAAGCGGGCGCTGGTTCGCCATCGCCGCTTCGCCGGCGACCTGTGTCCGCCTGGCCTTGACCAACCTTCTTCCCCAGCTTCCGGATATTGTCGTCTCCGGAATCAACAAGGGGGAGAATGCCGGCGTCGGCGCCTTCTCCTCCGGCACCGTGGCCTGCGCAAGGGAGGCCGCCTACCGGGGCATCCCGGCCCTGGCCGTATCGCTGGAGGAAGGAACCCGGATGGATTACGCCGGGGCGGCCGATTTCATCGCCCGGCTCATTCTCGAGATAAAAGAAAAGGGCCTGCCTCCCGGGACATTCCTCAATGTCAATTTACCCGGCCGTCCCTCCGACCAAATCAAGGGTGTGCTCATGACCCGACAGGACAAACGCCCGCCGGATGAGCATTACGCCAAGAAGACCGCCCAGGAGCGGAAGACCGAATACTGGTCGGTCTACAGGCCCCTCACGGGTGGGGACAAGGACAGCGACACCTGGGCGCTGACCCAGGGTTATATTTCCATAACGCCCATGACCATCGACCAGACTCGCTCCGCCGGACTCGACAGCCTGAGAACCTGGGACATTTTGAAACCGGAGAAGGAGGCCCCGTAGCCGGAGGTTGATTTTTATCGCAACCATGCTAAAATTCTACCGGAAGCAGGTTGGAAATCCATCGGGGAGGTTAAGCTTATGAAAAAAAGCGCTTTGATCGTCGCCATGACATTTATCTGCGGCCTATCGACTCTTGCCTTGGCCCATGGTCCGGATCAGGTTCAGAGCGGTGCCGTCACCATGCAGACAATCGAGCCCTTCGCCTATTTTTGCATCGAATACAAAGGGCCGTTCACCCAGATCCAGGAAGCCATCGCCAGGATGTCGGAGGAGGCGCGCCACCAGAATGCCGCCCCCAGCGGCCCCTTGATGGGTATCTATTACAACAGTCCCGAGCAGGTCAGCGCTCAGAACCTGCAGTGGGAGGTGGGATTTCCCGTGACTCCCCAGACCTTGATCCAGCCGCCCCTGGTGAAAAAGGAATGGAGTTTCACCCAGGTCGCAGTTTGCCTGCACCAGGGCGCCTATGAAGAGACCGCCGAGACCATCAGCAAGATGCTCGACTGGATGGATGCCAACGGCTATCGACCGGCGGGCCCGATCATGGAACGGTACCTGGACATGAATCCTGCCGAGCTTAGGCCGGAGCAACGCAAAACCGAGGTCTGGATCCCCTGCCAGAAAAAGAGCTAGCCTCCATCCAGCTCAAATCCAGCCGAGCTCGCTGAACTCGGGGAAGCCGGGGTGGGCGATCCCCCAGTAGGCAAAGAGCAGCACGCTCAATAAAAACCCCAACAGGAAAAAGAGAGCGACAGCGTTATACCCTCCCCCCCGGCGGCTCTTTCGGTGGAGCCAAAAGCAGACAAAAACCATCGCAATAGCGGCAGGTAGGGTGAGCGGAACGGTCTGCCCCTCGATGGCATTGACGGCGTAAGAAAACCCGAAAAAGCAGGTCCCCACCATGAGGTAGACCCATTGGGCCGCAGAGAGACCCGGGAAACGGATCCTTATCCCTGCTAGGATCAGGCCGGCCGCGATGATCAGGACTCCTCCGTCCCAGATGAAGTGGCTGATCACCTCATCGAAAAGATAGACGGCCTTATAGAGGGCCGTGCCTTCTTGGCCGTGGAGAAGGCGGTCGATGGAGTTGGCCGAAAGATGGATCCCGTGGCCTTCAACATAGCCGATGAGGCCGAGGATGAAGACAACACCGGATAAATTTGAAAGCCTGGCCGATCTTCCTCGGACATCCCTTCCCGGTTCCTTTTTCAGTTTCAAAAAAAGGACCACAGCCGCCGGGATGACGGCCAACGGGGTCAGAAAATCCAGGGCGTCGCCCCGGCTCACCGGGCCGGCGAACCCGCCTTTGAAAAAAGCGGGAATCACTTGGAAAAAGGCATAGACGAAGCCGTAGATAAAGAGCCAGCGACAGATGTCCATCGTGTCTGCTTTCGCCGCGCCGGAATATAGCACCGCTGGAGAAATCAAGTCAACCGGCAAGGAGTTCTATATCAGGTCGAGGGGTCGGCGGCAAGCTTTTACACAGACGCCGCAGATGAACTGGCCGACCAAACCCGAGCGCCGGAACTCCTTGAGCTTCTCGAAACAGGCGAGGTGGTCGAAATCCTCCGGTCTCGCTTTGATCGCTCCGGCCGGACAGCTCGCCAGGCAGCGGAAACAGCTCCTGCAATCGCCGGCCGAGGCCTGATCCGGCTCGAGCGGCATGTCGGTCAGGACAGTGACCAAGCGGAATTGAGACCCGAATTCGGGATGGATCAGAAGGTTATTTCGGCCGATCCAGCCCAACCCGGCCAGGCGGCCGATCTTTTTATGGGAGAGATGGGCCTGCTGTTTCTCCCAATTGATGACCTGAGAGGCGGGGATGGGCAGGGCTCTGAATCCCTGGTCCCGGATGAACACGGCCAAAAGGAAGGCGGCCCGGTCGAGGAAAAAGTTGAGCTGGCGGTAGTGATGAAAATAGAGCGGAGTCGGGCGGTCATCGATATCGTCGAGAACGGACTCCAGCACCCTCTTCCCGAACACGACAGCCCTGTGGAAAGAATCCCTGAGCTCCTTTTTGAACCTGAATTCCGAGCGAATCTCCGTGATATCGGCGACGCCGAAGAGGTCAATCCCGATATGACGGGAGAACTCTCTCAGCGTCTCCTTGTTTTCTGCCTCTTTTATCATGAGTCCATTCTAGAGGCCTGCCGGCCGGGGTGTCAACGCCGGTTGACTCGATCTCCGGAATAGGATATATGAAACCGTTCATCCCCGCTAGGAAGGAGCGATCATGACCGAAAGAACCCTGGCCATCATCAAACCGGATGCCGTCAAAAAGAGAGTCGTGGGAAAGATTATCCAGCGTATCGAGGATGAGGGCTTCGAGATCTCCCGGCTGAAAATGGTTCACCTGACAAAAGAAGAAGCCAAGGGATTCTATATCGTCCACAAAGACAAGAAATTTTATGACAGCCTGACGGACTTCATGTCCTCGGGCGAGATCGTCGTCCTGCTCCTGGAACGGGAGGATGCCATCGCCCATTGGCGGGAGGTGATGGGAGTGACCGACCCTGCCCAGGCCAAGCCCGGGACCATCCGGCGCTCTCTCGGTTTCTCCGTGGAGAGGAACGCGGTTCATGGATCGGATAGTCCGGCGACGGCGGAGTGGGAGATCGATTACTTTTTCAAGAAATGATGCGATGGGGATCAGGACACAAGCTATTGTGCTTGCGCTTGATTTGCTCCAATAGATTGTATAATCAAGCTCCGATAACCGCCCAAATATACATTTTGTATTCTCCCCGAAAAAAATACTTGACTTTTTAGTATCAATTCCGTAGATTTAAGGTACGCCTTGGAAGAGAATGATGAAGCTTCGCCCGAAATCCTTTTACTTTTCTCATCATTCTGCAAGACGTGTCTAGCTTTCTGAAGGAGGCACTAATGCACAAAAAGCTAACTAAGACTGCGGCTTTCATCGCTCTGTTTGCCTTTGTTTTCCTCTTCGCTCCCGGGCTCTCCGTCGCCAAGGAAAAACCGTTCAAATTCAACGTCAGAACATTGATCAAGAAGCCGGCGATGTGGATATCTTCTTTCTGGAGCATTTTCGACCCCGGAAAAGATGCGCCTACAGCTATTGCGCCCGATGACTCAGTAGTAAAGATCAAGCCGCTGACCGATTCATCTTCGGTTAAGCCTAGCAGTGGCGACTAATCGGCTTCAGTTTTCTGCTTCAGTCTCATTACAATTAATTGATTCAATTTTCTCGCGCATAGCTACTTAAGTTAATAAGACGTTTTCTTTAAATCCCCTCGAATCTCACCCCTAAGGGTGAGATTCTCTCTGCAAATTCACCCCCCGACTCATCCCAAGGGGCGATTGACCATCTTTCTCCCCCCGGGCAAAATCACGGAGAGGTCGAGATGCCAGAGCTCGGCCCTCGCTGGGAAAGGATTATGGTCAGTTCTACGTTACGCGGCAGTCATGCTCATCCCCCATTTGCTCTTTTTTGCTTATTTTTCCTCGTCTTCACTCCGACTTTTTCTCAAGAAACAGCCTCTCAGCAGGCGAGAATAAATTCTTCCCGGATTCAATTTACTGGCTTGATAAGGGCAGCGGCTGATGCCCGATTCGAGGGCAAATTCGAGAAGGCCCTGAAGCTTTCGGTCCGGGCGTATTCAATCGCAAATAAAAGCGGCTATGCTGAAGGCACGTTGGATTCTTTGATCCAACAAGGATACTTATATTGGAATCTCGGTCAGATGAAGGAATCCGCTGAAGCTTTCAGCCGCGCTCTGACCATTGCCGAGAAACTCAATCTTCCTGACAAAAAAAGAATATCCTCTGTATCCATCGAGATATACAATCTTTATGTTGGGGCCAAGGAACAACGGGACGCCGCGGACTATCAGGGCTCGATCGAGAGTTTCAGCAAAGCGATAGAGCTCGCTCGCAAGATCCACAGCAAAGAACATGAACTCAAATGCCTTCGCCAGCTTAGTATCAGCTACTGGGAGCAAAAAAATTTTCAGGAATTTTTTATCCTGAACAAAAGAGGTCTGGAAATTGCTCGGGCTATAAAACACAAAAAGGAGGAAGGCAGTTCACTCAACAACCTAGGTTTGTTTTACTGGCAGATTGACAACTATTCGGAAGCGCTGAGTCATTATGAAAAGGCAATAGAAATTGCCCGCTCTACTAATAACCTAGAAGAAGAAAACAGGGTTCTAACGAATAGCGCTTTAATATATAGGGATTTAGGCAACTATGATAGGGCTCTAGAGTACTCGATTCAAGCGCTTGAACTGGATAGAAAGTTGGAAGACAAGAAAAGTATATCAAAAGACCTCAATAACATCGGTATTATTTATAGAAGAAAAGGAGTAACTTCAGAAAATAGAGAATTTTTCTTTATTTCTTTAAATTATTACAAAGAATCTTTAAAAATCGCGATTGAGATCAAAGATGTTAGTACCGAAATCAAAGTCCTAAACAATATCGGCTCGATCCATTATCACCTTGGAGAGAACGCCAAATCCATCGACTATCTTAAGAGAGCCCTCGAGAAAGCGGAAGCAACCCAGGATACGGAAGAGATGAGCATCACCCTGAATAACATCGGGATCGTCTATTCCCAAATGGGTAACTACGAGGAATCAACCCGCTACTATCGTAGGGTCATCGACCTCGCTTCGAAGCTCAAAGGAAATAGGGTCCTCTGGGAAGCGTATTTCGAGATCGCCAATGCCTACCGAAACCAGAATCAGCTCCCGGCGGCGCTGGAGAACTACCGGAAGTCCATCTCGGTGATCGAGAACATCCGTTCCACCATCAGCCTGGAGGAACTCAGGGCGACGTATCTCGGGACCGACAAGAGGATCGACGCCTATCACAATCTCATCGCCCTTTTCATCCGGCTCTACCAGGAAAGCCATCAGCAGCAGTACGCCGCCGAAGCATTCCGCTACCTCGAAAGAGCCAAAGCCAGGGCCTTCCTGGACAGTATCGAAATCTCCAAGCTCGACCTCTCTGAAGGAATCAGCCAACAGCTTTTGAACAGAGAGACGGACCTGATGAACGACATCTCACAGCTTCATACCAGGCTCCTCATTCCACAGCTTTCGTCCAAGCAAAGGGATGAGATCAACGAAAACCTGGAAGAGCGCGAGGAGCGGATGGAATCCCTCAGGAGGGAAATCCGAGAGGCCAGTCCTGTCTACGCCAACATCAG
The DNA here is from genome assembly GCA_049287565.1 of Candidatus Aminicenantales bacterium. Taxonomy (GTDB): domain Bacteria; phylum Acidobacteriota; class Aminicenantia; order Aminicenantales; family UBA8522; genus UBA8522. The sequence goes on from JBAQGA010000068.1 coordinate 14,824, forward strand.
GTACCCCAAAACCCTGACTCTTCAGGAGGCCCAGAAGGAACTCATCGACGATGAAACCGCCTGTTTTGCTTATCTACTGGCCAAGGAAAACTCATACGGCTTTGCCATCACCCGCAAAGATATCAGGATGTTCCCTCTCCCGGACAGAAAAGAGGTTCAGAAGTTGGTTCAGGGATACTTGATGGCGATTACCGATGTCACCAACCAGGATTTCCGTCTCGGACACAGATTGTATGATGTCCTCATCCGGCCTGGGCTCAGCCACAAGGTCAAACGCCTTATCATCGTTCCGGACGACGTCCTTTACTTCCTGCCCTTCGAAACACTTCTGAGCAGTGACGGGGGAAGGGAGTGGCTGATCAAGGACTATGCCGTCGCCTACGCCCCCTCACTGTCCTCGCTGCGAGAGCTGATCGAGCGGAGGAAGACAAACGGCCATCGGGCAGAGAAAGACATCCTGGCCCTGGGGGATCCTTCCTTTGGAGCCAATGAAAGCGAGCCGGCAGCCGGCGGCGGCGATCTTCTCCAGGACAGCGGATCTCCGGTTGGGACCAGATTCTCCCGGCTGCAATACAGTGGACTGGAGATCGAAAAAATCGCCGCCCTCTTCAAACCGGCAAGGAGGAATATTCTCGAGAGGAGCCGGGCCTCAGAAGAGAATTTCAAGAGTCAGAACCTTGCGAATTACCGGATCATCCATTTTGCCACCCATGCGTTCATCGATGACCAGAAGCCGGCCCGGTCGTCCATCGTGCTGGTTCTGGACCAGGATCCCCAGGAGGACGGTTTTCTCCAGATGAGAGAGATCTTCAACCTGAAGATGCAGGCGGACCTGGTCGTTCTTTCGGCCTGTCAGACAGGCCTCGGCCAGCTTATCAGGGGCGAAGGGATCGAGGGGCTGAGCCGGGCGTTCTTCTACGCCGGAGCATCTTCAGTCCTTCTCAGTCTCTGGGCTGTTAACGACCAGGCGAGTTACCAACTCCTGGAACGATTCTACGTTCACCTCCGTTCGGCCAATCCGGTGATAGACTCCCTGCGCCAAGCCAAACTGGAAATGATCGATTCCGAGGTCCTGGCTCACCCGTATTATTGGGCCGGTTTCATCGTCTCGGGCAACGCCGACAGGTTGATCTTCCCCCGCCGCATGAACAAGTGGGTTGTCGTGACGCTATCTCTCTGCGCCGGGCTGGCAATCTTGATCCTCGTCATCAGCCGGGAAAAGCCTGCTTCCGGCCGTCCCCAAAGATCGTTTCACTTCAAGAACTAGCGCGTCAGCCACGACTGGTTCTTGAGCGTTAGGGCGGAGAAGGGGACAATCCACCAGAGCAAGAAAGCCGTGATCAGCGCATAAGGGATGCCATAGAGGAAAGCCGGGCTCCGGTTGGTCCGAAGATAGTACAGGGAAAGGAAGAAAGAAAGGATCACCAGGAAGGCCAGATGGCGCAAGATAAAAACGGGCTGGACAACGAACGAGTAGGAGAGCAGGCCGACCGCAAACAGGTGGAACGGATGAAGCAGGTTGAGAAAGAAGAAATCCAGGATCGGCAGGAGACGATGTTTCGCCCGATAGCGGGAGAACATGAAGCCGGTAAAGAGCACGGATTCCCGGATATAGCTCCGCGTCCAGCGGATATACATCCTGTTCATCTGGCGAAACCGGGAGGGGGCTTTGCTGTAGACGACGGCATTCGATTGGTACTTGGTCAGATAGCCTGACCTCAGAATACAGGTCGTGAGAGCACGGTCCTCGCCGTGGAGACAGGGCGAATTCATGAACCTCTGGTTAACCCATTCTTTCATCAACGGACCCAGCACCGATCTCCGGTAGGCGGTCAGAGCGCCCGGACAGACCAAAACCGTCCCGAAGACGCTCTGATAGGCGCGGCCGAAATCGAACGACACGGCATAACGGACCGAAAGCATCCGCGTCAGGAAATTGTCTCGCTCGTTCAACACGGCCACGCGGCCGGCGACGGCGGCTACCTCCCGGTCTTTGATCAACGGCACAACCAGGTTACGGATGGCGCTGCGTCCGATCTTGCCGTCGGTGTCCACCGTGACGACCACCTCTCCCTTCGCCATTTTCATCCCGGAGTAAAGCGCTTTTCTCTTCCCCAGGTTTCTTCGGAAACTGATGACCCGAAGCCTGCCACCATATCTTCTTTTCGCCCTCTGCATATAGAAAAGTGTCAGGTCCGTCGAGCCGTCATTGATGGCGATGACATCGAGCTTTCCTCGGGGATAGTTGACGCAAAAAATCGAGTCAATGGCCTTGGCGATCAATTCTTCTTCGTTGTAGGCCGGCATAAGGACCGTCACCGATGGCCAATCCATTTCTTCTATTGACTCTGCCGTCTGCGGCTTATAACGAAGCCAGAGAATGGTTCGGAAAAGCGTGCCGGAGATGAATATCGCGGCCAAGACGATCAGCAGATAACCGGACATCTTCAAGAACCGGTTGCTCTGAAGGAAATCGATCCAGAGGGGCAGGAGGCGGAACTTGACGGTGACGATGACGACCGATGTCCCGCCGGTGACGATCAGGAAGACCGCTATCGCGTCTATCTTCTCTTTGACAAAAGGGAGCGTGAAAAGAAAGCCACGGGGCCGGCTTTCGAGTTCGATCTCCTCGTATGCTTCTTCCCACATGCTGGGCTCGCTCCATTTATACCCTAAGAGCCGGAGTCAATCAAGAGTCAACTATAATTAAGAATTTTTCGGTTCTGAATCCTTATGCCAATTGACCATTGAGGCCACGCCCCGCCCCAGAGAGCATTTTGGGGAAATCCAGACATCTTTTTGACATGCAAATTTCCCTAGATTTTCTGCTTTTTCTATCTTGTTATTGTAGGCACTCAAGGTGCCAAATCATATTTGTTAACGGCAATTACGCTACAGTTAAAAAAATACCAACGGGAAAAGCCGTATAATTATGAGATAAAAATTCAAGATTAAATAGAGGAGCCCCTGCCTTAAAAATGGTCCAGACATAATGTTAGTTTTCTGACAAAATCTCTCGAAGGAGGTTTTGTCGATGAAGAAGTCAAAGTTCACAGAGGAGCAGATCGCCTTTGCCCTGCGGCAGGCAGAGACGGGCACGCGGGTTTCCGAGGTCTGCCGGAAGATGGGGATCTCGGAGCAGACCTTTTTCCGCTGGAAGCGCAAGTACGGGGGGCTCGGAGTATCGGAGCTCCGTCGTTTGAGGCAGCTCGAGAAGGAGAACCGCCGGCTCAAGCGCATGGTGGCGGACCTGAGCATGGATAAGCAGATGCTCCAGGACATGCTCTCAAAGAAATCCTGAAGCCCAGAAGCTTAAGCGCGTGGAGCATCTGGAGGAGGCCTATTGAGTGAGCGAGCGGCGGGCGTGCGAGGTTGTCGAGATCTGACGCTCGTCCCGCAAGGACGACAGACCCCTGCGGAGGCGGGTCCGGTTGATCGCTGAGACCCGGATTCGGTATGGATATCGTCGGGTTCATGTCCTGCTGTAAATGTCAAGGACTTTTCCTACCCTCACGGTAAGGACATTTCCCATGGGCACGGTAAGGATATTTCCCACCCTCGCGGTAAACAGATTTCCCACCCTCCATCGGAATGATTTAAACCTCCTTTCTTGATTTTTTGATGCGGTAAGATTCTCCGTCCAGGGCAAAGACCTTGGCATGATGAAGCAACCGATCCAGAGGGGCCGTAGTCATTACCGTGTCGCACATCATCTCCGCCCAGGATTCGAAGCTCTTGTTGGAGGTGACGATCAACGGGACCTTCTCGTACAGTTCGCTGATCATGTTAAAAAACAGATTGGCCTCGCGCGGTTTCTGGCATGGCTCTCATCGAATGAGATCACGCAGCCGGACCGGGAAGCGGTCCTCAAGTTCAAGGCATACCTTCAGGAGAGCGGACTTTTAGCCGGGACCGTCAATAGCTATCTCGTGGCCGTCAAGCGATTTTTCGCTTATCTGGAGGGCTGCCGGAAATATCCGAATGTCGCCAAGGACGTGAAAGGAATAAAACAGCCGAAGGGTCATCTCAGGGAATCCCCTACTGTTTCCCAGGTCAGGGCCATGCTCGACGGAATTGACCGCTCAACGCTTCAGGGAAAGCGGGACTTCGCCCTGATCAATCTGATGGCCAGGACCGGGCTCCGGACAATCGAGATCATCCGGGCCGACGTTGAGGACATGAAGCAGGAGGCCGGCGAGGCGCTTCTTTTCGTCCAGGGCAAGGGCCGGGATTCCAAAGACGAGTTTGTGCTGCTCACGGAAGCGAGCCTGGGGCCGATTCTCGATTATCTCAAGGCCAGGGGGAAGGTAGAGCCGGGAGATCCGCTCTTTGCCTCACACAGCGACCGGAACGGCGGCCAGAGATTGACGACCAGGACCTTGAGACAGATCACAAAAACCGCCTTCCGGTCAATCGGGGTCGATAAGAAGAAACTCTCCGCTCACTCGTTAAGACATTTCTTCGCCACACAGAGCCTAAAGGCCGGCGCTCCCCTGCTCCAGGTGAAAGAAGCCCTCCGCCATGCGTCGATCGAGACGACCGAGAAATATCTCCACAACCTTGAGAGAATCGAAAAAGGTGCGCAAAGGTACATTGATTTTTAGGGGTATTGCCATTAACACCCAATATCGGAAATAGAACTAGATATATTATCTTCTTATTCGAGAAATAGTTGCGTTTGCTTGTTCAATGAAAAAGAATTCAGCCTTTATGCATTATTCTTCCGTGGATAGTTCATCCCACTCAAAAGGAACTCCTGGATCTTTCCCTTTCAATTTTAGCGCATAACCCTTAATGAATGTCTCAACTGCGAGCTTCTTTTCATTCGTTAACAAATCTGGCCGTGACTCAAGAAGATTCTTGCATCTTTTATATACCTGTTCTGGGTTTAAAAAAGGCTCAATAGAATCAGGATTAAGCCTCCAATGAGCTTTGGGAACTCTGTCTGTCATTCCCATACTGTAGGATTTGGATAAGAAGCCTACAAGGAGATTTGTAAGACCTTCATCCGATGCTGTTGCCTTAGAAGCCCAATTTCTAACAGGCTCTTTGCCTCCCCAATCACGCCACCTATAAAGAACATGTGCCATTTCTGGCGATTTTAGAAGTTCGTTATCTTCAGCCGCCGCTTCAATTTTTGATAAGGCAATTTCTTCTAATTGCAATAAATGATCAAGAGTTATTATTTTTTCTTCCTCGGGCCTACCTCTAGCACCATATTTTCCATGCTGCTGACCCAGCGTTGTCACTCGGCTCACAATTATAGAAACAGCTCGCCCCTTCAAAATTGATTCTCTTAGAACACTGAATCTTTCTTCTTCAGATTTGTATCTTTTAAGTAACTTATTCATTATTCTGCCAATCCTTGTCCTATTTCCCCAAGAAAAAATTCCGCGTGGCTCATCTTCCGGAACCAGCAATTCATCGCCTATGTTGAAGAAAGCAGTTAGAATATTTGAAATATGTTCTACAGGAATATCTTCTTCAGTATAATCTTCCATTTTTTCGAGAAGAGCACTGAGTTTTGTACTTCCATCTGGTCGATGAGTTTTTGTGAGCTGTACTAACTTTTTGCCAAAGGCCTCACTATTTTCAGCTAACGTCAATAAGGCATGCATTTCTTCTCTCGAAATCGCTCCTGTCGGAAGAGCCAGACGGAAATAAATGGGAAAGATGTCAGGGCTGCATATTCTCAATTGTTTTTCCCAGGTAAGAGCCCAGTCTGGTCCATACTGTATGTTGCCATATACCCTTTCTAGTTTTGGGAATAATCGCGTCAATAGTTGCTTAAGAGTAGCTCTATGAGGTTCAGCTATTTGTTCTAATAATTTATCGTGAAAAGGTTTTATGTCTTCTATTCTTGGCTGCGAATCGGAATCCGAATAACCAACAAACATTTCAGAATTAGATCGAAGCAATTGATAAACAGTTGAGGAAAATACTCGTATTGTTTCTAAAGCTATAAAATCTATTGGATTAACCTCTCCTTTAACAGGCGGGTATGTGACTTTAATTGCATTTAGGAGGATTTTTACATCACGTAGCGTGTTTATAAAGTGATCAATTCCATCCCAAAAAATGTTTCCGAGATAAGTTTTGTCAATTAGATCAGCAGGGGTATCCTCAAAAATAAGCTCTAAATGTTCAAAAAAAACACTTCTCAATG
>JBAQGA010000069.1:0-1855 GCA_049287565.1 Candidatus Aminicenantales bacterium
GTAGTGAATTGGACTTTGGATCCAAAGGTCGGGGGTTCGAGTCTCTCCAGGCGCGCTCCCTGTTTCCTCGAGAAAAACGCCATTTTGGCCTAAAATCCGCACTGTTTTATAACTAGGCTGTTGGTAAGGGCACGTCAAACTTCTGAAACAGCGTCCGTTGTTTTTTAGTGATTTCGGTCAGCATGGTCCGGCCACTCGTCAGCGTCACGATCCGTAGTTTTTTGAGATCGGCGAAAACTTCTGCCATCGTGAAAGTCTTGAATAGATCTTGGTCTTTCATGATCCGGCTGAGGGCCGAATGGATAATCAGCGAGAGGTATGTCAAAAACAGCCGTCCTTCCATCGCCTCCCGCGAACTGACCCGGAGCTTCCCGTTTTCGAGCTCATTCTTGATGACGTCGAACATCTTCTCGACGACGTCCTTCCGACGATAGAACATTAAAATGTCGTCTCGTCCGATGGTCTTGTCGTTGGTCAGAAGGATCGTCTTGCCCATTCGGTTCATCAGCCGCGAGATGGCCTTGGGCCGGCGGCTGAGCCGGAAACGGGGCCTCTGGCCCTCGATCTCGTACAGGCTTCGGCTGCCCCGGAACACGGATTCCAGATGTTCCTCCACCGCCGCGATGTTCCAGAACTCTTTGCTCTCAACTTGGGATTCGATCTCCACCAACCGCCGCAGGAGATGGTCCATCTCGTCGGCCTTCCGGCGTTCGTCATGATAAAGATGCGCCTCGACCTCGGTTTCGCCGATGGCGATGGCCTGGCGAACATAGAACATCGGCCGTCCCTTGGAATAGAAGGCCGAAAGCGGCGACTGAAGCTCTCGCAGATTCGCGGCCAGAAGAGCCGAGGCGATTTTGGTCGCAAACGACAGAGGGATAATGAAATGGAGGTGGTCATCGGCCATTTCCCGGAGGTTGGCGGCGCTGTAGAAGCCCCGGTCCAGGACCACGGTGACGTCCCTGACTCCCCACTCCGCCATCAGGCGCAAGATATTCTTCAAGGTCGTGACGTCGGCGATGCTTCCCGGATAGACCCGGTAGGCCAGGGGAAGCTCGGAGGGCTGGCCGACGATCATTCCCAGATTGATTTGGGGAAGGTTGTCGCCGTCCCGGTTGTAGCCCCATTCAATCTCCTCGATGAGCTTCGAATACGAGGAGAACGAGGTGATGTCGAAAAAGATTCCCCGAAGGTCCCCCTGCTTCTCAATCCAGGATCCGAGAAAGCGAAGTCTCCGGTCTTCCTCTCGTCCCAGCTCTTCCATGAGCCGGCTGATTCTCTGGGAGGAAAGATCCAAGGCCGGATCGACCACCGCGCTTTCGGCCCACAACCTTGCCAGATAGAGCGGCCGGGCTTCCAGGACTTGAAAGACGGCCAAAGAGAGAATCTCCGCGGCCTTCTCCGGCCAAACGTCGCGGACCAGAGGCCCGAGACCGAGACGTTCGACGATATGGTTGACCAAATAGACATGGCCGAAGTCGCTGACTGCGCGAGGCACGATCCCGCGGAAGGGAGAACGGATCTCTCCGGTATCGGGATCTTTTTTCCCGAGGTAACGTCTTCGTTGACGAGGCTGCTTCTTTTCCGGGTCCCAGAAACTCTCGATTTCGTAGACATAGACATGGCCGCGGATGGTCTGTTCGAATCTATATGACATAGTAATAATTATAACTATTATTCTTTTCATGTCAACTGAAAATAATAGAGTTGCGAGCCTAGTTATAAAAATGGGCGGATTTTAGGTCAAGGCCAGATTAGCGTCGAGGGTTTTCAAAGCGCCCTGCTCATGAAAGCTCCTTTCTCCCGGGTTTTCTCTCATTATACCCGGACCGATTATTGGGGGGCAGGTCAGGGT
>JBAQGA010000070.1:0-15056 GCA_049287565.1 Candidatus Aminicenantales bacterium
CCCGGAGCTCCGGGTCGTTCCACTTGGCGATACAGGCATAGATTTCCTTGAATCCCGTTTGCTTGGCGTAGGCGATGACCGCTTCGTGGAGCCGGGTCGAAATTCCTTTTTTCCGGTAGGGCTTGGAGACAAAGGTGATCTGCATATAGAATTCCGCCGGGAGCCGGCCGGGCGGCAGCGGGAGAATGTCGTACATATTGTCGATCTCCGGCGTTCCCAGCGAGGGAAAGCCCACGAGATAGCCGACGACCTTCCGCTCGACCTCGGCCACCCAGGTTTTATATTTGTTGGCCGGCTTGAGGTAACGCTTCCGGTAGTCCTCGAGGCCGGACTTGATCCTGGCCTTGAATTTCTCGGCCATTTCCGCTTCGAGCTCGCGGACGAGTCCGAGGACCTGCTCGAGGTCCTTGGGCCGGTATTCCCGGACGGTGACGTTGAGCTCCATGGTTGTTCTCCGGTGCACGCTTTGACTGAGCTGCGCTCGACCGGGCGCCAGCTAAAACAGGTCGTATTATACATCAAAATATCCTCTGCCCGGCCACACTCCGGAGAGATAAAGGGGACGGAAAGCCGAAGTCGGTCCCATTTGACTCAGATTTTGGGGCTATGATATAGACCATAGCGAAGTGTCATTCCCAGGCATCTCCCCGGGTTTCCCTTTTTTTTTGTCGAGCATAGAGAGGGGAATCTGCCCTTTTTTAGTTAGGATTCAACGTCCGGAGGTGAGCATGAAGTCTTTTGAGATCTTAATCGCCGCGGTTTTTCTGGCCTTCGGCCTTGGCGGATTCTTTGACGCCTTTTCGCAGACAAAACCCAAGCTGACGTCGGAGCCGGACCCGTCGTTCGCTGAAGACGCCGTCTCCAACCATCGTCATCCGGAGGTGGATACCGATGTTTTCCTCTACATCAACCATTGGAGAAACTCGCTGCCCCACGAGGGACACGGTGGGCTGATTGAGCGCGACATCCTGACGCCGGGAGACCCGCTCCATCCGCCCAGGAAGGGAGCCGTCCTGAAATACCTGAAGGCCTACAAACGGGCTGTTCTCCAGCCGCGGACGAACACGGTTCCTTATAAGAGCGATAAAGAGCAGTTGTTCTTTTACGTGCTGGACGGGAGGGGTTGGATCGAAGCGGCCGGGAAGAAGGCTGAGATCGGGGACGGTTTTTCGGTGGTGATCCCGGCCGGCGTCGAATACCGGTTTCTCAACCCAAGGGAAGACCAGTTGGAGATGATCCTAGTGGTCGAAGAGGTTCCCGCCGGGTTTTTACCCAACACCGAGATTTCGGTCGGGAGTTATCACGATTCCGTGCCCTATGTCGGGATGCACTGGGCCCACATCGGCCGGGGGTTCGTCTATGACGTGCCGCCCAAGTTCGCCAATCCGATGGGGTTCGCGGCGGTCTCGATCGACAACTTCGACATCGCCCAGCCCCACGTCCACGGACCGGGGTGTGAAGAGGTCTGGTGCCAGGTCAAAGGCAAGAGCCTGCTTCTTTTCGGTAACCGCCTGCTCTGGCAGGAACCGGGCGAGGCCTTTCTCATCCCGCCGAATAACAAGGTCCCTCACAGCTCGATCAATCATACCGGGGAGCACATGCTCTGGCTCTACCTGGGAAACCGTCACGATAAAGCGAAGAAATAGGATCTGGGATCATGGCTCAAGCCTTTCGCCTTCGCTTAAGACCCCTCCACCCGCCCCATTACGCTCGTTCGAAAGGCTTGAGCCATGAAAAAAATGGGAGGAAGGAGAAGATATGAATACAAAACGGGTTCGGCAGAAAAACCATTTATTAGAAGTTTCGCTTTCACTGGTTCTGATTTCCTTTGTTGTGTCATCCTGTGCCCGGAAGCCGGATTGGGCCGTCAAGAACGAAAAGCTCGTCCAAGAGAAAGGGATCTCCGGCCGGACGCGAACGGATATCCCGAAGGTCAAGCTCGCCTCCAACCTAGAACCTGGGGCTGTCACCAACTTGGCCGCGCTCCCCGAGGTCGAGATCGCGCCGGGAGCCGTGGCCCGATTTTACTGGGGCCAGGGAAATCTGGTCTGCTGGATGCGTCTCGATGCCGCCGCCGAGATCCCCAGGGAGGAGTTGCCGGGCGAGCGCATCATGGTGGTGATGAGGGGAGAGGTCGATCAGCTCATCAACGGGAACTTTCTGACCATGCGGGCGGTGCGGGCGGAAGTGCCCGACGGAACCCACGGCGGAACCCAGAGGAACGATTTCGTTTACCTCGAGAAAGGGACTGAAAATGTCCTCAAGGCCGGGCCGGACGGAGCGGAGATTCTCGAGGTCTATTGGCCGCCGCGGCTCGATTATCTGCAGAAAGCAGGTATCAAGGGATTGCCGAGAAACATTAAGGAGGGCGATTTTCCGCTCGAGCCGACCGTGAAACCGGGTCTCGTCCAGGTCCTTCAGGACGTGCAGTTGACCGATCTCAGCCCCGGGGCGAACTCCCGGCTCATCGCCGGTCGAGGTGCGCAGCTCAGCTTTCTCCGGATGAATCCGGAGGCGACCTTTCCCGAGCACATCCATCCTGAGGAACAACTGATGATCGTCCTCCGCGGCTCGATCGACGAAGGAATCCTCGACGGCGTCACGACGATGAAGAAAGACGACCTTCTTCTCCTCCCCGGCGACATGGTCCACGGCGGGACGGTCGGCGAGCTCGGCTGTGACGTCCTCGACGTCTTCTGGCCGCCGCGGCCGGATTACGCCGAGAAGATGGCGGCTCGCCTGGCCGCTTATCACGCCGTCATCCCGGAGGGGATGCAGATCGAACTCGTCGTCGACGGAGCGATTCAGGGGCCGGGGTTGACCTTCACCGAGGGGCCGAAGTGGCTTAACGGCAAGCTTTACGCTTCCAGCATGTATTTCGACCAGAGCTGGGCCGGCGACCCGAAGCGGAGTGCCATCGTCGAGATGGACGCGGATGGGACCTACCGATACATCTCCCAGGGCCAGATGCAGGCCAACGGTTTGATGCCGCTCCAGAACGGGAACCTGGCCGTTTGTGACATGTTCGGACACCGGGTCGTCGAGATGACGATCCAGGGAACGATCGTCCGGACGCTGGCCTCGAGCTACGGCGGCAAACCACTGGACGGTCCGAACGACATTGTGATCGATGTCAAGGGAGGGCTTTACTTCACCGACCCGCAGTTCACCCCGGACGCCAGGAAGAACCAGCCGGGGAGAGCCGTATATTACCGGACGCCGGACGGAAAGGTCATCCGGGTGATCGAGCCCAACGTTTTCGCCATGCCTAACGGCGTTCTCCTAAGTCCAGACGGAAAGACGCTCTACGTCAACAACACCTACGACAGCGAGACGTTCTGGAACGTGGACACAGACAAGGACAATTACATCTGGGCATATGACGTCAACGAGGACGGGACGCTGGCTAACGGGCGGAAGTTCGCAGAGCTCCATCTCACCGCCGATGTCCTGGATAGGAAGGGCCGGTCGACGAGTGCCGACGGTATGACCGTTGACGAACTCGGGAATATCTATGTGGCCACCTACGCCGGCCTTCAGATTTTCAATAATCGCGGCGAGTTTATCGGCATCGTCCATTTCCCGGTTTTTCCGGTGAGCTGCTGCTTCGGCGGCGAGGACATGAAGACACTTTATATCGTGGGCTACGACAAGGTTTACCGGATCCGCGCCAACGTGCGAGGTTTTCAATATCCTCCACGATAAGAACGAAAATGAAAATACCCCTCCTCCCGGCCTCCCCCCGCCAGAAGACTGTATCGCAATGACATTACGACGCAGTCTCCAGTGGGGGAGGAGAAAGAGGAGTGGGAATGCCGAGGAGCCATGAGCAGCAACACCTACAGCCGGCGGCGGTTCATCCAGATGGGGATCGGGGCCGTTGGCGGTCTTGCCCTGGGCCGCGGTCTTGCAGGCCGCGCCGCCGACCTTATGGCCGCCAAGCCCAACGTGGGTCCCTACCCGCAGCTCTTCACCAAGGTCACCGGGGCGGCACGGGTCAGCCTGGTCAAGGGAGACGACCGCTATAAAAATATCATGCAGTCGCTCAAACCCTTCGAGAACGATATCCTGGAAGCCATCGGCAACAAGACAGTCCTCCTCAAGCCCAACGTCGTGCTGGCCGACAACCCCCTGGCCGTCACCCACGTGGATGCCGTCCGCGCTATTCTCGATTTCCTCACCCCGCACATCAAGAAACCGATCATCGTCGGAGAAGGCGGGCATCACCAGACCTTCGACGGCTACAAGAATGCGGGTTATCTCGAGCTGGAGAAAAGCTACAACATCAAGCTCGTCGACCTGAACCGGGACAAGTTCGAATACCGCTACGTCTTCGGAGTCGAGCACAACCCTCTTCCTGTCAGGATCAGCTCGACTTGTCTCGACCCCGATGTCTTCATCATCTCTGCCGCCCAGATGAAAACGCACAACTATGTCCTGGTCACCCTGTCTCTCAAGAACATCCTCCTGGGCTGTCCCCTCAAGGATGAAAAGAGCAACGACAAGGCTCTCTTCCACACCGGGACATCGGCGGTCAATGACATCTGCCATTTCAACATGTTCCATATCGCCCAGGAGGTCTTCCCCGACCTGGCCGTCATCGACGGCTTCGAGGCCATGGAGGGAAACGGTCCTGCCTGGGGAACGCCGTTCAAGGCGCGCCTCGCCCTGTCCAGCCTCGATGCCGTCGCCGCCGACACCGTGGCTACAAAGATCATGGGGTTCGATCCCCAGCGCGTCCTTTACCTGGCCTCGATGAACAAGGCGGGGATGGGCCAGGGCGACCTCGATAAGATCCGCGTCGTCGGCACTGCGCTCGATCAATGCCTTTATGAATTCAAAGCGCACGAGAAGATGGCTGAACTCTACGGACTTGCCGCATGATGTCCGGCCCACTCGTTATCGCCGGCCTGGCTGCGCTGGCCATTGCCGGCAGGGCGCACCCCACGCTCAGGCGGCTTTCGTTCACCCTCTGGGTCTTTACATTCGTCGCCGCCTCGATGTTCTATCCCTCCGCCTTCGGCACCTGGTTCGGGGTCGATCTCAAGATCTTCATCGTCCCTCTCGTCCAGGTCATCACCTTCGGCATGGGAACGACCCTCAGCGCCAGGGATTTCGGCCGCGTCTTCATGATGCCCTGGCCGGTCTTGATCGGTATCTTCCTCCAGTTCACGGTCATGCCTTTTGTGGGCTACGGAATCGCCCTGCTCTTCGGGTTCGAGCCGGAGATCGCCGCCGGGATCGTCCTGATCGGCTCGGTCTCGGGCGGAGTCGCCTCCAACCTGATGGCCTATCTCGCCGGAGCCAACGTCGCCCTGTCCGTGACCATGACCGCCTGTTCCACTTTGGTCTCTCCCGTGATGACGCCTTTCTGGATGAAAGTCCTGGCGGGCCGGCTCGTGCCCGTGGATTTCCTGACGATGATGTTCTCGATCATCAACATGATCATCGTCCCGATCGCAGCCGGGCTGACGGCCAACAGGATTCTCTACAGTCAAAAACGGTGGACCCGGGAGTCACGCGTTCTTCTCGGGATCTTCGCGGGAGGTTCTGTCATCGCCTTTGGTTTCGTATTCCTAAACATGACCTTCCTCGGCCCGATCGCCCAAATGAAAAGCGGTCTTGTCCTCGGGTTCTCGCTGATCGCTGTCGTGGCCCTGGCCAAGCTTTTGGTTCAGAACGTTTTCCGGGGCCCCGCCGACTGGATGGACAAGGCGCTTCCCGTCCTCTCGATGGCCGGGATTTGCATCATCATCGCCATCATCACCGCCCGCTCGCGCAACGATCTCCTCACCTCTGGTCTTCTGCTCATCCTGGCGGGCGTCATGCACAACGCCGTGGGGTACACGCTCGGCTATTGGGGAGCTCGCGTCTTCCGCCTCAGCGAGACAGACTGCCGGACTGTCAGCCTCGAGGTTGGGATGCAGAACGGCGGGATGGCCACCGGGATCGCCATGGAGGTCCTGAAGAGTGCCAAGGCCGCTCTTGCGCCGGCCATCTTCGGGCCCTGGATGAACATCTCGGGTTCCGTCCTGGCCTCCTGGTGGAGGCGGCGCTCGGATAGAAAATAAAGGCTAAAGCCTTACTCGGAAAATTAAGTTTGGAGGTTGTCATGATTACGCTTTTGAAATCGATCGACGCCGAACTCGTGTATAACACGATCCTGCGGATCATACCGGATGTCCTGGGGGCCCTGGCCGTGCTGTTTGGCTTCTGGCTCCTCTTCCGTCTCTCCCGCAAGCCGCTGAGATTTATCCTTGAAAAAGCGAATATTCATAAGAACCTCATCGACCTTCTCATCGACAATCTTTACAAGTTCATCCTGATCGTCTTTGCCGTCATCATGGCCGCGAGCCAGATCGGCCTGAATGTCGGGGCCATGCTGGCGGGGATCGGGGTCGCCGGGATTGCCTTGGGCTTCGCCGCCCAGGACTCTCTGGCCAATTCCATTGCCGGGTTTCTCATCTTTTGGGACAAGCCTTTTGAGGTGGGTGACCTGATTAGCGTCGCCGGTGAATACGGCCAGGTCAAGGAGATCACCCTCCGCAGCACCCGGATCCGAACCCTCAACAATACTTATGTCGTTCTTCCCAATAAGGGTGTCATCGACCAGGTGCTGGTCAATCACTCCAAGCACGGCGAGACCCGGATCGAAGTCCCCCTGGGCATCGCCTACAAAGAACATATCCCCGACGCTCGAAAAGTGATCCTAGACAGGGTGAAGACTTTGGAAGGAGTCCTCCAGGAGCCGGCGCCGGATGTCGTCGTAAAGCAGTTGGGCCCCTCTAGTGTTGACCTCATCGTCAGGGTCTGGATCAAGAATGCGAGATACGAAATGCCCATTTTTTACAGAGTGATGGAGGCCAGCAAGCTGGCGCTCGATGCGGCGGGAATCCAGATCCCCTACCACCACCTGCAGCTTTTCATCGAAAGCGTCGATGATAAGATCTGGGAGAAAGCGGGCCAGCTCTCCCGGCTGCCGTCTGCAGGAGCGGGTGGGGGAGCTTAGCGGCGCAGGCAAGAATTTATCGGTCTGATTTTATTTATTTATTTCCTGCCTGCCCTTCTGTTCTTTTCGGCAGGAAGTTCTCCATAACCCAGACTTGGGATTGCTCGGGATTCGCGCCCAAGGATGAAAAGGCGATGCGTTTTCCGTCAGGATGGACGCTGAAGTGGCGGAATCGGCCCATCGCCAGGTCGATTTTTTGGGCCTCGCCTCCGTCAACAGAGACACGATAGAGATCCATCATAGCCCCAGTAGATTTCTGCAGCTTCGGGAAATAAACATATCGCCCGTCTGCGCTCCAGGCCGGCGTAAGAACATAATCTGCCTCATGTTCGAAGCTGTATATTTCTCGAGGTTCTCCCCCCGACGTCGGCATGATTCTTAATGTTCTTTTTCCCTCTCTATTCATCAGGACCAGCCATTTCCCATCAGGGGAGATATCGAACCACTGCGCTTTTGAAGGCGAGCCTGAAAGCCGCTCCTCCCGTCCGGTTTCAAAGTTGTGGATGAAAATAGAACCCGTTTTTCCAGCCTCATCGCCGGTCGAATAGAACATCAACTTTCCGTCCTTGGACCATCGGTGTGAGTATATCTCCGCTCCCCTATCGATCAGGACGATCGGGACGACATCACTTGTCTGGACGTCAATCCGGTAGATCCCCCCGACCCGTTTTTCCGGATCGATGCCCTCAACGGAAAGTATGCGGCCGTCGGGCGCCCAGCGGGGAAAGCCATACGCCACCAGATTGGGATTCAAATCCCGAATCCGGCCTGTTTCCAGGGTGAGAATGCTGAGGGTCCGCCGGGGCCGAACGGCCGGCAAACTCGGGCTGGAAATATAGGCCAGCGATTTCCCATCTGGTGAATAATCAGGATATGCGTTGTGCCCCTCGTAAAGCCAAACCGCCTTTTTTGCCGGGCTCGAAATCTTTCCCGTTTGAGGATCGATCCCGACCTCGTAAACATCGGTGGCATCACCCTGGAGTCCGTAGAACAACGCCCCATGTGGGGATATCCCCATCGGTTCGATCGGGCCGAGACCGGGCTTTACCAACTGGGGGACTCCTTGAGGTTGGCCTCCGGCGATGCGAATGAACCAGACATCCTGTGTCCCCGTCCGGTCGCTCATGAACAGAAGGCCGCTTCCGTCGGGCGTCCAATCGACGACCGTATCGACGGCTGGGTGTTCCATCAAGCGGATTTCTCTGCTTCCGTCGGCAGAGAGCAAGAAAATGTCCCGTTTGACGTACGGCGTGTCTTCGAGCGAAAGGTCATAGGCGATAAATTTTCCGTCGGGCGAGAACACAAATCCCCAGGGTGCATCTGCTGATTGGGTTTCGAATTGGTTTTTCAGGATTCTCACAGTGCCATCTGTCACGAAAATCAGGCCCAGTTGAATGTCCTTCCCGGTGATGGGGGCCGGTCCATAGAAAAAGGCCGCCAGGACGTGTTTTCCGTCGGGCGACCAGTCAAAGGGCTGGACATAGTCATCCTTACTCTTATTTTGATAGATGGTTCGCGAAGTCGAATTCTTGATATCAAGAACACGCAATTCAAATAGTTCGTCCTTGGTGTACCATTGATAGACGATTCGCTGGCCGTCTGGGGACCATTTCGAGAACAAAGCAAATTCCGGGGACTGCGTCCATGGGCCTTTGTTCGTCAGGCGGCGGTTTTTCCCCGTGCCGAGTTCTCGGATCGCTAGGTCACCCGTCTCCCAATCCACGAACGAAAGATAGCGTCCGTCTGGCGAGATTGTTCCCAGAATATCCACCCCGGGGCCGGACCAGACCTGGCGGATCGTCAACTCTTCCCTTCCTTTTTCAATAAGAGCCCGAGTTCTCGTCAGGACGGACAATTTTTCTCTGGCGACTTGAACGGCCGCCGACTGCTCCGGATAGTTTTCGACGACTTTTTGAAAGGCCTTTTGGGCCTCTTCCAGGCCAAGCTTCTCGTAGCATAGGCCGACGTGGAGCTGGGCCTTGGCCGCGACGACGCGATCATCCGGGTATTGCGTCAGGATCTTTTCGTAGACCCCGATCGCTTTTTGCAGGTCTCCCTGGGCTTCCTCTAGGTAAAGGGCTTTTTCGAACATCTCTGCGGCCGTCTGCTGTGATGATAAGCTGCTGAAAAGAAACAAAAGTCCCAAGACACAGAGACAAAAGGGGAATAGGGATTTTGACTGTTTTTTCATGACTTTCCTCCATCTCGTTTCATCGACCTCAATATAAGGCTTTCTGGAACGAGATGTGTTCAGGAAGTATGGAGACATGATGAAGTATCAGCGCAGCCATTTGACGAGATTGCTTCGTCACTCCGCTCCTCGCAATGACATCCATGGGCCGATCTCAATTTTTCTTCCGATCGCCGTTCATTGGTCAATCTGCAAACTTGTACCCGACGCTTCTGAGGCTGAGGATGTGCTTTGGGTTGGAAGGGTCATCCTCGATTTTTTTTCGGATATTGGCGATGTGGCTGTCGACGGTCCTGAAGGAAACGGAAACGTTCTCCTCTCCCCAGATATGATCCAGGAAATCATCTCTGGAGACAACCTGTCCTTTTTTCTCGATGAGCAACTTCAGCATCCGGAATTCCAGTGGCGTCAATTCGAGCTTCTTTCCTTTTTTGGTCGCTTCGTACTTCTTGAAGTCGAGCACAATCTTCCCGAAGCTGTAGCTGGCTAATTGCTGCGTCCGCTCTTCCGCTCTTCGAATGACAGCCTTGACCCGGGCGGTGAGCTCCCGGAGGCTGAACGGCTTGGTCACGTAGTCATCCGCTCCGAGCTCTAACCCCAGCACTTTGTCCACTTCTTTATCTTTGACCGTCAGCATGATAATCGGGGTTGCGTCACCTTCCATCCGGAGCTTCTTGCAGACCTCATATCCATTCAAGACGGGAAGCATGATGTCCAGGATGATCAGGTCCGGGCTCTCCTTTTTCGCCGTCTCGAGGGCTTTGTCCCCGTTTTCGGCTGTGCAGACAGTGTAGCCCTCGGATTCGAATTCGTCTCTCAGACTCACCAGGATGCCCGGCTCGTCTTCGACGACAAGAATTTTCTTGGGCATGCCTACCTCACTCTTTTTTTATCGGCAGAATAAGCGAAAAAGTGCTTCCCTCGCCGACAGTGCTCCTCACCGATACCTTTCCCCCATGGGCTTCCGCCGTATGCTTAACCAGGGTCAATCCCAGGCCTGTCCCTTTGGCGGAGTGTTTGGCCGCGTTTTTCGCCTGATAGAACTTATCGAAGATTTTTTCCAGCTCGTCCTGAGGGATCCCGATCCCTTGGTCAGTGACCGCTAT
This sequence comes from Candidatus Aminicenantales bacterium, assembly GCA_049287565.1. Lineage (GTDB taxonomy): Bacteria > Acidobacteriota > Aminicenantia > Aminicenantales > UBA8522 > UBA8522. Next base: position 10,307 of record JBAQGA010000070.1, read on the forward strand.
AACTATGTTCTCTCCTTCTCTCTTGACGCGAACCTCGACCTCCCTATCCATAGGTGAAAATTTGAAGGCGTTGTCGATAAGATTGTTAACAGCCTGGCATATAGCCTCCCGATCGATCAGCAGGGGAGGGATACCCTCGGGAATCAAGGTTTTGATTCTGGTACCTTGCTGAGCATCATTTTTCCCATAGTCTTGGATCTGCTGAGTCACAAGTTGGGCGATATCGGTCGGCGAAAAGTGATACTCTTTTTTCCCTTCTTCTATCCTGGAAAAATCCAGGAGATTTTTGACCAGGCGGGTCAGTTGATCGGCGTTCTGGGAAATCAAAGAAAAGTATTGTTTCATTCTCTCTGAGTCGATTGCTTTGTCGCCCTGGAGCCTTTCGGCCAGAGCCTTGATCGAGGTGAGGGGAGTTTTGAACTCGTGGGAGACTGATGACACGAAATCCGATTTCAGCTTGAGGATTTCCATCTCATGCGCGATGGTCCGGCTAATCAGGACCGCGCCGAAGGTCAGGACGATGACTAGGGTGAGAATCGTCCAGAAGTAAAAACTGCTCTTCAGGGCGGCGAACCCGATTCCTTCCGTTTGGCTCGCGTAAAATTCCATCTTCCAGGGAGGAAAATTGTCATCGAAAAATTCAGTGATGGTCGCCTGATTTGCGGATAGGTCCTGCTTTCCCAGCAGGACTCTCCCCTCGAGATCGGAAACGACCACCTTGGTTTGATTTGTGGGCAAATCGTTAGCCGCCGCCTTGGATAGGACATCGTTCAACAGAAAGTCCTCTTTGATCTTAAGGCCGATGAGCCCGACGGGATATTTATCGGGCCCTTCGACAATGTGGGCAGCCAGGACGAGAAACGTTCTGTTCCCAATTGTTTTTGAGTACTGGATAGGGGAGAGGACTGCGGGAGAGGATTGTTTCCGGAGAAGGTCGGGGATGACCTGTTCCTGGATGGCTTTTATGATCGCCCACTCCGCGTTCTTGTCCTGTAGCTTGTTTTTCAGTTGAGCATACTGATTTGCGAGAGTATCTGTATTCGGAGCGGCGGGCTTCTCTGGCAGAATTTCCTCGGTGGCCTCTTCTGCCAGGCCGGCATATGTCTTGAACTGGACCTCGCTTAAAGCCCAGCGCATCTCAATGATATCCCTATAAAGGTCGAGGGCTGTTTTCAGTGCGCTTGAAATATTATCCAGCGCCTGATAGCAGTGGGCCATCTGCAATTGACTCACGAGAGAGAGGGGCACACCGGAGTCTGTCTTGGAATCGGGATAGTTTTCTTCGACTTTCTTGAAAGTCTCGTTGGCCTCAACGTATCTTTCGAGTTTCACCAGGCAGCGGGCTTCATTGTAGAGCATCTGAGCCTGGATGTTTTGATCCCTTGTTTGACGTCCGACGTCCCGGTATAGGGTGATGGCTCGTTTGTAGTCCTTGACAGTAAATTCCTGCTCCTGAGCCATATTCAGAGTCTTTTGAAGAGGTCCCGGCGGAATTGGACGCGGGTTCAATGAAGACCGTGTCTGCGCGGGATAAAAAGTGGGAAAGCGAGGCTCCTCGTTCTCAAAGCAATAGAAGACCGTTTCGACAAGGGGGTTATTCGCGATCTGAACACGGACGACGTCGGTTATCGTTTTTTCATCCCTGTCCTTGAATGCCGGGGATTCCGCCAAATTCTGGAGTGCCGACCCCAGTTCCCGGAATTCCACGGATATCCAGGACCGGAGCCGCTCTGCCGCCCTCCTGTGCTCGTTCTCGAGCTGTTTCGCTTGCCGGAATCTTTCGTTCTTTATGGCTCTAATGCCGAATATGCTGAGTGCCAGGCCGGGGATGAAAATAGTCAAAAAGAAAATGAGGATCAGCTTTCGTTGTTTTTTGAGCGCGGTCTTTAAGTTTTCAAGCATTCCAGCCCCTGGCCGGCGTACAAGTCCCGCTCTTAATGCTATCTCGAACCTTTTATCCAAACGTTAAGGGACTGTGAAGATTCTGTCAAGTGATTGTGGAGGCCGGCGATTTATGAAGATAACCTGAAGATTCTTATGAATCCGCCAGGAAAAATCCTTAGGGCTACTTCTGCAGGCGTTCGGAAAAATGGAGCCAAAGGATGGAAACACAAACTAGCCCGAAGAGAACGGCTCCTCCTTTCGCCAGGACTTTGGCCAAGGCATAGAAGATTTCCAGAAGGCCCGATTCACCCATTCTCCTGCCTCCTTTGAAGCCGGTTCATTTCCCTTCCTTAAGAAGAAATAAAGAATTTTCTTGGGCTTTGGGTTAAGAAAGTATGATGATCCGGTGAAGATTTGGTGAAGGTCGTTATTGCGGCCACCTTACTTACGTTCCTCGCCTGGATTCGCGGAAGGCAGGAAGTTCTCCATCACCCATATTTCCGGTGCTTTCTTGTCCAGGCTGTGAGATGTAAAGGCGATCTGTCGACCATCGGGATGAGGGCTTACGGTTGAGGCCCCGGTCATAGCTATTCCCATTTTTTGAGGCTGACCACCGTCAAAAGGCACACGCCATAACTCCCATAACTTCTCTCCTTTCTGAATCCTGGAGTAGATGATGAATCGTCCGTCGGCACTCCATCGCGGTATCACCCGGGCGTTTCTACTATTCTCGTACCGGCACAGTTCCCGGGATTCCCCGCCTTCGGCCGGGATGATCTTAATGACTCTTTCAAATTTACCGGTTGAGGATTTAATGGGTTGATCGATTATCACCAGCCATTTTTTATCCGGAGATATCGAGAAAAGCGGTGTATTTTTTATATCGAGCTTGTGTATCGTTTTCGTTTGGCCCGTTTCAAGATTGCGATGAACGATAGGACATGTAGAATTGATTATGTCATAGTTGAGATAAAGGATGCCCTTTCCATCGTCGGTAAATTCAGGAGAATTAGCGTGTTCCTTCCACGGTTCTTCGTTCTGCAAGGTCACCGAAAGCTCTCCCGTATTCGCATCGACTCTGTAGAATCCGGCGTGGCCCTCTCGATCTGTTCCAAACACAAGGATCGATGAAGAATCGGGTGACCAATCTAGATCATAAATCCTTCGATTGAGCGGGAAAACTTTTTCACGGTCCTCATCGAGCGAGCGAACACACAGAAAGTTGGGACCTTCGAGTCCGCCAGGGGGAGGAGGCAATGAACTCCTGACATATGCGATCTTTTTACCATCAGGAGAAAATTCCGGGCGGTGATTGCGTCCCTCAAAAGGCAAGGACATTTTTTTGGCTGAAGCATTGCTCAAGCACGTTTCAGGATCTAAAACAGCAATGTAAATGTTCTGAATATTGCTAGAAAAGCCGTAATAGAAGTCTCCATTCTGCGTGACACCCATCGGATCGACATAACCGAGATTTTTTCGGACCATTTCCGGTTCACCATTGGGCTTTCCATCGGATACCGGAAGGCTCCAAACATCAAAGGTTCCTGTGCGGTCGCTGGCAAAAAGAAGATGATTTCCATCCGGTGTCCAGCCCAAGAAATAATCGTGGGCAGGATGCTCGACCAAAGGGACCTCGGTTTTCCCATCGATCGAAAGTAGATAGATATCACTATCTGATCCTTCTTTGGATAGAAAATCGAAGGTAATGTACTTCCCGTCTGGGGAAAATCTCATGTCGCCATCGCTTTTTTTCCCCTCCCGAATAGTTTTAATGGAGCCATCGGCAACGGATACAAGGGAAATACTGCTTCCGCTTGCCTTCTCATAGATTGTGGCAAGGATGTATTCCCCATCTGGAGACCAGTCTGAGCAAATAATCCATGGATAAGATTTAGTCAGGATCCTGGGTTCTGAACCATCGAGCCCGACGATTCTCAGGTCGTTTTTATTGTCATCGATCCACCAGCTGTAGGCGATTTTCTTTCCGTCAGGAGACCAGCGCGAATTTTCGCACCAAGCTTTATCCTCCCAGTCCTTTTTACCCGTGAGTGGCCGTTTCTTTTTCGTGGCAATCTCGTAGACAGCAAGGTTACCCGTATCCCAATCTGTGAAGGAAACATAACGCCCGTCAGAGGAAGGGGCCCCCATCATTCTCAAAGCATCAGGGTCGGTCCCTTTCATGACCAAGTGCACATTTATCCCACGATCAGCTTGTTCGACAGAAGACTCAGCTTGGATGAGGCTAGACAGCTTTTCCTGCGCCATCTTCACAATATCCCTCTGGCCGGGATATTCGCTGATCACCTTCTCGAAGGCGTCCTGAGCCAGTTTGGCTTTATTGAGGCCCAGTTTCTCGTAGCAGATGCCGATGCGGAACTGCGCTTTGGCGGCCAGAGATTCATCCTTGGTCTCCTCGATGACCTTCTGGTAGAGGGCAATGGCTTCTTCCAGATTCCCCTCTGCGCGCTCCTTGGCCAGGGCTTTTTGGAAAAGATCATAGCCGTTCTGGGCAGCCAGATTTCCGAAGCTAAAAGCGACTATGGCAAGAATGGCTATCATGATCGAGAGCTTTTTCATTGAGTTTCTCCTCTCATTTTGCATTTCATCAATAATCTAGTGCTTTCAGCTTCGGAATGTGTCATCAGGGTTTCAGCAAAACGTCATTTTTATGCAAAAGTTTTTTCATGCATTTGTCTGCTATTTGTCATGGAAATGTCATCTCGGCTGAACGGCATCGCCGATGCCTGGGGATGGCCAGGCGAGATTGCTTCGTCACTTCGTTCCTCGCAATGACATCTTCTTTAATCTATTTGTTATATTCTAGGATCAGCTTGTAGCCGACCCCGTGGACGGTGATCAAATGACG
>JBAQGA010000071.1:0-19302 GCA_049287565.1 Candidatus Aminicenantales bacterium
CCCGCTCACTCCTCATACGGGTTTCTCCTGCCACTGCCCCTCGCTTTGTCAAAATAAGGAGTGCCTGCGCAGTCGTCGATGGACTTCCTCACCGAAACCCTCGCCCTTGAATAATTAAGCGCACGAAAACATATTATTGTATCTTTTCCCCTGGGCGAGGGATATATGGTGAGAAGTCCGTATGAGCGACGAGCGGGCAGGGATCCTCGAAGAGGAGAGCGAGGAGCGAATCGAGCAAGATTTCCTCGCCGGGGAAATCGCAGCGTGACTTCGAGCTATATATCCCGAGCCTTTTTAGAAGGCGGTCACCAGGCCGAAGGCCAGGCGGGCATGATCCTTGTAGATGCTGTCGAAGACGTAGGTGAGCTCGGCCGTCGCCCGGATGTTCCGGCGGAGAAGGCGGCCGTAGTGGACCGTGGCCGAGGAATAATCGAGCTCATCGACCTGCGAATTGACCCAGTTATAGAGCCCCGCCAGATACCATTTGCTGTCATCCCCTTTAGGAAGGTAGATCAATTCGCCGAATCCGCCCCTCGTCTTGGTGGGCTCGGTGAAATCGGCGATAAAGAAAGGATTGTCGTCCCGGCGTTCGACGTACTGGAGGTTCAGCTCGAACGGCTTGGCGGTGATGGTCGCGTCCGCGCCCAGCATCCAGAGAGCGTTGCCGATCCCTTCCTGCTCTTCCTTTCCCAGATAGGAAAACGCGCCGGCCCGGAAATAGTCGCCGAGATCCTGGGAGACTCGGAAGAATAAATTCTTGTACTTGTCATCGTCAAAATTACGGAATGGGTTGGCTTCGCCGATCCCGGTTCCGTTGAGGACCTCGACGGCGAAGTCCGTCCCGGAAGGGAATCCATAGGTCAACATGACGCCGCGGTCGTAGGTCAGGTCGACTTTCGATTCCCCCACTTTGGTAGAGTAGATCTGGTAGTTCTCGAAGGTCAGCCGAAGCTCCCGTTTAAAGAGCGGGTCGGAGACCTGGAACTGACCGATGTAGAAGTCGAGGTCGGAGCTGAAGAGGTTGTTGAATATGACGAAGGCATCCTCGATGCCGGCCACTTCTCCCTGCTCGGAAAAGAAGAAATAAAAGAAATAGGAAATGTTTTTGGTGATCTCTCCGCCCGACAGTAACTTGAGGACGTAAGGAGAGGTGAAATCCCACAGTTTGGAATCAGAGTTGTTGTAGGTGAAAAATCCTTCCAGGCGGAGGGCGAAGGGGACATCGCGGAGCAGGGAAAGAAAGTCGTCGCCCGTATCGACAAAATAGCGGGGCGCGTCCTTGTCCTTGATGACGAACCCGTTAGCGGCGAACTCATCGCCGTACGGTTTGAGTTTGGGAAAGAGCGCATGGCAGGTCTTGCAGGTCATCTGGTACTTGCGGGCGAAGGCCGGAATGGCCTGCAGTTCGACCGCCGCGACTTGAATGAGAACCAGAGCGCCGATAAAAATGAAGATTGTCTTTTTCATTCTTAACCTCACTGCAGGACAGTGATCGTGGTCGAGTGCTCGTTGACCTTGATGATCTCGGCCTCGTCCGGCGGGACACCCAGGAAGTCGGCCACCGGTTTGACCAGTTTCTGGTAGTTCAGGACGGCCGTGACCTTGAGCGGGCCGGGCGCGGTGTCAAAGGGCAGTGTGAAAGTGCAAGTCTCGAGCTTGGTTTCACGAGGGCCGATTCGGTAATCGGTGCCGAAAGAGTTGGTGTTCCACTGCTGGATGGTCATCCGGCCCTGGGGGTCGAAGTAGGCCATCCGGAAGATACGGTCCCCGACGGGAATGCCGTCCCGTTGGACGCCGGGGAAATTCGGGTCACCGAGGGCGATGCCCATATCCTGATAGGCTAGGACGTCGGCGCCAATGGTGTATTCCTCGCCGGCAAAGCCCTTCTTGTCCACCGGGAGATGGTAGGTTTTCCCCTTGGAGTCTAAGGCTTCGACGTGCATCCAGACGATCCTGTCCTCGACGGACCCTGTCGGAAACTTGTGGCCGGTCTTCTGGTTGAAAAGGGCGACGGTGAACTTGACCCTGTCGCCTGGCTCGGCCTCCCGGATATCGGGATGGATCCGGAGCTCGATCGTCCCCCTGACCTTGCCGGGATCATGGGCGCCGTGGAAGAGATGCTGACGGGCGTCGGGATAGATGTTCCCCATGGCCGCCGTCTTCCCCTCGGCATAGGTCATGTGACAGTCATGACATTTGACACCCTGGGCCGCGTAGGGGCCTTCTTTCCACTCGAGATGCGTGGCCTTGACCCAAGCGCCGTAGGGGCTTTTCTCGTTGTGGCAGGTGCCACAGAACTCGGCCTTGCCCAGGAACTCGGACTTCATCAGGTTGTGTTCGGGGGAGTTCTTCCCCTCGCGTGGCCCGTATTTGGTCTTGCCGGGTTCCGAGATCCAGTTGAAGTTGTGCGGAGTGTCTCCTTCGAACCCGGTGATGGTATGGCAGACATCGCAGGAAACGGATTCGTTGGCCCGGCTGTTGGCCGAAGGCAGGGGGGGCGGGACATCGCCGGCCAGGAAAGCGATCGGCGTGTGGCAGCCGTTGCAGCCGGCCTGGGCGCTGGCCAACTTCTCGTCCTTCTCGGCGTGCGGGATGGCCAGCTTGAAGTACTCGATCTCGTCCCAGTGGTGGGTATAAGCCTGGGACATCATGGCCTGCGTCCACTGCTGGTAGATATCGGTGTGGCAGGACGTGCCGCAGAACTTGGGCGTCTGGAAATCGTCGTACTTTCTTGCGCCTAAGGCGTCATCTCCGGCCTTGACCGCCTGCTGGGAATTCATCCCCAGCAGGAGGACGGAGATGAAGACAAACCCGAGCGCCGGAATTGCGATTTTCTTCATAAACTCTCCTTTCAACGGAGCTAGAAACAACTAAACGATAAATGGACGGTTCTGTTTGATGAACCGTCCCTCCTTTAGATGACGATTATATCGTTTCCGGCAAAAACCCGCAACCCGGGTGTGCGGAGAATAATCATCTCCTTCACATAAATGGAGATGCATCCTCACGTAGATGCGGGTAGGAAATGGAGAATTCGTTTTGAAAAAAACGCAAAAATTGTCTAGACTTTAACAGGATAGCGAGGACCGTTTTTTTCGAGGATTGAGGAGAGATCGTGAAAACTTATCGCCTTATTGCCTTTATCATGGGCAGCCTTATCGTTGCTTCGGCAGCTCGACCCGCTCTGCCGGCCGATCGTCAGAGCGATGTGTCCATCTGGGAGGAATTTGTGGCGGCATTGAAGAAAGGGGAGATCACGCCGGAAAGGCTGCGTCCTTATTATGAAGAATTGCGATCCCCCCTGCTGGGGTATCTCAAAGAGATGAGGGAGAAGGCGGCCTGGCCGGAATGGCAGACCCCAGCAGAGACACATCGGGTCGGGAACCGGGCCCATTTTCTCATCCCGCTCACCTTTGATAATAGCCGGGCGACCTACTGCTTCACGTTTATAACCGAGGATAAGAAATGGTATTTCCAGCACCTCGAGGCCATCACCATCCGTCTGGACAAGATCGGCTCCCTCCCCACCTCCACGTTCCCTGATGTGGATGAAGAGACAAAAGCCCACATCCGGGAAGAGATCCGCTGGTCCAGGGAAATCCGGCTCTTCAATCTTCTCGCCCGGGAGAAAGGGAAGGACTTTGCCTTCGATTTCTTCAAGGAAGGGAACGGCTACTTCCTGGCCGCCAGGACATGGGTTCCGTTCGTAGAGCCGCGGAAGGCCTTCGTCCTCTACCTGTGCTGGGAACAAGCCAACCTGAGGGGCAATGAAGTCGCTCTGGAGAAGCTAGAGGACGATGCGGCGTCAATCCGGATGAGGACGCACTATTTCAGGCTCTATAGGGTAACAGCGCACCTCAAACAGTGGATCCCGTTCGAGGATTATAAGCGCCTCTTCGAGACCATCTGGCAGGACTGCGCCCGGGCCGCCGGCTGGAAGCTCCGGATCGAATACGTCGACAGCGAATACCCGGCCGGCGAGTGTCGGCTGCGTTTTTCCAGAGGATAGAGGAGTTGGTGATGAAGCCTTCACAATACGGCCCCTGCGGGCTTTACTGCGGCGCCTGCGGAGCGACGGATTGCGATGGCTGCCGCAGCGACCGCACGGATGATTTAGTCAAGGTTTGCCGGTTCAGGGGTTGTGCCGGAGACAAGCATATCGATTTCTGTTGCTCCTGCGACGATTACCCATGCCCGCCGCTTTATGAATTCATGAACGACGAATGGCCCCACCACTGGACCATGAAACCCAACCTGGACTATATCAGGAAAAACGGGCGGGAGAAGTGGCTGAACCGCCAGAAAAAAGAATGGGGTTGCCCGAGCTGCGGTGCGGAAATTATCTGGTATCAAAAGACGTGCCGCTGCGGACAGCCGCTGGAGGGCTGGGATCTTCCGCCTTCCTACCAGAAAAAATGAGGGGTTGCTTTGATTTTTTCCCCTAGCCGAATTATTATTGATGAGACAGATGGGAAAGACTGTGAAATGCCCCCGGTGTCATTCCGATAATCCGGATACCTCCCAGTTTTGCGGCAACTGCGCCGCCCCGCTGACATCCGCCTCAAGCGCTCAACCATCCTTCACCACGACTTTGGAAATTCCGGCTGATCAACTGGCCCGGGGGACGGTCTTCGCGAACCGGTACGAGATCATCGAGGAACTCGGTGCCGGGGGGATGGGCCGGGTGTACAGGGCAGAGGACAGGCGAGTCAGAGAGCAGGTCGCTCTCAAGCTCCTCAGGCCCGAGATCTCGGCGGACAGGAAGACGATCGACCGCTTCCGGAACGAGCTCAAAGTCGCCCGAAGGATCAGGCACAAGAACGTCACCGGGATGTACGACCTCGGGGAAGACAAGGGAACGCACTACATCACGATGGAGTATGTTTCCGGGGAGGACCTGAGGAGCCTGATCAGGAGAGTCGGACAACTTCCGGTCGCCAAGTCCGTTTCCATCGCCGGGCAGATCTGCGAGGGGCTTTCCGAAGCACACGGCTTGGGGATCGTCCATCGCGACCTCAAACCGTCCAACATCATGATCGACCGGGAAGGAAACGCCCGGATCATGGACTTCGGGATCGCCCGTTCAACGGGGGCATCAGGTGTCACGGAAGCGGGGATTATGATCGGGACTCCCGAATACATGTCGCCCGAGCAGGCGGAAGCGGGAGACGTCGACCCGCGCTCCGATATCTACTCCCTGGGGATTTTACTTTACGAGATGGTGAGCGGACGGCGTCCCTTCGAGGCGGAAACCTCCATCGGATTCCTCCTGAAACACAGGACCGAAAGACCGCAAGATCCCCGGAAACTCAACGCCCTCATCCCGGAGAGCCTGAGCCGGGTCATCCTCAGATGCCTCGAAAAGGACAGGGATAAGCGCTGGGCGAACGTTAAGGAGCTTCTAGCCGCGCTCCGGGCCGGTGAAAAACCCATGACAGAAACTTTGAAGCCGTCGGCCTACAAAAGCTCCATCGCCGTCCTCCCCTTCACCGATATGAGCCCTGATAAGGATCAAGGATATTTCGCCGAAGGGATCGCGGAAGAGCTGATCAACGCCCTGGCCCACATTCAAGGATTGCGGGTCGTGGCCCGCACCTCGGCTTTTGCCCTCAAAGGCATGAGCCTCGACATCAGAGAAATCGGCCGGAAGCTCGACGTCAAGACCGTCCTCGAAGGAAGCGTCCGGAAGGCCGGCAGCCGGCTCCGCGTCACCGCCCAGTTGATCAACATTGAAGACGGCTTCCATCTCTGGTCGGAGCGTTACGACCGGGAGATGGACGACATTTTCGCCATCCAGGACGAAATCACTTCAGCCATCGTCGACAACTTGAAGGTCAAGCTTCTAGCCGGAGAGAAAACCGCCCTCAAGAAGAGGCCCACCAGCGACCCGGAGGCGTATACGCTCTATCTCAAAGGGCTCTTTTTCTATGCCAGGCCGAGTCCCGAATCCTACAGCAAAGCCCTGGATTCGTTTCAAGCAGCCATCGCCAAAGACCCAAATTTCGCCCTGGCCTATGCGGGCATGGCCAACGTTTACGGCGGCCTCGGCGTCATGAATCTCGCTCCGCCGGCCGAAATGTGGCCAAAGGCCAAGGCGGCGCTCCAAAAAGCCTTCTCCTTGAATGAAGACCTGGCCGAGGCGCACGCCGTCGGCGCCCTGATAGAGTTCTGGTATGATTGGGATTGGGATGCGGCTGGCCGAAATTTCGATCGAGTGCTCTCCCTCAACCCTGGAGATGCCATGTCCCATGGGATGCATAGCTTGTTCTGTTTGAATAGGGGAAGGTTCGACGAGGCCATCCAGGAAATCGAGAAGGCTCTGGAGCTCGATCCTCTTATGCCTATCTTCTATGCCTGGTCGCTTTGCGTGCACGTGGCAGTCGGAATGCCCGATCAGGCCCTTCGGGAATTCTCCAAAGCCCTGGAAATCGATCCAAACAACGGCTTGGCCTATTTTCATGCGGGCATGGCCTATATTCGAAAAGGGCTCTGGGACGAAGCCGTGAATACCCTTGAAAAAGGGAAGAGAATGGTCGTCTTTCCCGGCTGGATCGAAGGGAATCTCGGGCTGATTTATCTGAGGAAGGGGGATCGTGATAGAGCGTCGCGGATCCTCGAGGAAATGATCGAAAGCAAGAACCGGATTAAGAATCTTTCGTCCGTGTGCATCGCCTGGCTCGCCGGGCTTCTAGGGAAACTCGATCTGGCTTTCGACTACCTGGACAAAGCCTATGAAGAGCGCGATACCTTGATGACCTTCATTCACGTCTATACCGAATGGATCTGTCCCCCGCTATTTAGCGACCCGAGGTTCAAAAACATTCTGAGCAAGATGAAGCTGGATTTCTGACCCCTGTTGAAGAGAATCGCCGGCTCAGTCCGGCAGGTCCTTCTTAACCTTCTCCCCTTCTTTTTTCTCGATGATCTCGAGGAGAGCAGCCTTGGCCTTGGGGGTACCGATCTGGCCGAGGGCCATGACGGCCATGGTGGCTGTCCTGTTGTCCTTATCCAGGGCCGCTTCGAGGAGGATGGGGATGGCCTCATCGCTTCGGGTCTCACCGAGCGTGTGCACGACCATCCTTTTCATCTCCGGGTCGGTTTCATCCTTGAATATCTGGGTCAAAACGCCCACCGGGACGGCCCCTTTTTCATCGGCCAAGGCGATCAGGACGGCTTGCTTGACCCTTCGCGATTTCGTCTTCTTCAGCAACTCGAGGAATTTTTCTGTAGGAAGAGAGCCCTCAAACTCGCGAAGCCCGAGGACCGCCATTTCAGCCAGCCTTTCGTCGGGGTTGTTGATGGCCGCATCGAGAAGGGTATCCATCACTCCCTCTCCGCCGTGCTGGGCGAGCGCAAGAAGGGCATGCTGCTGGAGGTCGATGTCTTTGCTGGTCGTCAGGATGGTTTTCAGCAAGGCCAGAGACTCCGGCCCCGGCATGTTTCCGGTCATGATGAGCGCCAGGCGGGCCAGGTCCTTGTCCGGCTCGCTGAGGATGACTTCGCGGAGGATGGGGAGGGTTTCCGGCTCGGCCCGGTCGCTGAGGCTGATCAGGGCCGCTCTCCGGACCTCTGCATCCCGCGATTCTTTAAGGATGCGCAGGAGGGCCGCCCGGGCCTCTTGGCCTTCGTCGTTTTGCAGGCCCAGGACCGCCATCCTGGCGATCTCGGCGTTGGGCTCCTTGAGGGCGATCTCGATCAGCAGAGAGGCAACGGACGGATCCTGCGAGTCCATCAGGGAGACGAGAGCGGCTTTCCGTGTCTCTTCGTCTTTTCCGGACTTTGCAACCTCCATGAGCAGGCCGATGGCTTCAGGATCGCGGCTTTGAGCCATGGCGATAAGCGCGTACCTCCGGGCCTGGGGGTCCGGGTCGTTCAGGGCGATCTCCTTGAGCTTGGCGACGGCTTCCGGGGAATTGAAGTCCTGGAGCATAAAGAGGATGCGGCCCTTGAGCTGGCTGTTCTTGGTCTTATCATAGAGGTCGATGATGGTTTTAAGGGAGTCCGGATCACCAATCTCCTGGAGGGCATAGAGGGCGGCCAGCTTGACGTCCGTTTCCTGATTCTCCTCCAGCACCCGGATCTTGGCATCGTACTCCGGTTTTCCTTTCCTGCTGAGCTCGCTACCCAGGCGGACCATGTTGGCCCGGGCGTCGTCCGCCCACTCGCTTTCCGGGTAGGCGTTGATGAACTCTTGATAGCACTTGAAGATGCTTTCGAGGGCTTGACCGAGCTTCTCGCGGGAATAGCATTGCCAGAAGCGGGCATCGTCCATCCAGGCGCTCTTCGGGAAGTCCTTGACGACTCCCTCCATGGCTTTGAGCGCCTCGGTCCATTTCGACTCCAGGATGAAGTTATAGGCCTGTTTATAGGCGACGGCGTCCTTTTCCTGGGTTTCGTCCGCCGGGACCGCCCGGGGCGCGACTGCCAATAAGAGAAAAAGGGCCATCCCAATGGAAGTCAGGCGTTTCATTTTATTCATGGTTGTTCTCCTTTGTTCATATCTTCGTTTTTTGAGACGGTGATTTTTCCGGGGGCTGAACCCGGCCGGTCCCGGAGAGCTCGCCGCTCATCTCGCTCAGGTTGATCTTGAGAAGGAGGCCGCCGCTTTCCACTCCCTGCTTGACGAACTCCACTGCCTCGAGGTCGTTCTCGGTCTCGAGGTTGGCGATCTGGAGAAGAACGGTCTCCAGGTCGGTGACGAGCTCGCGGAGGCGGCGCTGAGCGGGTTCCTTCAAGTCGGATTTGAGCGCGCCGGCCTGGGATACCAGCTCCTGAGAGATCCGCTTCTGAAGAGGCAGGTCCAGGGCGTAAGAGTCTTCGGAGGCGGGATCATAGTTGACGAGAGCTAGCAGCACGGGCGTGGAGCGGTCGATATAATCCCGGGCGCGGAGCACGGGGTCGCTTTCCCCGGGCCCCAACGTGGGTGTTTGCTGGGCGACGTCAACAGGAGTCTGATGGGGAGGGAAGACCGTCCGGCCGATGAGGACTCCGAGGACAACCAGGACGAGGCCTGCGGCCGCTTGAAAAACCCAGCGAGGCGATAGACCGAAAATGCGGCTGAATCGCTTTTTTGATGGAAGGAAAGCTTCGGTGCCGGCGCTTTCTTTCGCCATGCGTTGGGTCAGCCTGTCCCAGTAGCCTTCCCAGAAATCCTCACCGGGTTCGGGATGAACCCTCCGGTCCAGGGCCTCCAATGTCCCGCTGAGGTTTTTGAACTCGGCGGCACAGGCGGGGCAGGAAGCGAGGTGGTCTTCGAAAAATACCTTGTCCTTAGAGTCCAGCTCCCCGTAGAGAGCCTGGACGAGAAGGTCGCGGCACTTTTTACAGGCCTTCATCGGCAGCCTCCCGGGACGAAGGTGTTTGTGGAATCTCCAGCTCTTTTTGAAGCTTGCGGATGCAGCGGAAAAGGTAGCTTTTGACCGACCCGATGGATATCTGCATTGTTTCGGCGATCTCGTTGAGCATAAGGTCGTTGTAGTGGCGAAGTAGGAAAACCGCTCTCTCCTGTGAGGAGACCTTCTCGAGGGCTTTTTCGATACGGGCCCGGAGAAGGCTGTTTTCGGCCGCTTTGGCCGGATTCTGGGAGGGGGAGGAATCGCTGAAGCCTCCGCTCGAGGCATCGAGGACGGTATCCTCGGCCGCTTGCGGCGCCAGGGAGCGGCGGCGCAGGTGATCGATCGAGGCGTTGTAAGCTATGCGGTAGAGCCAGGAACTGAGCTTGGCATCGTGTTTGAACGTCTTGAACGAGCGGAACGCTTTCAAGAAGACCTCCTGGGAGACGTCCTCGGCGTCGGCCGGGTCGCCCACCATGTCCAGTGCGAAGTAGTACATCTTTTTCTTGTAGGTTTCGACCAGTTCCCGGAAGGCGGCCATGTCGCCCCTGGAGAGCCGGTCGATGAGCTCTTTCTCTTCCGTCAACAAGTCTCTCCGCTTTCACACCCTTAAGACGGACCAGGCCGTCTCAAGGTTGGCAGGCTCAATGAGAATGTTTTAATGCTTTTTTCGAGAAAAAGGAAACTTCATTGAAACTTGCCGTCTGATGGCCGGCGAAATTGACGTTATCGACCGATTGGAATAGAAATAGGGACTGAACCTTTCAATAAAGACCAGTGGAGGGATACGATGAAGAAAATCCTGATTATACTGGCGGCGATAATCTTATCTTTCTCGCCTCCGGGCCGGGGCCAGACGGCCGTGGAAGGGAGGGGAGTTTGGGCCCATCCCGGCGATTTCGGCAAGAGCGAGCAGGATGTCGAAGCGTTCTTCCGGGTGCTCAAGAAATCCAACATCCAGGTCGTCGTCCCCCTGGTCAAAGATATGGCCGGACGCATTTTCTGGCGGAGCCGGCGCTTTCCCGAGGCGGTCCATCCGGATTACCGGGCGTTCGACCTCCTGCGGGCGGTCACGAGCGTGGCCCCGAAATTCGGGATCAAGGTCCACGCCTGGCTGTGCGATTTCGGCGAGGCCAAAGACTCGCCAGCCTTCAAGCGTCATCCGGAGTGGGCCATGCTCAGCCCCGAGGGCGGATTAACCGCGGACGAAAAACTCACCCCGGAGAGGGTTTACGGTCCCGTCTGGATGTGCCCCGCCCGCCGCCCTGGCTACACCGACCAGTGGCTTCTGCCGATGATCGAAGAGATCGTCCGGGAGTATCCGGTGGACGGGATCCATCATGACTACGTGCGCTATCCCGGGGATGCCGCGCCCGACACCTACTGCTTCTGTGATTATTGCCTCGAGCACTTCTGGAGCGACAACCTTTTCTTCTATCCTTCGCAACCGGAAAAACACGTCCCGCTGAAGAACGTCCGGCTCCGTCCGGAGGCCAACTGGGACCAGGACTTCACCTTTAAACCGGCCGATTGGGCGGCGATGTCGCGGGAAGAAAAAGCCCACCTCATCCTGGAGGGAAAGTCCATCAACCGGGCCGACCTGGACTATTTTTTCTATGAGCTGCGCTGTGACACCATCAGCCGGTTCGTCCGGGAAGCCTGGGAGAGGGCCTCGGCGATCCGCCCGGAGATCGAGATGTCGGCCGCCGTCTTCATCAACCCGATGAAAAGCGGCCGGTTCATCGGCCAGCGCTGGACCGATTTTGCACCCTGGGTGGACATCACCATGACCATGACCTACCGCAGCCATTTCCAGGGGAGCTTCGAGGATTATTTGGCCTATTTGGGCGATGTCGTTCCGGCCCAACTCTCCTGGGCAGGGAACAAGAGCAGCCTCTATGTGGGTTTGGATGCTTTTTATGTTTTTCAGGAAGAAAGGGAACCGTGGGAGAAAGCCGCCGCCCTGTTGAAATCAGGCGGCGAGGCGCACAACGAACTGAAAACGCTGATGGAGGCCAATATCGCTTATCTCTCCAGACACTCGGCGCCGCGAGCGAAATCCTTGAGCGACAAATTCCGGTCCTTCGAAAAAGGAGATATCAGCGGCGCCGACATGGCCACCGAGATCAACGCTTTGATGGCCGACCCGCCGCCGGGCTTCTTTCCCGAAGAAAAACTCATCCGGGCAATCGAGACCGTGAGGAAATCCGGCGGCCGGGGCATTATGGTCTTCTCTGCCTCCCATCTTTCGCGGAACAAACTCTGGGGCGGTCTGGAAAAAGCGTTCTCCTTTCCGGCCCGGCCGGCCCAAGACGTCTTGCCCGAGGGGAATCACCTTTCGATCAGAGCCTGGCGCGAGCTGCGGAAGCAAAAGCAAGATTAAAGACCAAACAAGTCCAGTCGCGGCTACTTTTCCAGGGAGGTGCGCAGTTCCTCCGGGTTCGTCGTTGGACACTCGCAGCTATAGTTCGAACAGACGTAGGCCGTCGCTCTGCCCTCTGCAGCCACCATTGGCTTTGTGTAGGGAGCGAGCTTGATGATCTCCGGGTTACTCTCCTCAACAGGACGAAACAAGGCAACTGTATCGGGAAGGAATCCTTTCTGCAGGACGTTGAACATGGCCTGGGTGTCCGGGGCGCCCCTTCGTCCGGCGATAACGACTTCGCGGCCCGGGCCGAAGGCGAAATCGAGACCGCAAAGAAGCTGGGTGTAAGCCGCGGGGTGCTGGGATATCTTCCCCGAGAATGCTTCAACGGTCCGCTGTGCTCTTTCCTCCAGGTCCGCCCGTCCCAAGAGTCGGCCGAGGCGGACGAGGTTGGCGACCATTGCGGAGTTTCCTGAAGGAATGGCGCCATCATAAAGCTCTTTTCGTCGCCTCGGGAGATCCTTGTGGAGTTCGGCGGAGGTGAAGAAAAAGCCACCCTCCCTCTCGTCCCAGAAACCTCGGATAGCCTCTTTACAGAGCTCGACCGCCCAAGAGAGAAAGCCTTCAGCGAAAGTGGCCTCGTAAAGCTCGAGGAGTCCCCAGATAAGGAAGGCATGATCGTCCAGGAAAGCCGGGACGGCCACTTCCCCTGCGGCCGAGCGGTGATGGAGCTTTCCCTGAACCGTCATCTTATCGCGGATGAAGACGGCTGCGGCGCGCGCGGCCTCCGCATAGTCGTTCCTTCCGAGAGCCCAAGCCGCTTTGGCCAGGGCGGCGATCATCAGTCCGTTCCAGTCGGCCAGGATCATGGTGTCCTTCAACGGGCGCGGCCGATTGGCCCTCCGGTTGGAAAGCGCCTCGCGGATCCGCGAGAGTTCCTTCTTGAGGTCGTCTTCGGAGATACGGAGGTCGGCCGAAATGAGCGCCGGCGGACGACTTAGGAAGAGGATGTTTTTACCGGGGCGCCCGCCTCCCGGCTCGGTGTAATTCCCTTCCGGCCGGAGGTTATAAATGTGCCCGGCGAGTTCGGCCTGGGAGCGGGGGAGGACCGCCTCGATCTCGGATAGTTCCCAGACATAGTATTTTCCTTCCTCTCCTTCGCTGTCCGCGTCCTCGGCCGTGTAGAATGCTCCCTCCGGCGACTTTAAATCCCGCAGGACGTAGGTCATGATCTCCTCGACGGTCCGCCGATATTCTTTCTTGCCGGTGACCTGGTAGGCTTCGGTATAAGGCATGGACAGGAGCGCTTGGTCATACAGCATCTTCTCGAAATGGGGGACGAGCCAGCGACGGTCGGTGGAATAGCGGTGGAAGCCCAACCCGAGCTGGTCGAACATCCCTCCCAGGCGCATAGCCTGGAGGGTCTTCTCGACCATGGCCAGGGCCTTCTCGTCTTTTTTCCGCCGGGCATAGCGGAGGAGAAAGGTCAGGTGGTGGGGAGTAGGAAATTTCGGGGCCTGGCCGAATCCCCCGTATTCGTCGTCGAACTGTCCGGTCAACTGGGAAAATGCCAAGTCCAGGATGGACGATTGGATTTTTTCACTTCCGGGAGTTGATGAGTCCTCTCCGAGAGCGGCCAGGATTCTTCCCGCCGAGCTCAGGAGCTCCGGCCGCCGGTTTTTCCAGGCCTCGGCGATGCGCCGGATGAGGTCCGGGAAGCCGATCAAGCCGAATCGGCTCTCCCTGGGAAAATAAGTCCCGGCAAAAAACGGCTTTTTGTCGGGCGTCATGATCACGGTCAATGGCCAGCCGCCGCTCCCCGTGAGCAACTGGCAGACCGCCATGTAGTGGGCATCGACATCGGGCCGCTCCTCCCGGTCGACTTTGATCGAGATGAAGGTCTCGTTCATCAGGCGGCCGACCTCTCCATCGGAAAAGGATTCCTTCTCCATCACGTGGCACCAGTGGCAGGTGGAATAGCCGATCGAAAGGAAGACCGGCTTGTCCTGCTTCTCCGCTTCCCGGAACGCCTCTCCCCCCCAGGAATACCAGGCCACGGGATTGTCCGCGTGCTGGCGGAGGTAGGGGCTCTTCTCGTTACTCAGCCGGTTTCTGGCTTTCCCGCTCATATGGGTATTGTAGCGGACCAAGGACGTAAATGCTACTAATCATATAGAATAACTATATTTAATGGATTTTCGGGACGAACGTTCTCTCCCCAAAAAGGCGATGGGAGAAAACGGGCGCGGTTTCGAGGCCACTGTCCCGAGCCCATTTGAGAATAATACCCCGGCCTGATCGTTCATTGAGTTGTGAGCATCTCCCGCCGCCAGATCGAATCCTTCCTGGCCAAATCGTTGCGGATCATCGGCGAAGAAATCCCCTCCAGCCGGGTCATCCTGGCCGTTTTCGACGGCTTCCGTCGCCTCTCCGAGATGCGATCCTGGCCCTGTCCGGATCCCTCTTTTGAGTCCCTCGCCTCTGCCTTGATCCGCCAGGCGGCCGAAGAAGGAGGTCCCGTGGTCGCGGAAAGAGAATCCGGGCTTCAACCTGAACCCGAAGTTCCGCGGGCCGCCGGACCGCGCAGCCTGATCTGCCTTCCTTTGAAGGACGGAGAGATCCTCGTGGGAGCCATCTGCCTGGGGCGGAATCCCGGTCAGACGCCCTACTCGCCCGCAGACCTGGAAACGCTCGTTTTCTTGACGCGCTCGTTCGCCTCTGTGATCAAAGACATTTTCAATGATCAGGATCGGGAAGATGAGGCCGTCCCCGCTTCCGGGCCCGACCCGCTGATCGGGAGGAGCCCGGCCTTCTTTGTGATCCGGACGCTCATCGATAAGGTCAAAGACACCGACGCTCCGGTTTTCATTTATGGGGAAAGCGGCACTGGAAAGGAGCTCGTCGCCCGGGCCATTCATGACCGGGGAACCCGGCGCGCCGGTCCGTTCATCGCTCTCAACTGCGGGGCCATCCCGGACCAGTTGCTCGAGAGCGAGCTGTTCGGCCATGCCCGCGGCGCCTTCACCGGCGCGCTGCGGGAGAAAGCCGGGCTGCTCGAGGAAGCCAAAGGAGGAACCTTCTTTTTGGACGAGATCGGCGACTTGTCCCTTCCTCTTCAGGCCAAACTGCTGCGGCTGCTCCAAGAGAAGGAGATCCGGCGTGTCGGCGAGACCCGGACCAGGTTGATCGACGTCCGTTTCATCTCGGCCACCAACAAGGACCTGGAGAAAGAGATCGAGCGGGGGACTTTCCGGATGGACCTCTATTACCGGCTGCGTATCCTGACCATCGAGGTGCCGCCCCTCCGCGAACGGCGGGGAGACATCCTCCTCTTGATCAATCACTTCGTCGAAAAGTACGGGGGGGAGATGGGACGCGATAGGATCTATGTTTCTCCTCGGGCCCTTGAGTTTCTGGTGAACTATAGCTGGCCCGGGAATATCCGGGAGCTCCAGAATGAAGTCCAGCGCTGCCTGATCCTGGCCGGGAACGACCGTCTCATCCGGGAGGAACACCTCTCTCCCAAGATCAATCCGCATCCGCAGCCGTCGGCTCCGGTCACTTATAACTACTTCACCGCCAAGGCCGAGTTCGAGAAGAGGTTCCTCCACCAGGCGCTCGTCCGCTTCGGCCACAACAAGGCGCGGACGGCCGAGGAGATCGGCCTGACCCGCCAAGGGCTTTTTAAGTTATTGAAAAAACATAATTTGGCCGCCAAGCCCCGGCCTCTCCCGGATCCGTGATCCGCCGTCCGCTTTTCTCTTTCCATTTTTTCTGATACATTGGAATTCCGATGAGCGAAGCAGAGAAAAAAGCCGGGGTCTTCGAAATCGTCTGTCCCTGCTGCCGGTCTATCCTCTATGTGGACGGGGTCTCCAGGGAGATCATCAAGACCGAGAAGCACGCCGCCAGGAAGAAAGGATCCCTGGACGATCTGCTGGAGAAGGAAAAGAAGCGCCAGGACGACTTCGAGCGCAAGTTCGAGGCGACGGCCGAACTCGAGCGCCAGAAGAAGGAAAAGGCCAAGGAGGCGTTCGAAAAGGCCCTGGTCAACGTCGACAAGGAGGACTGACGGCCGGTCGTCAGCTTCCGGCCTGGGTTTCGTCCTCCCGAATTCTGGGGGCCATGGTGAACCCG
Source organism: Candidatus Aminicenantales bacterium (assembly GCA_049287565.1). GTDB lineage: Bacteria > Acidobacteriota > Aminicenantia > Aminicenantales > UBA8522 > UBA8522. The sequence goes on from JBAQGA010000071.1 coordinate 15,835, forward strand.
CTGTAACCGAAGATCGCCAGGATGAAGACGGCCGCCCAGTTGCCGATCGCCCAGGGGACGTAGCTCAAAACCGGCACTCCCAGCGCTCCCGTGATGTAGACTCCGGCCATGCTCCAGGGGATGAGGGGGACAATGATGCCGCCGCACTCGTCGATGATCCGCGAGAGGTTCTTGGCCGCCAGGTTTTTCTTCTTGAAGACCGGCCCGAATAGCTCTCCCGGGATGATGACCGCAAGATAGGAACTGCCGGTGACAACGGCGGTCACGACGGAGGAGCCGATGGTCACGGCGATGAGGCTCCCGACTCTCCTGGCCACGGTCATGATCCGGTCCAGGACGACGGCCAGCATTCCCGTTCTCTGCATGATGCCTCCGAAACTGAAGGCCGTGAAAGCGACGAGCTGGGTCTCCATCATGCTCATCAGACCTCCGCGCGAGAGGAGCCGGTCCACGGCCTCCACTCCCGTCGCCGCGGGATAGCCTGAATTCAAGGCCTCGGCGATGCGGACGATCGATTCTTTCTGGAAGATCACGGCCAAAACCGCCGCCGTGAGCGAAGAGAAGAGCATGCCCGGGATGGTCGGTCGTTTGGTGAAGGCAAGATAGAAAACGATGACCAGGGGAAGGAGAAGAAGGATGTGGAAACGGAAATTCTTCCTGATCGTGTCCAGGATCACGGTCATGGTCTCGTTGGAGACCGTCCCGGTCCGGTAGCGGAGCCCGAGAAAGAAATAGACGATTAGACTCAGCACCCAGCCCGGCACGGCCGACCACATCATGTGCTTGATGTGGTCGAACAGGTTGGCCCCGGCTGTCACCGCGGCCAGGTTGGGGATGTCCGAGAACGGCGACATCTTGTCACCGAAGTAGGCGCCGGCCACGATGGCGCCGGCGGCGAGCCCCAGTGGAATCCCCAAGCCCATGGCGATCCCCATGAAAGCGACCCCGACGGTGCCGATCGTCCCCCAGGACGTCCCGGCCGCCAGGGCGGTGATGCTGCAGACGAGGCAGGCCGTGACCAGGAAGAACTGGGGCGAGATGAGCTTGAGGCCGTAGTAGATGATCATCGGGATCGTCCCGCTGGCCATCCAGGAGCCGATGAGAACGCCGACGCAGAGCATGATCAGGATGGCGGGCATGGCCTTGCCGATGCTCTCGACGATGCCCTTCTGCATGTCCTCCCAGCGAAATTTCAGGAGGAAACCGAGGCAGCCGGTCAGAAAGGCCGCGGCGATTAGCAGGACCTGCGGCCGGATCTGATAGACGCCGTAGCCGATGCCAAGGAGGAGCGCCATGGCGATGATCGGCAGGACGGCGACGCCGAGGGCCGGAGTCTTCGGCTTGTTCATGATCAATTCTTCTCGACCGGGCTGAAGGTGCCCCGGGCGATGACCTCGCCATCGGCCATCATCCTCCGGCCGAGCGCCAGGACATCCATCAATTCCAGATGATCATCGAAAATAATCAAATCGGCATCCCTGCCCGGGCGGACCTCCCCTTTGCCGGAGAGCTTGTAAAATGTTGCGGCATTCGTCGAGAAGAGCCTGGCCGCGTCCTCGATCCCGACGATCTTTTGTTGAAGCAGCAGCCGGAAAGTCCTGATCAGGTCCCTCTGCGTGGCGATGGTCAGCCGGACGAGCTTCCCGTCGGGACCGAAAATGGGCAGACTCCCGTTGCTGTCTGAACTGATCGTCAGATGGGTCAACGGGACTTGACGTTTCAGGCAGAGGGCGATCGCCTTTTCGACGCTGACCTCGGTGCTCCCGGGATCAGGCTCCGGTCCGGCGGTCAGGTCCAGATATCCCCCGGCCGCCGCCCAGCGGATCGCTTCCTCGAAAAGCTCAGGATTCCGGTTCACGTGGGTCGGGATAACCTGGGTAAGAGGGATCTCGGTTTCGCGGCGGAGGCGAAACAGCATCGCCAGTCGCCGCGGTCCGTCGCCGAGATGGAGATGAAGAACTCCGGCCTTCCCGCCGAGCATCCCGCCGACCCGGCACTCGGCCGCCAGCCGGGCAATTTCCTCGAAGGTCGGCTGGGAAGAACGGTGGTCGGAGACGGCGATTTCTCCCGCCCCGACCACCTTGTCGATAAGGACGAGGTCGGAACGGACGCTGCCGGTGATGGTCCGGGGTGGGATTTCGTAGGAACCGGAAAAAATGAAGACCGTGATCCCCTCGGCCTCGAGGGCCCGGGCCTTGGCCAGCAGGGATTCCATATGCCGGGTGATTCCATCCGTTCCCAGGCAACCGATGATCGTGGTCACGCCGCAGGCGACGATATCTTCGATCCGAATCTCAGGCGCCCGGGTCGCCGGACCGCCTTCCCCTCCGCCGCCCAGGATATGGACATGGCTGTCGATAAACCCGGGCAACACCAACCGGCCCGTAGCCTCGATGACCGCGCAGGGCGCTCCGTCGATCCGGATCCTGCCCGGTTCTTCGACGGCAACAATCGTCCGGTCGGCCACCAGGATGTCCTTTTGTCCCAAAGGTTCGGGCCCGAAGACGCGGCCGTTCTTGATGAGCGTGATCATGCGATCCTCCCGTTCGGAAACGGCCCTAAATTATCACTATACCCACTCGTTGACAAGCCATCCGCCGCTCCTTTTCAATACTGAGACCATTTGATAAAATATGCAATGCCTTCGTTATGTCGAACTTCGAGGAAGAACTGAGACGCGTCGAACCCACCATCCGGCGCTGGCTGGCCATCGCCATGCTGGGGAAGAGGATCGAAGTCGGGGGGGAGGAGAATTTCGTCCGCGAGGGGCCGAACATCATCGTCGGCAACCACTGCGGGGCCTTCAAGGATGTCGCTGTTCTCTATAAGATCCGGCCTCGGATGGTCTATTTCACCGCCAACAAGGACATCTTCAGCCGGGGGGATTTCGACCGCCTGATCCGCAAGCATTTGCGTCGCCACCTCAAGGAGTTCGGGGGCATGGTGAACTCGATCCTGCGGCCGATCAAATACCTCTTCATCCGCTTCATCTCTTCAAACATCGCCCGGGTCGGAACCATCCCCGTCGACCTGGAGTCGAGCAAGCGGGAGGCCATGAGGCTGTGCGTGGATTATCTGTTGAAGGGCCGGGCGATCGTCGCCCTCCAGGGCCGGGGACGGGTCGTCCCGAGTGCTCCCCATCCCTATGTCACTCCCTTCCGGCGGGGAGCCTCAATCCTGGCCTATATTCTTTACGACGAATACGGCATCTCCGTCCCGATCACCCCGCTGGCCATGTTCGGCACCCAGAAGCCGTGGGCGATTCCTTCCCGGATCCGAGTAAAAGTGGGGGAGCCGATGTTTATCCAACCTTACATGAGCAGCGATTTTGACCGGGCCGTCAGGGAGTTCAAGAATGCCCTCGAATCCCGGGTGAAGTCCCTTTTTTACGAGTTGATTAAGGCCTAAATACAGAACTGTCCGTCCTTGATGATCATCCTGCCGGCGGAGCGGGCCTACTCCCGGCCT
>JBAQGA010000072.1:0-36549 GCA_049287565.1 Candidatus Aminicenantales bacterium
CGACTTTATGCTCTCAATTTTTTAGATCGTATTTTGTTATCAGAGCGAAATCAAATTGGAATTATTTAAGTTATGATGGGACACTCGTGATTGTGTCACGATAATTCGTGGTTCCCCGGGGTGCGGGGGCCAAGGGCGGCCTCCTGCGCCCCATTTACTATTTCGACCGCCTCCATTAAAATGAAGCTCACCACCTCGAGGACAAGAAAGCAGCCCGGCAGTGTTGGAAGATACGATCATCGCGATATCCACTCCTCCCGGTTATGGAGGCCTCGGCATCGTCCGGTTGAGCGGCCGAAGATCCCTCTCGATCGCCAAGAAGATATTTCGGCCGCGCCGAAAAAGCTGGGGAGGCATCGGTCCGCGAGTCTGCATTCTTGGAGATCTCTTCGACAACGACAGAAATGAACTCGTCGATGAGGCCTACTTGTCCTATTTTCCCGCACCCCGCTCTTACACCAAAGAGAACGTCGTCGAGATCAGTTGCCATGGCAGTCCGGTGGTCCTGGAAGAGGTGGTCAGGCTGGGAGTCAGGGCCGGCGCAAGGCTGGCCCATCCGGGGGAGTTCACACTCCGGGCCTACCTCCGGGGACGGATCGACATCATCCAGGCCGAAGCGGTCAACGACCTGATAACGGCTGCCTCCGTTCAGCAGGCCAAGATATCCCTCGGGCAGCTCCGGGGAAGGTTGTCAGGCCACATCAACTGCCTGCGCAGTCAGGTTGTCGACCTCATCTCGCTCCTCGAAGCCAGTATCGAATTCTCCGAAGAAAATCTGGGAATCTCCCCGGTCAAAGCCGCGGGCCGTCTGGAAAATGTGCTAAGGACTGTGGAAAGACTGATCGCCAGCTATGAAACCGGCCGGGCGATGACCGAAGGGCTCAATCTGGCCATCGTCGGGCGGACGAATGTCGGGAAATCTACTCTGTTCAACGCACTGCTCGACCATGAACGGGCGATCGTCAGTCCCTACCCCGGGACCACGCGTGACTATCTTCGGGAGCGCATCAAGATCCAGGATTCCTTTTTCCAGCTGATCGATATGGCAGGGCTGGAGCGTCCTTCTCATCCGGTGGAAAGAGACGGCATCAAGAGAAGCCGAGAGCTGGCCTCCCGGGCTGATGGCATCCTCCTGGTCCTGGACGCTTCCCGGAGGGAGAATCCCGCCGACCTCCGGCTCATCGAGAAATACAAGAAGAAAAAGATGATCTTTGTGTTCAACAAGGCGGATCTCCCCAGAAAAATCGACAGGGTGAAATGCCGGGCAGTCAGGCCGTCCATCCGGGCAATCGCCGTCTCATCCTTGAAAGGGACGAACATCTCCCGGTTGAAAAGCGCGATCCTGGCGACTTTTGTGCCGAAGCAGAACGGTCAGGATGAGGTGGTCCTGCATTTGAGGCAGAGGCTGCTCTTCGAACAGATCGCCTCCGCCTTGGAGGAGGCCTTGAAACGGCTCCGCGAGGGCTATTCGGAAGAGGTCTGCGCCGAGGAGGTCCGCCGGGTCCTGCCGTTGCTCGGGCAGTTGACGGGGGAAATCCAGGTCGACGAGGTTTTGGTCAACATCTTTAGCCAGTTCTGTGTGGGGAAATGAGCAAGAGGTTCGCTGCGGGAAGGGATTACGATGTCATCGTCGTCGGGGGCGGACATGGTGGTTGTGAAGCGGCTTCCGCTGCGGGGCGCATGGGCTTCAAGACCATTTTGGTCACCATCCACCTGGAAACGATCGCCCAGATGTCCTGTAACCCCGCGATCGGCGGCCTGGCCAAAGGCCACCTGGTGCGGGAGATCGATGCCCTGGGCGGGTTGATGGGGCTCCTGGCCGACGAAACGGGCATCCAATTCCGGCTTCTGAATCGCAGCCGGGGAGGGGCCGTTCAAGCTCCCCGGGCGCAGTGTGACAAAGCCCGCTACCGGCTGATCATGAAGAAATGGCTGGAGGATACCCCCAACCTGACCGTTTTCCAGGGAATCGTTACGGAGGTGCTCGTCTCGAGAGGAAAAGCCCGTGGAGTAATGACCCAGGACGGCCAGTGCATCACCGGAGAAACGGTGATCGTCTCTCCGGGGACTTTTCTGAACGGCCTGATCCACATGGGGCTTCGGTCGTACTCTGCGGGAAGGGCCAATGAACCGGCAGCCATTTTATTGAGTGAAAGCCTGGGCAGGCTCGGTCTGAGGATGTTTCGCCTGAAGACGGGGACCCCGATGAGGCTCGATGCGCACACGATCGACTGGGGGGCGTTTACACCTCAGGCCGGGGATGAGGTCCCCGTCCCCTTCTCCTTCCGGACACGCCGCCCTCTCGAGAACAAGGCCCTCTGCTATCTCGGATACACGAATGCCACGACCCACGATGTCATCCGAAAGAACCTGGCTGCATCCCCCCTTTATAGCGGGCTCATCACCGGAGTCGGACCTCGTTACTGCCCTTCCATTGAAGACAAGGTGGTCAAATTTCCCCACCACGATCGCCACCAATTCTTCCTCGAGCCGGAGGGGCTGGAGACATCAGAGGTCTATGTCAACGGGATCTCCTCCAGCCTGCCTTATGACGTGCAGGTAGAAATTCTGAAAACCATTCCCGGTTTGGATCAGGCCAAGATCTTGAGGCCCGCTTACGGGATTGAATATGATGCGGTTTCGCCCACGCAATTAAAGGCTTCTCTCGAGGTGAAGCGGGTTGAAAACCTCTTCTTAGCCGGGCAGATCAACGGGACCTCGGGATATGAAGAAGCGGCGGCTCAGGGCCTCATGGCCGGGATCAATGCCGGCCTTAAGATTCGGCAGGAAGAGCCGTTCGTCCTCCGTCGTGATGAGGCTTATGTCGGCGTCCTGATCGATGACCTGGTGACCAAGGGAGTCGAAGAGCCGTACCGGCTCTTTACTTCCCGGGCGGAATACCGGTTGAACCTGCGGGCGGACAACGCCGACCAAAGGCTGATCCGTTATGGACGCAAATACGGGCTGATCGGAGAGGAGGACGGCGCGGCTTTCAGGGCCAAGCAAGAAAAACTCCAGAGGCTGTTTCAGTTCCTGCAAAAAGAAAAGCTGACTGTCGAGAAGACCCCCAGAATATCCCTCAAAGAGTGGCTGAAAAAACCCCGTGTTTCTCTACAAAATGTGTTAGAATATAAAAAATTCCCGGAGCCTTTGACGGATGAAGAGATGAGATATACGGAAGCCGAAGTGAAGTACGAGGGATATTTACGGCGGCAAGAGAAAGAGATCGAAAGAATTCAGCGGATGGATGGCACGAAAATACCTGATGGGATCGACTTTCAGGATGTTCCCGGCCTGACCAGAGAGGTGGTGGAAAAGCTGAAGAAATCCCGGCCGCGAACCATCGGTCTGGCCAAGAGAATCCCGGGGATAACTCCGGCGGCCGTCGTCAACCTCAGCCTGTACCTAAAGGCCCGGAAAAAAGCCAAAAGAGGGCCGATGTTCCACGTGAAACACTGAGGATGCATGGGCAAGACCATCGCTGTTGCCAATCAAAAGGGAGGAGTTGGAAAGACGACGACAGCCATCAATCTCTCGGCGGCCCTGGCCATGAAGAATCACAGAGTCCTAGTTATCGACCTGGACCCCCAGGGGATGGCCACGGCCAGCCTGGGAAAGATCAAGGAGGCCCGCAAGGGCATTTATCAGGCGTTGATGAACGGTCAGGATCCCATGGGCCTTATTTTGGGGACAGAACTCGATAATTATTATATTTTTCCATGTTCCCCAGAGCTTTCGGGTGCCGAAGTCGAGCTCTTTTCCAGGGACGACCGGGAAAAACGGCTCGGGGACGTTGTCGGCAAGCTCAGGCGGAATTTCCATTATATTTTCATCGACTGTCCGCCCTCCCTGGGATTTCTGACCATCAACGCCTTGGCGGCGGCCGATTCCGTCCTCATCCCGATCCAATGCGAATTCCTCTGCATGGAGGGAATCCCTGACCTTCTGGCCACCTTTGACGAAGTCCGGACATATTTCAACCCGTCTCTTTCCATGGAGGGGATCGTCCTGACCATGTTCGACGAACGGACCAACCTCTCCAAACAGGTGGCCGGGGAGATCAGGCGATCGCTCAAGACGATCGTTTTCGAAGTCGTCATCCCCCGGAGCGTGCGGGTAGCGGAAGCGCCGAGTTTCGGCAAACCGGTCGTTCTTTATGATGTCAAGTCTAAAGGGGCAGAGGCCTATCTGAATCTGGCGCAGGAGTTACTCAGGAAATGACCAAAAAAGCTCTAGGAAAAGGTCTGGCGGTGTTCTTACCCGATGACTACGGGATTATCAAGAACGAGCGCTATGCCGAGGTGGATATCGATGAGGTCGTGCCCAATCCGCTGCAGCCGAGGCTGAAGTTCGACCCCCAATCGATCGAGGAGCTGGCCCGGTCGATCCGGGAAACAGGCGTCATCCAGCCCATTCTCGTTGTCCCCGAGGGCGATACCTACAAGATCATCGTCGGGGAAAGACGCTGGAGGGCGGCCCATAAGGCCGGCTTGAAGAAGATCCCCGTCCTCATTCGGCAGATACCGATCGAACGGCAGCTCGAGATCTCCCTGGTCGAGAACTTGCACCGGGAAGACCTCAACCCGCTGGAGATCGCCCATGTCTATCAAAGACTGGTCGAGGAACTGGGCACCACTCAGGAAGAAGTCGCCGCCAGGGTGGGCAAGGACCGGACATCGGTGACCAACTATCTTCGGCTTCTCAACCTTCCCCAGGTCATCCAGGATTATCTGTCTGAGAATAAAATCACGATGGGCCACGCCCGGGCGCTCCTGGCGCTCGATAACTCTGATTCTCAGATCGCCCTGGCCGGGGAAATCGTCGGTCGGAATCTCACCGTCAGAGATGTCGAGAGGTTAATTTCCGGACGCAAGGGGAGGGCGGCCGCCCGAAAAAAGGCGGAGTTCGATCCCGACCTCCTAGCCCTGGAGGAAGACCTCGTTCGGATTCTCGGGACCAAGGTGACGATTGCCGGAAGCCGAAAGAAGGGAACGATCAAGATCCAATATTTCTCTCTTGATGACCTCAACCGCGTCCATCGGAAAATCAAAGGAGGAGCACGATGAAAGATAAAGAAAGAAAAAGGGATTACGACGAGCAGAAGATCACGGGTTTCTTCGACAAGGACACCCGGTTCAAGGGCGAGCTGTCCTTCAAGGGATCGTTCCGCATCGACGGCCATTTCCAAGGCACGATCGTCTCCGACTCGATGCTGGCCATCGGCGAGCAGGGCAAAGTCGAGGCCGATGTTCAGGTCGGATATATCGTGATCAACGGTGAGGTCAAAGGCACGATCCGGGCCGATGACAAGGTCGAGATTCACAGCCGCGGCCGGGTTTTAGGTTCCATCATCACACCCAAGCTAGTTGTGGATGAAGGAGCCTATCTCGAGGCCAACTGCCAGGCCGGCGAACAGATCGCCGCGGCCTCTCCCCAGGAAGACAAGGCCAAGGAGGGAGCGTCATCTTGAAGCGGGCTGCGGCGGTCATCCCCATCCGGTACGATTCCAAGCGGTTTCCGGGGAAAGCTCTGGCTCCGCTGCTCGGGAAGCCGATGATCCAGTGGGTTTATGAAGGAGTGAGACAAGCCCGGCTGGTCGACAGGGTGATCATCGCGACCGACGATGGACGAATCCAGGAAGCCGCGCGGGGTTTCGATGCCGAGGCGGTCATGACCTCCCGGGATCATGGATCAGGCACGGAAAGGACCGCTGAAGTTGCGCAACATATTGATAATAAAATAATTATAAACATTCAGGGGGATGAGCCGGCGATCACCGGCCGGTTGGTCGATAGCCTGGTTGAAGCGCTTCAAAACGAGGCCATCCCCATGGCTTCCCTCATGACCAAGGTGGATGATCTCGGCCTGATCGATAACCCGAACATGGTCAAAGTCGTAGTCGATAAGGAGGGATACGCGCTCTATTTTTCCCGCTCACCCCTCCCCTACCAGGCCGCAGATTTTTTCTATCTTCATATCGGCGTCTATGGATTTCAGCGGGATTTCCTTATCCGTTTTTCCGGCCTGCGGCCCTCCCGGCTCGAGCGGACCGAAAAACTGGAGCAGCTTCGGGTCCTGGAGAACGGCTTCCGGATTAGGATGATCGAAGTTCCCCATCCCGCCTTGAGCGTGGATACGCCTCAGGATATAATCAGAGTCGAAGAGATCCTGAAAAAGAAAGGCCATGATTAAAACAAAGTACATCTTTGTCACCGGTGGAGTCCTCTCCGCGCTCGGGAAAGGGATCGCGGCCGCCTCGATCGGCCGCCTCCTCGAAAGCCACGGCTATCGGATCACTCTGCAGAAGTTCGATCCCTACCTGAACGTGGACCCCGGGACGATGAGCCCGTTCCAGCACGGGGAAGTCTATGTCACCGATGACGGGGCGGAGACGGATCTGGATCTTGGCCATTATGAACGATTTACCTCCACCAGAACATCCAAGGCGCACAACTGGACCGCCGGCAAGATTTACGAGGCGATCATCCGCAAAGAGAGAAAGGGAGAATTCCTGGGAAAGACGGTCCAGGTCATCCCCCACGTCACCGATGAGATCAAGAACGCCTTCTGCGCCGTGGCCGAGGGCAATGACATCGTCATCGTCGAGATCGGCGGGACGGTGGGCGACATCGAAAGCCTGCCCTTCCTCGAAGCGACCCGCCAGATGAGGCTGGAGCTGGGGCCGGAGAACGTGCTTTTCGTCCACCTCACTCTTGTCCCTTACATCGGGACCTCGGGTGAGCTCAAGACAAAGCCGACCCAGCACAGCGTCAAGGAACTCCGGGCCATCGGTATCCAGCCCGACATCCTCCTCTGCCGGACCGACCGCTTCCTGACCACCGACATCAAGGGAAAAATCGCCCTGTTCACGAACGTCCCGCTAGAAGCCGTCATCACGGCCAAGGATGTGGGCAATATCTACGAAATTCCGCTCCTCTTCGCCCAGGAAAACTTGGACAAGTCCATTCTCAAAAAGCTCAACCTTCCTCCGAAGAGGCGTCATCTGGCCCCCTGGCAATCGCTCATCAACAAGATGAACAAGCCCAGGGATGAAGTGACTATCGCCCTGGTCGGAAAGTATGCGGGGCTCCAGGACTCCTATTTGAGTTTGAAGGAAGCGCTGAAACACGGCGCGGTAGCCCACGGGCTCAAAGTCAACATCTGTTGGATAGAGTCCGATAAGCTGGAGAAGGGGAGGCCGGAGGAGACCCTGGGGGACATGGACGGCATTCTCGTTCCCGGCGGGTTCGGCATCCGCGGGATCGAAGGCAAGATCCGGGCCATCACCTATGCCCGCCAGAAAAAAGTCCCCTATTTCGGGATCTGCCTGGGGATGCAGTGCGCGACCATCGAGTTCGCCCGGAACGCGGCCGGGCTCGCTCAGGCCAACAGCACGGAATTCGATGCCCATACCCCGGATAGGATCTTTTTCCTCTGGCGCGAGCTCAGCCCGGAGCACGACATCGGCGGGACGATGCGGCTGGGCGAATACGTCTGCCAGGTGGAGAAGAAATCCTTTGCCTACAAAGCCTATCGGAAAAACCTGATCCTGGAGCGGCACCGCCACCGCTACGAGTTCAATCCCGCCTACAAGGAGAAACTGGCCCGGGCAGGGCTGTCGTTTACCGGTCACAACCCTAAGCTTAACCTGGTCGAGATCATCGAGCTCAAGGGCCACCCCTGGTTCCTGGGCTGCCAGTTCCATCCCGAATTCAAGTCCAAGCCTTTGAGCCCTCATCCTCTGTTTAAAGCGTTTATCGGAGCAAGCTATGCCCATCGCCTCCAAAAAGCCAAAGCCCGTAAAAATCGGTAGAGGAGTTACGGCCGGGGGGGCAACGCCCCTCTTCCTCATCGCCGGCCCCTGCGTCATCGAAAGCGAAGACGACACCCTCTCTCTCGCCCGCCGGATCAAGGCGGTTTGCGCCGGGCTCAAGCTGCCGTTTATTTTCAAGGCTTCTTTTGACAAGGCCAACCGCACCTCGATGGGATCATACCGCGGGCCGGGGCTGGAGAAGGGGCTGGCGGTTCTCAAGCGCGTCAAAGAGGAACTCTCCGTCCCCGTTCTTTCCGATGTCCATGAGACCTGCCAGGTGGGCCGGGCGGCCGAGGTCCTCGACGTCATCCAGATCCCGGCCTTCCTCTGCCGCCAGACCGACCTGATCATCGAGGCGGCCAGGACCCAAAAGCCGCTCAACTTGAAGAAGGGCCAGTTCCTCTCTCCGCAGGAAATGGAAAACGCCGTAGAAAAAGTCCTCAGACAGGGAAACGACCGCATCCTGCTGACCGAGCGCGGGACCTTCTTCGGCTACAACAACCTGGTCTTCGACGTCCGCTCTATCCCGCTGATGAAGCGGTGGGGGTTTCCGGTGGTCATCGACGCCTCTCACTCCGCCCAGCGGCCCGGAGGCCGGGGAGTGGCTTCCGGCGGAGAGGCGGAATTCATCCCCTTGCTGGTGCGGACCGGAGTGGCGGCCGGCGCCGACGGCCTTTTTCTGGAGGTTCATGAGAATCCGTCGAAAGCTCTCTCTGACGGACCGAATTCATTGATATTAAATAAATTGAACGATGTCCTGCGCTCCGCTCTCCGGGTCAAAAAGGCCCTCCGGGAGGAAGAGCCGAAAACGAGGTCTTGAGCTCATGAAAAAGAACGAGATCATCAAGACGGGCCGGGAAGTGCTGGAGATCGAAAGCCGGACGCTGTCGGCACTCGTCCCCCGGCTGGATGAAAATTTCGCCCGGGCGGTCGGCCTCCTGGCCAGGAGCAAGTCGCGGGTCATCGTCACCGGCATGGGAAAATCCGGATTGGTCGGCCGCAAGATCGCCGCCACCCTGGCGAGCTGCGGGACGCCGGCCTTGTTCATCCACCCGGCCGAGGCCGGCCACGGGGACCTGGGCATGATCCTCAAGAACGATGTCATCCTGGCCATTTCCTACAGCGGTGAGACCAAGGAGATCGTCGACCTGCTGGAGTTCATAAAAAGAATCGGCGTCAAGCTCATCACTATCACCGGCAACCGGAAATCGCGGATCGCCAAGTACAGCGATATCGTCCTCGACGCCAAGGTCGAACGGGAGGCGGGGCCGAATGACATGGTGCCTACGGCAAGCTCGACGGCCGCTTTGGCCATGGGCGACGCGCTGGCCATCGCCCTGATGAAGGAGAAGGGCTTTAACGAGGAGGACTTCGTCCGCTTCCATCCCAAAGGCCAGCTCGGCCGGAAGCTTATCCGGGTCGAGATGCTGATGCACGGGGGAGCGGAGATCCCGCGCGTATCGGCGGCCACGCCGATGATCCAGGTGATCGAAGAAATGACGCGCAAGAAGCTGGGCATGACATGTATCCTTGATGAGGACGATAAGCTCCTCGGCATCATCACCGACGGCGACCTGCGCCGGAAGATGAGAAAACACAAGGGGCGCCTCTTCTACAAGAGCGCCGGAGAATGCATGACCGTCCGGCCGGTCAAGATCGACAGGGAAGGGCTGGCCGTCGAAGCTCTGAACCTGATGGAGGCGCGGAAGATCACTTCGCTGGTCGTCACCGCCAAAAACGGAAAGGTCGAGGGTATCATCCACCTCCACGACCTCTGGCGCACGGAGATGTTCTGATGACGGACGGACGGACCAGGGCGCTCCGGATCAAGATGATCATCATGGATGTCGATGGCACCCTGACCGATGGAACACTTTCGGTTCTGCCCGACGGCGAAGAGGTCAAGTCATATCATGTGCGGGACGGCCTGGGCATCCTGCTCGCCCACCTGGTCGGATTTAAAACGGCGATCATCACCGGCAAGACGTCGCGCGCCCTGGAGAAGAGAGCGGAAAGACTCGGCATCGACGAGCTCCATCAGGGGATCCTGGATAAAAGAAGAGTCCTCGAAGGAATCCTGGCCAAGCACAACCTGACGGCCGAAGAGGTCGCTTATATCGGCGATGATCTGGGCGACCTCGAGGTCATCAGGGCGGTCGGGCTGGCCGCGGCCGTGGCCGACGCTCATCCGGAAGTCAAGAAGTGCTGTCATTTTATCTCCCAGCACAACGGTGGGAAGGGCGCCGTCCGGGAGCTCATCGAATTCATCCTCGGAGCCCAAAACAAATGGCCTGAGGTTGAGCAAAAGGTCAAAGACCTTGCGACCTGGAGGGACAGGCGGAGGGGGGGCGAAGAGAAAGGCAGCTGATCGGACAGGGAGGTGAACGTGAACATCAACCCGAAAATCTTCAGGGAATATGACATCCGGGGGATCGTCGACAAGGACCTGACTATCGAATTCGTGGAATACCTGGGGCGGGGAATTGGAACCTACTTCCGTCAGCACGGCAAGAAGCGGGTCGCCCTGGGCCGCGACGCCCGGATGAGCTCGCCGGCCTACGCCGAGGCCATCACCCGGGGCCTTCTTTCCACGGGATGCAGTGTCGTCGACATCGGGCTGGTCCCCACTCCGCTTCTCTATTTCGCCGTCTACTACAAGAAGAACGAGGCGGCCGTCATGATCACCGGCTCGCACAACCCTCCCGAGTACAACGGCTTCAAGATGATGGTGGGGGAGGAGACTCTCTACGGAGAGACCATCCAGGCGGTCTACCGGCTCCTCAAGGATGATGCGATAATCACGGACAAAGAAGGGACGCGCTCATCCTACGACATCATCCCAGAGTATAAGGACTATGTCGAAAAGGATATCCGGCTTCGCAGAAAGCTGAAGGTCGTCCTCGACGCCGGGAACGGGACCGCCGGGTTCGTGGCCGCGCCGATCTTCAAGAAGCTGGGTTGCGAGGTAACCGAGCTCTACTGCGAGCCGGACGGGCTGTTTCCCAATCATCATCCCGACCCGACGCTTCCCGAGGCCATGGAGGACCTGATCAAGACGGTTAAGCGAACGGGCGCCGACTTCGGCGTCGGCTACGACGGCGACGGCGACCGGATCGGGGTGGTCGACGACAGCGGCCGGCTGCTCTGGGGTGACATGCTGATGATCGTCTTTTCGCGGGACATCCTTCCGGCGAACCCGGGCGCCGCGGTGATCTCGGAGGTCAAGGCCTCGAAGCTCCTCTATCAGGAGATCGCCAGGCTTGGCGGCCGGCCGATCATGTGGAAGACCGGTCATTCCCTGATCAAAAAAAAGATCAAGGAAGAGAAAGCCCTCCTGGCCGGCGAGATGAGCGGGCACATCTTTTTCGCCGACCGCTTCTTCGGGTTCGACGACGCCATTTATGCTTCGGCCCGGTTGGCCGAGATCCTGGCCCGTTCGGAAAAGAAGCTCTCGGAGATGCTGGCCGACCTTCCCCAGGCATTCTCTACGCCGGAGATCCGGGTCTATGCCTCCGACGAAGTGAAGTTCCGGATCGTCGAAGAGGTGAAAAAAGAGCTGGCCAAGAAATACCCGGTCATCGACATCGACGGGGTCCGGGTGAACTATCCCAAGGGCTGGGCGCTGGTTCGCGCCTCTAACACCCAGGCCGCCCTGGTCCTCCGTTATGAAGCCGACACGCCGGAAGACCTCGAGGCGATCAAGAAGGAGGTCGGGGAAACACTCGAGCGGGCCATCAAGGGATTGGGGAACGGATGAGCCGACATCCGCGTGTCTGCGCCGTGATAATGGCCGGGGGGAGTGGCACACGGTTCTGGCCGCTCAGCCGGAAGAGCCGCCCTAAGCAGTTCCTGCCCATCGCCGGCCGGAAGACGATGCTCGAAGAGACGGTGGCGAGGCTCCGTCCGCTTCTGCCCTTCGGGGCGATCTACACCATCTCCGATAAAGCCCAGGCGGCGGCCATCCGGAAATTGGTCCCGGGGTTGAAAGCGGACAACGTCCTGGTCGAGCCGTTCGGAAGGAACACGGCCGCCTCGCTTATCCTGGCCACGGCCCGGGTCTATCTGCGCGATCCCCGGACCGTTGTCTTCGCGCTCCCGGCCGACCACTTGATCACCCGGCCCGCCCGGTTTATCAGAAAGCTACGGGCCGCCGCCGCTGAGGCGGCCGAGAAGGATGTTATCGTGACCTTCGGCATCCCGCCCGCCTACGCCTCCACGGGCTTCGGCTATATCCATTATTCCGGCCGGAACCGGGGAAAAATCGCAGGCGAGATTTTCTATCCGGTCCTCAGGTTCAAGGAAAAGCCGAGACTGGGCCAGGCGAAGAGGTTCCTGGCGCAGGGAAACCATGCCTGGAACTCCGGGATGTTCATCTGGCGGGCGGATGTTTTCGCTAGAAAACTCGAGGAATACGCGCCGGACTTCTTCCCATATTGGCGGAGAATTCTCAAGGCGCTGGAGAAAAAGAATCGTTCCGCGGTGGCCGCCGTCTTCCGGGAGATCCCGGCGACCTCCATCGATTACGCCTTGATGGAGAAAGCCGAAGGCGTCCTGATGGTCGAAGGGGATTTCGGCTGGTCCGATGTCGGGTCCTGGACTTCGCTGGCCGACATCTGGCCGCAGGACGAAGCCGGGAACGCCCTCCGGGGCGAGAGCCTTTTTGTCGATTCCCGGAACTGTCTGGTTTTTAGCCCGCGGCGGTTGACGGCCGTCGTCGGCCTCAAGGATGTGATTGTCGTCGACACCGAGGACGCACTGCTCGTCTGCGCTAAAAAAGCCGACCAGCGGGTCAAGGACGTCATCGAGAATCTGAGGAATAAGGGCAAGAACAGGATCTTGTAGAAAACCGATCTATTTTATTCCATGGATGTCATCATCGGCCTGACCGGTTTGTTTCTCGCGGCCACCGTCGCCGGAGCCCTGAACGCGGTGGCCGGCGGCGGCAGTCTGATCTCGTTTCCCGCCCTGGTCGCCTTCGGACAGCCTCCCATCCTGGCGAACGCCACCAACACGGCGGCGCTCTGGCCGGGAACGCTGAGCAGCGCGGTCGCCTACAGCCGGGACACCAAGATCTACCGCGATCTCCTTCTGACCCTGCTCGTCCCGAGCATGATCGGCGGATTCCTGGGCGCCCTGGCGCTGGTCAGCACGCCGCCGGAGCTCTTCAACGCGATCGTGCCATTCCTCGTTCTCTTGGCCACGCTTCTCTTCGCCTTTCGAGAGCCGTTCACCCGTTGGCTGCGGCTCGGAAACAACGAGGAGAAGGTCGGCACCCTGGGGCGCGTCTGGGGTTTTCTTTTCCAGATCTTCGTGGCGACCTACGGCGGCTATTTCGGGGCGGGCATGGGAATCCTGATGCTCGGCTCGCTCAGCGTTATGGGGCTCCGGGACATCCACCGGATGAACGGGCTGAAGACGATCCTGGTCACGCTGGTCAACGTGATCGCCTTCATTTATTTCGCCGTCAACGGGCTGGTGGTCTGGCGCCTGGCGCCGGTGATGGCCGCCGGCGCGGTGATCGGGGGGTACGCCGGAGCGCGCGCGGCCAAGCGCGTGGACCCGCACTATATCCGCATTTTCGTCATCGCTGTCGGTCTGTTCGTCTCGGTGTGGTTGTTTCTTCGCTAGGGATCAATACTCCAGCGAATATCCCGTCCTTAAAAGATAGACGTTGCCGCTTTCGTCGGTCTTGACGAAATAGAGAGTCTTGCTGGAGATGAATAGAGGGACATTCGGGAACTCCGCCGTCCCCAGGAATTCATCTTTCCGGGCGAAGATATCAACCGGGTCAGGGGAGTTTTCCGCCGAGATATCCGGCGGAAACCGGAAGACGAAAACATGCTGCGGCGAAATTCGGACCGCCTGGATCATGTTCTTGTGCGGCGGGATCTTCTTGCCGAGCTCGCGGGCCACCCGGTCGGGCCAGCCCTTGGACTCGGCGAATTCCCGGACCTCGCGTTCCAGACGATCTTTTTCCCGGGAGTTGAATTTCTGGAGTCTGAGGTCCCGCCGGATCGTCGCGACCGTCTGACCTCGTTCATCGAGAAGTTCGACTTCATAGTGATCGCTGATTCCCACGGCGCTGAGACGTCCGCCGTGGGCATACAGAAACCGGGGGACATAGGAGTCATGACTGTAGTTGAACATCACCGGCCGTCCGGTCTCGTCGGGCAGGGTGACCGAGAAACGATCCCTGGCACAGGTGTGAAAAGTCTTGAGGATGGTGTTCTCCGCGTCCACCAGCACCTGCTGCTGGTCTTCCGGCCGCCATATCCAACCGTAATAGCGGTCGAGTCCGATAAAACCGAGCCCAAGGCGCCCGTTGAGGTCGAGACGCCGGACAAAGGTGCCGTCTGTCTTGAGGAAAGAGACATAATAGAGGTCCTCGAGGACGGCCAGTTCGCCCCGCGGGGTGAAGACAACCTGGCCGGGAGACTGAAAATCGCCGGGGCCCTGGCCCTTCCGGCCGAACCTCATGAGCAGGCGGCCTTCCGGCGAGAACTTGAAGACCGCCCGCTCCATCCGGTCGAGCACGTAGAAATTGAGCCTGTCGTCTTCGCAGATGGAAGCGATGGAGGCGAAGAGAATTTCCTCCCGGCCGATCTCTTGCGCTGGACCGAACTTCACCCCAACGGTCTTTTCCTGCCCGATGGCGACAGTTGCTGAGATAAAGGCCAAGCCAGCCAACATCATCATGATTCTTTTCATGTTCGTATTCTACCTTATATCAATATCAAATAACCTGGTTTTGTGTTTCTAAGAAGTTTCTTTTCGCGAATATCCCTCTCCCTTGACCCATTCTGCCTATTTTTGGCTGGTAGAGATCCTAAGGAGAAGTGGATGCGAGAAGAAAACGCCTCAAATCTTATTAAAGATGGGACATGAGGTTGACGTCGAGGCGTGGCTCGGATATAGACTATAGAGAAACCGGTCGATGGCAAAGAATTGGACAGGAGGGAAAATGAGACTCTCTCTTCGAAATATTATACTTCTGTCGGCGATCATGGGTTTCCTCTTGCCTGCCGGGATCGCGAAAAACTGTGCCTTCGAGAAGCATGCCGGGTGGGATAATCAAGTCTCAGCCTTCTCATCACTCGATGAGAAATTGGCCTCTCACTTCGCCTGGCTCGCCCTCAAGTGCCTAAAAAAAGAATACCCGAACAAGCCGGAGCACGTCATGAACGAAGAATCAGAGGTCCAAAACCCGGCCGCCCTCCATCCTGCATTCTACGGCTGTTTTGACTGGCACTCCTCTGTTCACGGCCACTGGATGCTCGTCCGCCTGCTGAAGATGTTCCCCAACCTGCCCGAAGCGAAAGAAATCCGCGGTTCACTGGGAAAAAACCTCTCCGCTGAGAATATCAAAACCGAGGTAGAATACCTCCACCAGCCAAGCCGAAAATCCTTTGAGCGAACTTACGGCTGGGCCTGGCTGCTCAAGCTCGCTGAAGAGTTGCATGGCTGGGAGGATCCGGATGGTCAGAGATGGTCGGAGAGCCTCCAGCCGCTGGCCGACGCCGTTGTGAATCTCTACCTGGAGTTCTTGCCGAAGCAAACATACCCGATCCGTCGCGGGGTCCATCCCAATACCGCCTTTGGAATGGCTTTTGCGCTGGATTATGCCAGAATAGTCAAGCATAAAGACCTTGAGGGACTGCTCATCGAGCGCTGCCATACTTATTTTTCCAAGGATTCCGACTGTCCCGCCGCCTGGGAGCCGGATGGCGATGACTTTTTCTCCCCCTGTCTAATCGAAGCCGACCTGATGCGGCGGGTGCTCTCTCCCGCCGAATTCTCTGAGTGGTTCCACCGGTTTCTCCCCCGGCTCGGGGATGGAGAACCGAGATCTCTGCTGGAGCCCGCCGATGTTTCAGACCGGACCGACCCGAAAATCGTTCATCTGGACGGGCTGAATCTGAGCCGCGCCTGGTGCATGAACGGTATAACCCGTTCGCTCCCCGAAGATGATCCATACCGGAGGATTCTGACAGAGTCGGCCATCCTTCATGCCAGGACGACGCTTCCGCACATTGCGAGCGGGAGCTACGAGGGAGAGCACTGGCTGGCCTCTTTTGCGGTATACATGCTTTCCATGAATGCTCGGTGATTCCCGCTACGCCTTCTTCCCGCCGACGGTAATTTCGGCCACTCTGAACGACGGGCTGTTCAGGCCGCCGCGCATATCCCGGTCGTTGGCGACTTTATCAATGGCCTTGAGAACGTCGAGGGTCGTGCCGCCCAGGGTCACGCCGTCCACGGGGAAGGCCTTGGCGCCGTCCTTGATCCAGAATCCGCTGCAGCCGACCGAGAAAGCACCTGTCGTGACGTCGGTCCCCGCTCCTCTCATCCCGGTGACGAGGAGGCCTTCCTTGATTGCCTTGAAGAGCTCGGCCGGGTCGTCCTCCCCGTTATCAACTATGACGCACAGGAATCCGGCCGATGGTCCGCCCTTGTACCCGTAACGCCGGGCCATGGTGTGGACCTTGGCCGCGGCTTTCCGGGCCGTTTGGGAGTCGTAGTAGAACGTCTTGAGCACACCCTTGTCTATGATTGTGGTCTTTTTTGTGACATTCCCCTCGCCGTCGAACGGCGTCGAAGCGATGAATCGCGGGGCCGTCGGGTCGTCATGGATGGTGATGAGCGGGGAAGCGATCGGCTTTTCGAGCATCTCGGTCATGAAGGTCGTCTTCCGGAAAACCGCGTCGCCGTTGAGGGCGAACAGGATTCCCATCCAGAAGGCCGGAGTGGCGTAGCGGTCGAAGACAACCGGCACTTTCGCCGTTTCGACCGGTTTGGCTCCCAGCATCGCCACCGCCCTCTCCGCCGCCTTCTTGGCCACCTCTTCCACAGGGGAGAGCTCCTTATAGAATCTCTTGTTGCTCGACCAGCCGCCGCCCTGCATGTTGTCCCCTTCGCCGGCGACGATATAGGTACTGAATCCGCAGCTTGTTTCCTTCAGGATGTAAGAGATCCCCTTGGAATTGAAAAGCCCGGCTTCCCGCTCGGTGTTGGAGAAAGAGCCGCCCTCGGTGTTGGTGATGCGCTTGTCCTGGGCCAGGGCGATCTTCTCGACTTCCCGGGCGATGGCGATTTTCTTCTCGTCCGGGACGGCCGCGATCTCCGGATCGTAGAGGTCGAGGTCGGGGAGGGGCTGGGGCCCGAAGTCGGGGAGGCCCTGCCACGGTTTGCCTTCGGTGATCTTCGCCAGCTCAACGGTCTTTTTGATGGTTTCCTCCAGCGATTCCGGAGACAGGTCCGAGGTGTAGGAAAACCCCAACTGCTTGTTGATGAAAACCCGCAGGCCAAGCCCCTTGGAGACGGACTTCTGGAGGGTTTCGACCTCTCCCTTGCGCACGTTGACGTTGAACTCCTTGGCGTTTTCGATGACCGCTTCCGCCTCTTCGGCCCCGGCTTTGATCGCTTTTTTGACGACGTCTTCGCCGATCTTCTTGAAATCCATGGTCTTCCTCCTTTACGCCTTTTTCCCGCCCACGGTGATCTTATCGACCTTTAGGGTGGGATTGCCGAAGCCGACCGGTTTGGACTGGCCGTCCTTGCCGCAGCTCCCGCCGCCGATGACCAGGAGGTCGGTGCCGACCATCGAGATATTCTTGAGCACCTCCTGGCCGCTGCCCATGAGCATGATCCCCTTGAGCGGCTTGGTCACCTTGCCGCCCTCGATCATGTAGCCTTCGGTGACCGAGAAGACGAACCGGCCGGTGGTCGGCGATACGTTTCCGCCGCCGATCTTGGCGATGTACAGGCCCTTGTCCACAGACTTGATGATGTCCTCGGGCGCCGACTCTCCCGCGTGCATATAGGTGTTGGTCATCCTCGGGATGGGGTAGTACTGGTAGGACTGGCGGCGGCCGTTGCCCGTCTGTTTCATCTTCATCAGCTTGGCGTTGAGTTTGTCCTGGATGAACGCGGCGCAGATGCCCTTGTCGATAAGGACGGTATTCTTGCCGACACAGCCCTCGTCATCGACGTTGACCGCTCCCCAGGCGCCTTTATAGGTCCCGTCGTCGGCCAGGGTGACAACCGGCGTGGCGATGGGCTGGCCTTGCTTGTCCCAGAAGCAGGAGGTCTTCTTCCGGATGCCATCGCCCTCGAGGCTGTGGCCGATGGCCTCGTGGAAGAAGATCCCGCCGTAGCCGGCGGCGATGACGATCGGGAACTCGCCGGCCGGCGCGTCCTCCGCGGGCAGGGTCCGGATGGCCATCTCGGCGGCCTTGCGGCCGAAATCCTCGGCCAGGGCCAGGTCGAAATGTTCGAAACCATACGACCCCGCCTTGGACTCGTAGCCCATGCTCCGCTGGGTCCCTTCCAGGGCGGCGCAGCTCGCGCCGAACCGGGAAAGGGTCTGGGTGTCCTCGGCGTACAGCCCCTCGGAGTTGGCGATCATGATCTTCTTGTTGAGATCGTAGAAACCCACGCCCACCTGGGTGATCCGCTTGTCGTGGGCGCGGGCCACCGCGTTGGCCTTGACGAGGAGAGCGGCCTTCTCCTTCGAGCCGATGGTGTCGGGGGAGACCTTGACGAGGTAGTAGGAAGGAGGGGAGAGCGTCGTGAAGTTAGCGGGCTTATGCTCAACAGTGCCCGAGGCGATCAGGGCCGCCGTTTCGGCCGCCTCCTTGAGCCGGGCGAAGTCGAGATCGTCCGAGAAGGCATAGCCTGTTTTTTCCCCCTGGAGGACTCGGAACCCGACGCCCATGTCCAGCCCGCGCGTCGCGGTCGAGATCTTGTCTTCGTCGAGGGAGATGCTGTTGGTCACGGAGCGCTCGTAGTAGACCTCGGCGAACTCGCCGCCCCGGCTGAGGCAGGCCTCGAGAAGTTTCTTGAGGGTGTCCTTGTCGAGCGCGGATGGAGCCGCCGTCTCCGCGGCCCGGACGAGCTCCGTTTCTTTCCCGGCGAAGTGCTTCCAAGCAGGATAGGAGACGGCGAGCGCCCCCGCCTGCATCCCTTTTTTTAGGAAGCCTCGCCTGTCCATCTGGCGGTGAGGTTTGGAAATGTCCATTCATCCTCCTTCGTTCTTGAATTAGGCAGGATTACGATAGAAAAGCTGAATAAACGCATGCCTGAAATATTATTATATAATACTTCGAAGGCCTGGATAAAGTTCAAAATTAATGCATAAGCCCCTCCGCTTTTATGATTCTGTTGGTCGCAGGAGGCCGTCCCCGGCCCCCGCACCCCGGGGAACCAGTCCCGTCGGTTCCCCCCGTCGAAAACGACGGGCCCCCTTCCGCTACGGGGGCTTCAGGACGGCCTCCTGCGACCAACATTAAGATCACAGATTATGGGATGTTTCCAAGAATTCTGGAAAGAACAAAATTTTGCGAGCCGAGAAAAAAATCTTCCTAAAGGAAAGATATAAAAAAAGCAGTCGTCCTATAAGGTCGGCGGCTGGTCCTTGACGGGATTGCCCCGGAATCCTATATTATTATTGGAAGATACGGCAAAAGAAGCCAAAGTCTGGGGCCATGAACAAAAAATATCTGTCTCTTGGGTACCCTCTGCTAGCGATATCCTTGGCATTCCTCCCGAATAACGGCGCAGAGGCCCAAGCTCAAAAAGAGCAAACCCAACTCCGTCACGAAGTTAAGGTCACCTTGAAGCTCGTCCAGGTCTATGTGACCGACAAGAAGGGGCATCCGGTCCTCGACCTCACCAAGGATGATTTTGTTGTTTTTGACGAAGGTCAAAAGCAGGCGCTAACGGAGTTCGAGCGGCATGTTATTACGCTTCCCTCAGAGAAAGAAGAGGCTCCCGCGGAAGTCGTAGATACCCCGGCGCCGCCGGCCCGAGATCTCATGCCGCGGAAATTCTTTCTCTTTTTCGATTTTGCTTTCAACAATGCCAAGGGCCTTGAAAAAACGAAAGAGGCCGCGCTGCATTTTATCGACACCCAAATCCAGCCCACGGACGAGGTGGGGATCCTCTCATACTCGGCGATCAAGAGCCTAACCCTCCATGAATACTTCACAACGGACCACGCTCAGGTGCGAGAGATCATTAAAGATTTTGGAATCCAGGAGATCGTCGGCCGGGCCGAGGATTTCGAGGCCAAGTACTGGAATTTGCTGAAGGGGGAGAATCCCAAAGACGCCAGTTCGTCGGGGCATGTCTTCGACCCTGAAAAAGAGCAATTCAAGGAATTGGAGGTCATAAGAAGGCAGAGAGAAGAATCCAAGCTCCAAGCCTACAATTTCATCCGGAAGATGACGGAGCTAGCCAAAGCTCTGAGGTATATTGCCGGGCACAAATCCCTCATCTATTTCTCTTCCGGAGTTCCGTATTCGGTCTTCACCGGCATACCGGCTCCTGAAAATTATCCATCTAGGCCTGTAAAGTTTGAATCAGCGCATCTGCTCTCCCGGTATGAAGACATGCTTAAGGAGTTGAGCTCGGCAAATTGCACTATCTACGCTTTGGATACCATGATGCTTTCTTCCGTCTTGGACAGCGATCCGGCGACAAGGGGAACATACACCCTTCAGCAGATGAGCAGCGCCACGGGCGGCAAATACTTCGGCAATATCAGCAAGTACGAGAAGCACATCGAGAAGATCCAGGACCTGACCGGCTGCTACTATGTCCTGGGCTATTACGTCGATGACAATTGGGACGGCGCCTACCATAAGATCAAGGTCGAGGTCACTCGGCCCGGGCTTGAAGTCTATGCCCAAAAGGGCTACTTCAATCCCAAGCCGTTCTCAGAATACAACGACGTGGAGAGAATGCTTCATCTTGTTGACCTGGCCTTGAGCGAGGAACCCCTATTCCAGACTCCGGTCCGTTTTCCCCTGGAGGTCGTGCCGTGCCAGGCCGGCAACAAGGGAAACCTCTGTCTGGCGGCCGCGGTCCCGGTCGAGAAGATCCGTGAGGTGCTGGCGGGGAAGTCGGAGTTCATTGCCGTCATTTTCGATGAGGATGAGAATATCGTGACCCTCAGGAGGAACGAGAAAAAAACCTACACCCTCACGGGCGAACTCTTTTCCTTCGGCGCAGCATTTTCGCTTTCCCCAGGGAAATACCAGTGTCGGCTGATCATCCGGAACCTCGAGACCGGCCGGGGCGCCGTCGCCTCCGCCACCGCCGTCATCCCGGGGGAGTAATCCGAATTAAGGTGACAGTTACCTTAATTCTGCTGAGTCTTATATGTGATTCTCATTGCAATAATAGGCCATTAATGGCATATTATTGCCATGAAATGGAACGACCTTCTCCAAATTATCGGAAGAGAGCCCGTCTTTCACTCGAGCATCCTGATTGCGGGTGGAGTGGCTCCCGCCGACCTGGGAAGACAGCTGTCCCGCTGGGTCAAATCAGGCAACCTTATTCAGCTTCGCCGGAGTCTTTATGTGCTGTCCGAACGCTATCAGAAGACAAGGCCACATCCGTTTCTTGTTGCCAATCGGCTTAAACGAGCCTCCTATGTGAGTCTGCAATCGGCTTTAGGATTCCATGGCCTCATTCCCGAATATGTTCCTTCCGTTGCCAGTATAACGACAGGCCGCCCGGAAGAGCTTTTAACTCCCTTGGGCACATTCATCTATAAACACATCAAAAAGGACCTTTTCTCAGGCTATAAGTCCATTGACCTCGGTGAAGGCCAGTCCGCCTTTGTCGCGACGCCAGAAAGGGCGCTTCTGGACCTGCTCTATCTCACACCCGGCTCGGACAACCTTGATTACTTGCGGGAACTCAGGCTGCAAAATACCGAAATCCTGAGTACAGGTCTTCTGATTGAATTGGCCGAAAGAAGCAGGAGTAGAAAACTGTTGCGAGCCGCTCGAAAGTTGGCGGCTCTTACGCCTGAACGAGAAGCATCATGAAAGAGCAGATCAAACAGATCATCGCCGAAACGGCCAACCGACTGCTGGCAAGAAGCCGGGTGCGAGAATATTGCCAGGCGAGAATCCTCCAGTTTCTCCAGGAAAGCGGAAGTTTCCGTTCATGGATTTTTCATGGCGGAACAGCGCTCCGCTTTCTCTATATGCTTCCTCGGTATTCCGAGGATCTTGATTTCGCCCTAGAAAGCACCAAGACGGCCATGAATTTTGCTGGCATCATCGCCAACGTTAGTCAGTCATTCGAAGCCGAAGCCTACAGAATAGACACAAAAATCAGCGACAGGAGAGTGGTCAAATCTGCTTTTATCCGCTTCCCCGGGCTGCTATACGAAATGAGTCTTTCTCCGCATAGATCAGAAGCGCTCTCGGTGAAGATTGAAGTTGACGGCAATCCTCCTGCCGGGGGGATTACGGAAACATCGGTTATTCGCCGCTTTATGCTGCTGAATGTGTTGCACTATGACAAGGCATCTCTTTTGAGCGGCAAGCTGCATGCCATCCTCGCCCGTCCCTATGTTAAGGGTCGTGACCTGTATGACCTGTTCTGGTATCTGTCGGATCCATCCTGGCCGGAGCCGAACGTCGGATTTCTCAACAACGCTCTCATTCAGACAAATTGGAAAGGGCCTGAAATCGCCACATCAAACTGGACCGTCCTTGTAGCCAAGAGGCTCAAGGATATTCATTGGGAGAAGGCGGTTGAAGACACCCGTCCGTTTATCGAAAACACATCTGACCTAAAACTCATGACAAAGGAAAATGTATTGAATATCTTAGACCAGCGAAATCGATCTAGATCCGGAAGGCCATGAAAAGAGGCGTTTTACAGGGAAAATCCCCTTTGTCTCATCCTATCTCCAAAATTCCTTGTATCCATTTCATTTAAAAATTTTTGCGTGTAGGAAAAAAACAGGGCAACATTTTGAATTTTAGCAAAACTTCCAGCCCCCATTCCTCCCATAATTCCCACTGATTTCAGGTGGATGCCGGATTTCTTGATTGCCGGCCCGGTTAGGACTACAATGAGGTGGAGTTATTAGGGGAATGAAAAAGCCACTTCTAGGCGCCCTGGCTTTCTTTTGTGTTCTGGTAGGGCCTTACCTTGGGGTTGATATAGCTGCGCAGGAAGCTCAGAAGCAGCAAACTCAACTCCGGCACGAAGTCAAGGTCACCTTGAAGCTCATCCAGGTCTATGTCACCGACAAAAAGGGGAATCCTGTCCTCGATCTCACAAAGGACGATTTTCTTGTCTTTGACGAAGGCCAAAAGCAGGCGCTGACGGAGTTCGAAAGGCACGTCCTTATGCTTCCCTCAGAGAAAGGAGAAACTCCTCCGGAAGTCGTGGAGACTCCGGCGCCGCCGTCCCGCGACCTGATGCCGCGGAAATTCTTTCTCTTTTTCGATTTTGCTTTCAACAACGCCAAGGGCATTGACAAAACGAAAGAGGCGGCGCTTCATTTCATCGACACGCAACTCCAGCCCACGGACGAGGTAGGATTGCTCTCCTACTCTGCCACCAGGAGCCTGACCCTCCATGAATACCTCACCACGGACCACGCCGCGGTGCGCAAGATCATCAAGGCGTTCGGTATCCAGGAGATTGTCGGCCGGGCCGAGGATTTCGAAGCAAGATACTGGAATCTGCTTAAAGAGCAGAACCCCTTAGACGCCAGCTTGTCGGGGCATGTTTTCGATCCTGAAAGAGAACAATTCAAAGAATTGGAGGCCGTGAGAAGGCAGCGAGAAGAATCCAAGCTCCAGGCCTACAATTTCATCCGGAAGATGACGGAACTGGCCAAAGCTCTGAGGTATGTTCCCGGGCACAAATCCCTCCTTTATTTCTCCTCCGGAGTCCCTTATTCTGTGTTCGCCGGAGTGCCGGCTCCTGAATTTAATCCATTGCGGGTAAGGGGCTTGGAACCAACTGATAAGCCTGAAAGGCTTGAATCAGCTCATTTGGTTTCTGAGTATGAAGACATGCTCAAGGAGCTGAGCTCGGCGAATTTCACGATCTACGCGTTGGATACGATAAAGCTCACTACCGTCCTGGGCAGCGATCCGGTGACAAGAGGAACATACACCCTTCAGCAGATGAGCAGCGCCACGGGCGGGAAATACTTCGGCAATATCAGCAGCCACGAGAAGCACATCGAGAAGATCCAGGACCTGACCGGCTGCTATTATGTCTTGGGCTATTACGTTGATGACAATTGGGACGGCGCCTATCATAAGATCAAGGTCGAGGTTGCCCGCCCTAATCTTGAAGCCCATGCCCAAAAGGGCTATTTCAACCCCAAGCCGTTCTCCGAGTACAACGACGTGGAAAGGATGCTCCATCTGGTCGACCTGACGTTGAGCGAGAAGCCCCTCTTCCAGAACCCGGTCCGCTTCCCCCTGGAGGTCGTGCCGTGCGGACCCGGCAGCAAGGGCAACCTCTGCCTGGCGGCTAAGATCCCCGTTGAGAAAATCAGGGAGGTGCTGGCGGGGAAGTCGGAGTTTGTGGTAGTCATTTTCGATGACAAAGAGAATATCGTGACGCTTAGCAGAAACGAAAAGAAGACTTACACCCTCACGGGAGATCTGTTTTCCTTCGGCGCAGCATTTTCGCTTTCCCCAGGGAAATACCAGTGTCGGCTGATCATCCGGAACCTCGAGACCGGCCGGGGCGCCGTTGCCTCCGCCACCGCCGTCATCCCGGGCGAGTAATGCCCTGCAATAAAGAGGGAAGTGTCCTCATTGATATTTTCATCGTAAAATTCGAAAAGAGCTTGACCCGATTGAAAAGGCTATTATAATAGCTATATAGGAGGCATTTTCTATGAGAGTCGCAAACACCGTAGAGCTCAAAAACAAGACCAACAAACTTCTCAGGGAAGTCATGAAGGGAAATCCTTTGATCATCACATACAGAGGGAGACCGGCCGCTTCAATCCTTCCGCTCTCTGAGGATGACCTGGAGGATTTTATTATTGAGCATAGTCCCGCCATTAGAAAAAGAATTTCCCAAGCGGAAAAGGATTTAAGAGCGGGCAGGGTGATTTCCCTGGATGAGTATCTTTCAACTCGTGAGAGATAAGTTTGAGAAATTTCCGCCTTCAGCTGACGAAATCAGCCGCCGACGACCTGGATTGCATTTCTGATGATCGACGGGAGAAAATTCTCAAAGACATGAGAATTCTTTCTTCCAGTCCTCTATTATCTCAAACCAACATTAAAAAATTGAGGGGATTCAGACCACCGCTTTACCGTCTTCGATCTGGTGATTATAGGATTCTTTACCAAGTCCAAGGTGATATCGTCACCATCATGCGGGTGATCAATAGAAAGGATCTGGATAAGATAATCAAAAGACTCAATTTTTAGGGAACTGTAGGGGACACTTACTATAATCAACCAAGAATTTGCATGGTTGTACCTAAAATAGATACAGATGTACTCAATATGAGTACATTATTTCTTAAAGGCCCCCGATAATTCAAACACCGCGCCTCGACTCCCTTTCTAACCGATTCTTCAGGGTTTATCAAAAAATCTGTGCTCTTTATGATTCTCGCAGGATGCCGGCCAAGAGTCCCCTTAGCGGGGGCCAGCATTTCGAGCGACTTTTGGGAGCGAAGAATCCCCTTTTTTATCAATGCATTATGAGATTGCTTCAGTTGCTGCGCTCCTTCGCAATGACATCATGACACAGTCTCTCCAGGCGGAGGGGATCTTTCCGATTCGATTGGCGCGGTTGTCTCAAGCTTCTCCGTGACGTATAATGACGCTTCTCAAAGGAGGCCGAAGGAATGAAACGCACAGCTATCGCCTTGACCGTCTTCCTGGGCATACTCTCCCTCGCCGTCGCCGCCGAGGTCACTCTCGACGTCAAGGAGCATGTCTTGGACAACGGGCTTAAAATCCTGATGATCCAGAAGCCCGGGGTGCCGCGGGTCGTCTGCCACGTCTACTTCAAGGTCGGGTCGATCAACGAGCGGCCCGGGATCACGGGGATTGCCCATCTCCACGAGCACATGATGTTCAAGGGGACAAAATTGATAGGGATCACCGACTTCGAGGCGGACGCGACGCTCGACCGCCGGATCGACGAGCTCATGGATAAGATCTACCGGGAGAAATTCTGGAATCCAGAAGGCGGCGAAAAAGACAAAATCGCCCAGTGGCAGAAGGAAGTCGACGAGCACGTCCGGGCGGAGAAAAAATACGTCGTCAAGGACGAGCTCTGGGAGCTCTACATGAAAAACGGAGGCACGGGACTCAACGCCTCGACCTCGAATGAAGTCACCGGCTACTATGTGACCCTCCCTTCCAACAAGGTCGAGCTCCAGATGTGGCTCGAGTCCGACAGGATGCTGAACGCCTATTTCCGCGAGTTCTACTCGGAGAAGGATGTCGTTATGGAGGAACGCCGGTTGAGCGAGAACAGGCCCGGATTTCTGTTCGGCGAACAGGTCGACGCCGCCTTCTACGCCGCCTCTCCCTACCACTGGGAGGTT
The DNA here is from genome assembly GCA_049287565.1 of Candidatus Aminicenantales bacterium. Taxonomy (GTDB): domain Bacteria; phylum Acidobacteriota; class Aminicenantia; order Aminicenantales; family UBA8522; genus UBA8522. Next base: position 26,166 of record JBAQGA010000072.1, read on the forward strand.
CTCGGCTGGATGGACGACCTGCTCAGGACAACCAAGCAGGACATGATCGATTTCCACGACACCTATTACGTCCCGAACAACGCCGTGGTGATCTATGTCGGCGACTTCGACCCGGCCGCCATCATCACCCTGGCCGAGAAATATTTCGGTCGCATTCCCAAGGGGCCGGACCTCGAGCCGATCAGGACCTCTGAGCCGCCGCAGTACAGCGAGAAAAGGCTCTACGGCGAGGGGCCCGCGCCCACCAGCCTGCGGGTGATGTTTCACACTCCGCCCGACGGCCATCCCGACACAGCGCCACTAGCCGTCCTGGCCGATGCCCTCGGGTCGGGCGGCGGCGGCGGGTTTCGCGGCCGCGGTGGGGGAGGAGGCTCCGGACGGCTCTACAAAACTCTGGTCAAAGAAAAGGAGATGGCCGTCAGCGTTTCTGCTTTCAGCCGGCCGCAGTGGTATGTGGGTGGCTTCCAGTTCAGCGCGACGCCCCGCCTGGACAAAGGCGTGAAGCCCGAGGAACTGGAGAGAGAGATCTGGGCCGAGGTCGAAAAGATAAAGACGGAAGGCCTGACTCCGGAGGAGATCCAGAAAGCCCAGAACCGATCCGAAGCCATGTTCCTCCGCAGTCTTGAGAGTACGAGGGGGCTCGCCTCCCGCGTCGGCCGGGCCGAGCTCAACCGCGGCTGGAGGTCGCTCCTGGACGACCTGGAGGCGCTGAAGAAAGTGACCAGCGAGGACGTCAAGCGGGTCGCAGCCCAGTATTTCGTCAAAGACAACAGCCTCGCGGCCATCTACACGAGGAAGATGGGACGGTAGGGGAGGAGGACGACAATGAAAAAGACCATCTGCCTGATCGCAGCGCTCTGTGTTTTAGGGCTCGGCTCGGGTTTCGGCCAGGCGGCCAAGCCATCCGACCTGAAGTTCCCTCCCCTCAAGTTCGAGCCGCCTGACCCCAAGGCTAATCGCCTTCAGTTGGGAAACGGCCTCCGGGCCTATATCCAGGAGGACCACAGCCTGCCGCTCTTCACCATCTCCGCGCTCGTCAACTTCGGCGACCTTTATGTTTCCCAAGAAAAGACGGGGCTCGGAGGGGTGATGGGAGACACGCTGATCAAGGGCGGCACCAAGACCATGGGGGGCGAGGCCATCGAGGAACGGATTGACTTCCTCGGCGGATCCCTCTCGTTTTCCGTGGATGACAGGACCTCGACGCTCTCGCTTTTCGTTTTGAGCAAGGACCTCGAGGAAGGGCTGGGCCTCTTTTTTGACGTCCTGATGAATCCGGAGTTCAGGGAGGACGCCCTGAAACTCAGCCGGGCCCGCCTCATCGACCGGCTCCGCCAGGCCAACGACCAGCCCAACGCCGTCGTCTCCCGGGAATATGCCCGGCTTCTTTACGGCGATCATCCGTTGACCCGGCAGCCGATCCAGAAAACATACGAGGGGATCTCGACCGCCGACCTCAAAGCGGCGCATGCCCAATATTTTTTCCCCAAAAATATCATCCTGGCGGCGACGGGCGATTTCAGCTGGAAAGACCTGGGCCCCAGGATCAACAAGCTTAGCTCCGGCTGGAAGAATAGAACACTGGCCATCCCGGCCTTTTCCAAGCAGTTCCCCTCGTTCGAGCCCGGCGTCTATTTCATCCAGAAGGAGATCAACCAGGGTTACATCAGCCTCGGCCACCTGGGGATCGAGGACACCAACCCTGACTACTTCGCCGTCCAGGTGATGAACTTCATCCTCGGCGGCGGAAGCTTCACCTCGCGGATCACCACCAAGGTGCGGTCCGACGAGGGCCTGTCCTACAACCAGGGCAGCCGGTTCACCACCACCTGGGGATTCCCGGGCACGTTTTCCGGCTACGTCCAGACGAAATCGGCCACGGTCGGCTATGCTATCTTCCTGATATTGGATGAGATGGAGAGAATCCGGAAGGAGCCGGTCGCGGCGGACGAACTGGAGACCGCGGTTAGCTTCTACCTGGAAAGTTTCGCCGATTTCTTCCAGTCGCCCCAGGCGACCATGAGTAGTTTTGCCAGGTTGGAGATGCAGGGCAAGCCGATGGACTATTTCAAAACTTACCGTAGCAAGTTCCAGAGCGTGACCAAAGAGAAAGTCCTGGAGGTGGCCAAGAAGTACATCCATCCGGACAAGATGGCCATCATGATCGTCGGCGACTGGGACCCCTGCAACAAGGGCGGGGAAAAGTGGGCCGGCCCGCTCGGCCAATTCGGGAAGGTCCACAGGATCAGCCTGCGCGACCCGCTGACGGGGGAAGAACCGAAGACGCCGTAAGAGCCAGGCATCGATAAAAGAAAGGCAAAAATACCGGGAAGAAACTTGACTGCGACTACGTCTAAATTGTCTTAAAGCCTATGTTTCTGTCTAATCATAAATCTAAATCAAAAACATTTTTCACAGAGAAGGAGAGATTCATGAAGAAGACGATTCTTGCTGTCCTTCTGGCCTTCTGTCTGGTTCTCGGGCTGAGCGCCCAGACGCCGCCCCCGCAGAAAGCACAGTCCCAGACCGAAGACGTTCAGAAGAACCTGGTGCTTGTGGAAAAAGCCCAAACCGCTATGGACAAGGTAAAGCCCGGATTCGAGTCCATCACGGCCAAGGATTCCATCGCCATGCTCACCTACATCGCTTCCGACCTGCTGGAAGGCCGGGACACGGCGACCAGAGGATTTCAGTTGGCCGCCGAGTACGCCGCCTCGCTTTTCAAGCTGTGGAAGGTCAAGCCAGCCGGTGACATGCCGGGAATGGGGGCGATGACAGCGGCCATGTTCTTCGGCGAACAAACCCGTCGAACGCCGCCCCAGAGGGGCTATTTCCAGGAGTTTGCCCTGAAGGAGACCACCGATTCCTCCACCGAGATCAGCCTCGACCTCAAGCTGGACGCTCTTAACAAAAGCCGCACCTTCCAGTCGGGGATGGATTTCACTGGCATGCTGGCCACCCCGGGCTCGTTCACGGCACCGGTGGTTTTTGCCGGCTACGGGATCACGGAAAAGAAAGTCGCCTACGACGATTTCAAGAACCTCGACGTCAAGGGCAAGATCGTCATGATCCTGACCGAGGCCCCTGGGAAGGACAACCCGGAGTCGCCCTTCCAGAAGGATAAGGAACTCAAAGAGAAGTATGCCGAGGCTTCCCCGATGATGAGGTTCCGCCGCGGCGGAGGCGGTTTCAGCAAGACCGCGGAAATAGCAAAGCTCGGCCCGGCCGCCATCCTGCAGGTCCAGAGCTCGGTCAACGACAGCGAGATGGCCAATAACCTGTCGAGGCCGCGTCCGGTCTCCGACGAGCGGCCGATCATCGAACGGGAACGCCGCCGGCTTTCGCTTCCCGGCGCCACCCAGCGGATGCCTTGGGATGGGTCGCCGGTGATCACCGTCACCTACGAGATGGCCAACGCCATCCTGGAGGCCGCCGGCCAGAAGATCGAGGACCTGAAGCAGAAGATCGATACGACCCTCAAGCCGGCCTCGATGGAGCTTCCCGCTACCCGCCTGAGCGTTTCCACCACGGCCAAGACGCACCTTGTGCGTTGCCGGAACGTCATCGGGTACATCGAGGGCTCTGACCCCGAGCTGAATAACGAAGTGGTCGTCGTCGGTGCCCATCTCGACCACCTCGGCTCGAGCGGACCTTATGTGTACAACGGTGCCGACGACAACGGTTCCGGTTCGGTCGGCGTTCTCAACCTGGCCCGGGCTTTTGCCACCAACCCTGAGAAGCCTAAGCGGACGGTTGTCTTCTGCCTCTGGACGGGCGAAGAGAAAGGGCTTCTCGGCTCCCGCTACTATGTGATGAATCCCATTTACCCCCTGGACAAGACCGTCGCCTACTTCAACATGGACATGATCAGCCGGCCCTATGACGAACGGGGCCTGACGCGGATGGCCCGGATGATGAACCTGCCGGTCGAGAACGAGCTTTTCAAGAAACTCAAGCCCGCCAACTTCCTGCCGGTTTCGTTCTCGGCGGGTGCCGGGATCGGGGAGGTGGTCAGGAACGTCGATCAGTATATTGGTCTCGACCTCTATCTGCGTGAATATAGCGCAGACACGGACCGCGGCATGGGGGGAAGCGATCATGCTTCCTTCGGGTTCGCGAAGGTGCCCTGGGTCTTCGTCATCACCAGCATGCACGAGGATTACCACCAGACCGGAGACAGCGTGGACAAGGCCAGCGGGGAGATGATAGAGAAGGTGTCCCGACTGGCCTACCTGACGACCTACGCCCTGGCCGACAAATAGGGACCGAACGCATTGACCATCCCTTAGTTTTTAGATAGATTTAGTCTAATTTTTCCAGGAGGCCGCCCGATGGATAGGTTTATTGTCCGGATAAGGATGATCGTGGCGTTTGTTTTCATCCTGACAGCGCTCTCTTTCGTTCTCCAGGCCAGAGCGCAAACGGAGCGGCCACCCGAATACCGCGAGCTGGTCAAGGCCATGCGGATCCAGGACCTCTCCGCCCGGCTCAAGGAGCTGGAGAGGATCAAGGCGGCTTATCCCGAAAGCCAGTATCGTCTGATGATCGACAACCTGATCGTCGGCGTCAAGGTCGAGATAGCCGACAAACTCGAGACCATCCTCGACCTGCAGCGGTCCGTCCTGGAATCGAGTCAGTCGGCCCAGCGGCCCCTGTATTACTTCACGTATAGCCTGGATATCCTGCAGCATCAAAATCTGGCCAAGTTCGACAAGAAGAAGGTCACCCAGGCCGTGGAGCAATACATGGCCGAGGCTTACAAAGCGGCCTCCGACCCGGAATTCGTGAAGACGAGCCCTCCCCAGCAGCAGGCCTTTCTTAAGTCGAACCTGCCCAACTTCTATATTGCCTTGGCTATGGCCTATCTCAACGAGGGAAAGCCCGAGCGGGCCATGCAGGCGCTGGAAGATTTCCGGAAGAACGAGGGCCGGCCGGAGAAAATGTTCTATTACACCCTGGGTAGGGCCTTGGCGAAGCTGGGACGGGATAAAGACGCCCTGGAGGCCTATTTCGAGGCGGCCGTCGAGAACTATGAAGACGCCTACGTCAAGGCGAAAGAATTATGGGAGAAGGTCTATAAATCGAGCGAGGGATTCTCCGATAAGCTCGAAGCCCGGCAGCGCGAGCTCCCCTTCCAACCCGAGCCGTTCCGGCCCGAGGCGGGGGCCTGGAAAGGGAAAGCCGTCCTGGCCGAGCTTTTCACCGGGTCCGAGTGCGTCCCCTGTGTGGCGGCCGACCTGGGATTCGACGGGCTGATCGAGGCTTACGAGCGTCAGCACCTGGCTGTCCTGGTGTATCATCTGCCCATCCCCCGGCCGGACCCGATGACGAACAAGGCCTCGCGAGGCCGCGCTCTTTTCTATGGCGTGAACAGCACCCCCACTACGTTCTTCGACGGTGAGAAAAAGGGAGGAGGCGGAGGCCAGCGGCCTATGGCCCAGGAGAAGTATAAAGAGTACGCGGCGGCCGTCAACGAGCGCATCTTCGCCGCCCCTGAAGTGAAGCTCAAGGTGAGCGCCCGGATCTCGGGTGACAGCGTCCAGGTCAAATTTTCGGCCGATAAGGAACTCCCCGGGGTCGATTACCATATCGCCCTCGTCCAGAAAGAGGAGAAGTACCTCGGTTCGAGCGGTCTCTATTTCCACAAGATGGTCGTCCGCGACTTCCTGACCTTGGATGCAGCGACGGCCAAGGGAGGGAATGCCCGGTTCGGCATCATGCAGGCGGAAGCCGATGCCGAAGCGCGGCTCGATGAGATCGAGAACGAAAGGGCTTTCACGTTCCCCGAGAGACGCAGCCGGATCGACCGGGAAAACCTGCTGGTCGTCTTTTTCCTGCAGAGCAGCGAGAACAAGACGGTCTACAACGCGGCCGTCGCTCCGGTCACCAAATAGTCAATGCGCCCTATTGGGAATGCTTGACGACCTTCCCGTCTTTCATCACAAACATCACCTGACGAAGAACCTGAATGTTTTCGAGGGGGCCGGCCGGGGTGGCGATGATATCGGCCGCCAGGGATTACTTTTTAAGCTTGAGCCCGAGTTCGTCGAGCTGCCTTTCGCTCACTTCCGAGGGGGAGCCGGTGAGCAGGCAGAGGGCGCTGGTCGTCTTGGGGAAGGGGATGACCTCGCGGATGGATTCTTCGCCGGCCAGGAGCATGACGATGCGGTCAAACCCCATGGCGATCCCGCCGTGCGGAGGAGTCCCGTAGCCGAGGGCCTCCAGGAAATAACCGAATTTCTCCTCGGTTTCCTGTTCGCTGAGGCCCAGGAGGTCGAAGATCTTTCTCTGGAGGGCAAAGTCGTGGATCCGGATGGACCCGCCGCCGATCTCGTAGCCGTTGCAGACGACGTCATAGGCTCTCGCCCTCACCCGCAGGGGCTCGGAGTCGAGAACAGGGATGTCTTCGGCGAGCGGAGAAGTGAAGGGGTGGTGAACGGAGACGATCTTTTTCTCCTCGTCGCTCCACTCGAACAGCGGGAAATCCGTCACCCAGACAAATGAGAAACCTTTCTCAGCCTGTCCTTGGAGGAGTTCCTTGCGGAAGTATCCGAGGACGGGGAGCGCGGTTTCCCGGCGGTTGGCGACGAGGAGGACAAGGTCTTCGTCCCGGGCCTGCATTTTTTCCCAGATTAGACGCGCCTCCGCTTCCTCGAACTTGAGCGATGACCGGAAACCTTCTTGCTTCTTGAGCCAGATGATCCCTTTAGCGCCGAGCTCCTGGGCCTTCTGGCCGATCTTGTCGAGCTGCCTCCGGGAAAGTCCTCCCGCTCCCGGGACCTTCAGCCCCTTGAGAACGCCCCCTGCCTCCAGGACCTTGCGGATGACTTCGGAATGGGATTCGGAGGCTTCGGCCGTGAGGTCCTTGATCTCGGCCTTGATCCGCAGGTCCGGCTTGTCGGTGCCGTATTTTTCCATGCTCTCCGGGAAAGTGAGCCGGGGGAGAGGCGTTTCCACCTTTTCTCCGCTGACCTCGAAAATAGCGCCAAGCATTCCGTCGACGAGCGAAAGGACGTCCTCGCGGTCGACGAAGCTCATCTCGATGTCAATCTGGGTGAACTCCGGTTGCCGCTCCGACCGTAGGTCCTCGTCCCGGAAGCAGCGGACGACCTGGAAGTAGCGGTCGAAGCCGGAGATCATCAACGTCTGCTTGAAGATCTGGGGCGATTGGGGGAGGGCGTAGAACCGGCCCTTGTAAATACGGCTGGGGACGAGGTAATCCCGGGCGCCTTCGGGCGTGGACTTGGTCAGAAAGGGGGTTTCGATCTCCAGGAATCCCCGGCCGCTCAGGTAGTTGCGGGTGCGCAGGGCGGCTTCGTGCCGGAGGCGGACGGCGCGCTGTTTCGAAGGGCGGCGGAGGTCGATATAGCGATACTTCATCCGGAGGTCTTCAGAAGCCTGAACCGGGTCGCTGATCTGGAAAGGCGGAACCTTGGAGACGTTAAGAAGCTCGATCTCTCCGGCTACCACCTCCACTTCGCCTGTGGCCATGTCTTTGTTGACGGATTTTGGGTCTCTCTTCCGGACGACACCGCTGACGGCGAGGACATACTCCGGACGGAGCTTCTTGGCCGCTTCGAGGAGGTCAGGCTTGTTGGTGGAGAAGACGACCTGGGCGATGCCCTCCCGGTCGCGGAGGTCGATGAAGAGGAGGTTCCCCATGTCCCGCTGCCGCTGGACCCAACCGAAAAGAGTGACCTCCCGGCCTTCATGCTCCGGCCGGAGGAGGCCGCAGTAGACCGTCCGCTGGCGCTTTTGTGGATGATTCATGGATTTCTCTTCTCCTGGATCAGCTCTTGCCGAGGATCTTCAGGATGTCCTCTTTTGCGGCTTCCGTCTGGATTCCGGCTTTCATGTCCTTCAGTTGGTACCGTCCCTTGCGGATTTCTTCCTCGCCGATGATCAAAGCCCAGGACGCCCCGAGCTTGTTCGCCCGGCCGAGCTGAGCCTTGAGACCCTGTTCCTTGAACTCGAGCAGGCATTCGATGTCGTTCTGCCTCAGGAGTCGAGCGAGCGCGATAGCCTCGTTCTTGGCATCCTCCCCCAAGTAGGCAAGATAGACAAACTTGTCCGGCGCCGGCTCCAGCTTGGCCGCCGAAAGGAGCCTCTCGACGCCCATAGCGAACCCGATGCCACAGATATCCGGCCCGCCGAAATCCTTCATCATGTCGTCGTACCGGCCGCCGCCGAGGATGGAGTTCTGAGCGCCGAGCTGGGCGGTCGTGATCTCGAAAGTGGTCTTGGTATAGTAATCGATGCCCCGGACAAGGCGAGGCTCAATCCGGTAGGGGATATGGTAACGGTCGAGGTAAGAGCGGAACCTCTCGAAATGCGCGGCGCATTCGGGGCAGAGAAATTTCGTGATCTCGGGGAAATGGCTGGCCAGCTCCCGGCAGGATTCGACCTTGCAGTCGAAGATCCGCAGCGGGTTGGTTGACGCTTTCCTCCGGCAGTCGGGACAGAGCGAAGGCTCGACGGCCGCCGCCGCGGCGCGCAGCTCCTGAAGATAGACGGGCCGGCATTCCCGGCAGCCGACCGAGTTAATCAGTGTCTCCGTCTCCGCTACCCCAAGCTTTTTCAGGAGGTGGTCGGCCATCTCGACGATCTCGGCGTCGATGGCCGGGTCGTCCTCGCCGAATACCTCGATGTCGACCTGGTGGAACTGGCGGAAACGGCCCTTCTGCGGCTTGTCGAAGCGGAACATCGGGCCGATGAAATAGTAACGCATCGGGTCGGGCTTGAGGTCGAGCCGGTGTTCAATGATGGCCCGGACGACCGACGGGGTGTACTCCGGCCGGAGCGTGATGGACCTGCCTCCCTTATCGGTGAAGGTATACATTTCTTTCTGGACGATATCGGACGTCTGGCCGGTGCCCTTTTCGAACAGCTCCGTAGCCTCGAAGACGGGGGTGCGGATCTCGCGGTAGCCGTAGAGTTCGAAGGTTGCCTTGGCGACGGCCTCGGCCAGCTGCCAGGCTCTGGCTTCCCGGGGAAGGATATCGTGGGTTCCCTTGATCGCGGAAACGGGCTGCTTCTCCGGCTTTCCCTCGCTCACTTTTCCTTGAAGACTCCCATCTTACGGAATTTCTGGTACCTCTCCTCGAGCAGTTCTTCCGCGGGCTTCGTTTCGAGCTTCTTCAGGGCCTGGCTGATATGTTTATCGACCGTCTTGAACGTTCCCTCGGGGTCGATGTGGGCCCCGCCGGGAGGCTCGGGAATGATCTTGTCGATGATCCCGAGCTCGAGGAGGTCTTGGGCGCGGATCTTCATGTTCTCGGCCGCCTGGGAGACGGCGCTCTGGTCCTTCCAGAGGATGGCGGCGCAGCCTTCTGGGGAGATGACCGAATAGAACGAGTTTTCGAGCATCATAACCGTATCGCCGACACCGACGGCTAAGGCTCCGCCGCTTCCGCCCTCTCCGATGATGACGACGACGATGGGCACCCGCAGGGTTGAGATTTCCCTGAGGTTGTGGGCGATGGCCTCGGCCTGCCCGCGCTCCTCGGCGCCGATCCCTGGATAGGCACCGGGGGTATCGATCAGGGTGACGATGGGAAACCCGAATTTCTCCGCCGTTTTCATCACCCGGAGGGCCTTGCGGTATCCTTCCGGGTTGGGCTGACCGAAGTTGCGGGCGATCCTCTCGCGGGTGGTCCGTCCTTTCTGATGGCCGATGAAAGCGGTGGTTTTTCCCTTGTAGAAGCCCAGGCCGGCGACGATGGCCGGGTCGTCGGCGAAACGGCGGTCGCCGTGCATCTCGGTGAAATCCTCGACCAGGCTGGCGATATAGTCCAGGGTGTAGGGCCGCTGGGGATGACGGGCGACCTGGACGATCTGGGTGGCGTTAAGCCGGGGGCTGATCCGGGCCCATTCCTTCTCGATATGGCCACGGAGTCCGCTGATCTTCTCTCCTCGGGCGGGATCCTCGGAGTTCTCGAGCTCCTCGATCTCTTTTTTCAACGCAAGGATATTTTTTTCCAGCCGATAAAAGTCCTGTTCTTTGCTCATGGCATCCTGCGAAAAGGGCGCGATGGATGCCCTCATTCTATAGACTCGGATGAATTGAAGTCAAGGGAGACGAAGGGTTTGGGGTCGTCAGCCCGCTCGGTTCCCCAGCGAGGAACCTCGCTCCGAACTCCTCCTTCGCTCTTCTCTCCCTGCGGTCGCGAAACCATGCCCGCTCAGTCGTCGACGGACTTCCTCACCCAAACCCTTCGCCTTGGCCGGAAAGAGGAGTTAAGGGGAACACTCAACTTAATTCGGGAAGGCTTCTATGATAGCGAAACGCAAGCACCTTGATTCTTTTTTCTTTTTCATATCTCCTTCAGGCTGCTCTCGGTTTCTTGAACCACCCTTCTATCCGCGCCTTTATGCGCACCATAAC
>JBAQGA010000073.1:0-1697 GCA_049287565.1 Candidatus Aminicenantales bacterium
CGTCGGCAGAGCCGACGGGTCCCCCTTCCGCTACGGGGGCTCTAGGGTAGCCTCCTGCACCTATCATAAAGATCATGTCTTTAGAAATGGCCCCGGGAGTGGGTTTAAAACTCAGGTCGACAGGGACTCCAGCGTTTTTTCCAAACGGGACAGCGAAGTCCGGTGGAGCGGGATATCCTGGCGTTCCAGGCTTTCTATTGTCTTCAATCCACTCCCGGTGACGACCAATACGACCTCTTCCCTCAAATTCAATTTTCTCTTCCTGGAGAGTCTGATCAGAGCCGCCAGCACGGTCGCCGATGCCGGATCTGCAAAAATGCCCTCCAATTCGGCCAGCTCTCTCTCTGCGGCCATGATCTCATTTTCCGTGACCGCCATAATCATCCCGGCGTGCTCCCGGACAAGCTTAAGGACCAAGTTCCCTCCAGGAGGCGAGGGATTGGAGATGGCATGGGCGATCGTCTCCGGCCGGGGAAACCTCGAATACCGGTCTCTGTCCTGGGCAAATGCCCTGGCCAGGGGGGAACATCCCTTGGCTTGTACCCCGACAAACATGGGCAGATCCACGGCCAGGCTTTCTTGTTTCAGGTCGAGGAATGCCCTCATCAATCCGATCATATGCCCACCGGAGCTCACCGGAACGAACAGATATCGGGGCACTCGGCGGCCGAGCTGCTGGAAGATTTCATAACTAGTTATCTTATAGCCTTCTATCCGCAACGGATCGACGGAATTCATGAAATAGACACCGTGTTTCCGGCCGATCTCGCGGCTGGCGCTAAAAAGGCTCCCATAATCTCCCCTGACTTTCACCAGGACGGGACCATAAATACCAGCGGCCAAAGCCTTGTCCCGCGGCGTGTCTTCCTTGAGCAGCACGATCGTCGACAAGCCCGCTTTGGCGCCGTAAGCCGCCGTCGATCCGGCCATGTTTCCTGTCGAGACCGTGCCGATCCTCTTTATTCCGACGGCAACGGCTTTCTGAACGGCCACCGCCGTCCCCCGGTCCTTGAAACTGTGGGTCGGGTTCGCGGTTTCGTTCTTGGCATAGACCGGTGGAAGGCGATACTTCCGGCGGATCCTTTCTAGCGGAACGAGCGGGGTATCACCCTCTCCCAGGCTCAAGCCTCTATCCACCTTCGCTAAAGGAAGGAACGCCTGATATTTCTCGACGGAGAGGGTCCGATCGAGCGAAAAAGCTCTTCTCCGGGGAGTGGACGAGACGACCATCGGCTCATGGCAGACGGGGCAGAATGTCCGGAAAACATCGAGGGGATATCGCTTCCCGCAAAAGAGGCATTCCAAACGGTCCATGAGCTTTCCTTGATAGATATCGACGCTCAGTTTAGCGGATATTTTCCGCCAATGCAAAAGCAAACAACTCGGGAATCTCAATGCTCCCGCTCAGGTTTTTTACGCCGTTCCCGAATCGTTTTTCTCGGCGGTGTGGAACTCCGCATGATAGATCTTGCGTATAGTGTATGTAGTTTCCATTTTTGTCCCTCTCCGTTTGCGCTCCACGTGCTCAGACAGTCCTCCCGACCGCAAGAGCGGCTTCCCTCGAAAAACGATTCGGGAAGGCTTCTATGATAGCGAAACGCAAGCACCTTGATTCTTTTTTCTTTTTCATATCTCCTTCAGGCTGCTCTCGGTTTCTTGAACCACCCTTCTATCCGCGCCTTTATGCGCACCATAAC
>JBAQGA010000074.1:0-8437 GCA_049287565.1 Candidatus Aminicenantales bacterium
GGCCGGCAACGCGCAGCAGCTCGAGGGACTCTCTCGCCTCCGCCGCCAAACGGACCCCTTTGAGCTGGCCTCTCGTGTCCAAGAAAAACTGGAGCTGATTGGGTCACTCCGCCACTTCCTTCCCCGATCCTCTGAGTCTAAAGCGGCTGAAGAGAAACTTAAGGCCACCGAAGAAGCGGCGCTGCATGCGATCGCCAGGATGTTTGGAGCCACTGTTTATGTTCGTACCAGACCAGGAGGCCCCCTTGTCAACCTCCATCATGGTAAGGTTTTTAAATGACAAGATGATACCTCCCATGGTTACCTTTTTAAATGACTTGACAGGGACCCGGAGAGAAGTGGACGCAAGGCTTCCAGCCAATTGCAGGCCATGAGCCGGTATCCTTCGCTTGTCGGATGGACATCCGGAAGAAGCTCCGGCGACCGGAGAAAAAGCGAATAATTGTCGACAACCGGCAGCCGTTCTGCGGCGGCGATCTTGCGGATCAGCGGATTGATCTCCTCCTCCACCCTGTCTCTGGAACCCGGACCGAACGGCGGAGAGAATTCCTCGGGAAGAGGGGGGATGGTCGCGAGGAGAACACGCGCCCGCTCGCCCCGGCGGTCGGTGAACTCCCGAAAAAGGCCGATGATCGCCTCCAGGTTACGGCCGAAGGCGTCGGTCGGCGTCTGGTCGCCGTCCACCCGGACGTCGTTCGTGCCCAGCTGGAGGAGGATGAAGTCCGGGTGCTCCCGGGCCAGGGCCGCTCCCTGCAGTCTCAGCCAGCGGAGATACTCGCCCGAGGTATGGCCTTTCCGGCCGTAGTTGAGCACCTTGGCTCTCCTCCCTTCTCGGGCGAGCAGACGCTGGAGCTGACGCGGGTATTCGGAATCCGTCAGGCTGTCTCCGGCGCAGAGGATGATGACTCCCCGGGGCGGCCGGGAGCAAGCCGGGGACGCGGCAATGATTGTCAGAAGGCAGAACAGCGATATCAAGGAATGTCCAAAAGAACGGTGCCTGATGAGTTTCTGAGATGCCCCCAGGCGGCGCGGCCGATCAGAACCCGAGAAGGGCTGCGATTTCAAGAGCGTCTCAAAGCCTCCACCCGGGCGCTGATGATTCCGATGGTGTACCCCTTCTTGGTCTTTCCGGTTAACTTGAGACACCCCAGGGGATCGACGATCGTCCAGGCCTGGTATTTTACTCCCTTGGGGGAGCCCAATCAACTGACGCTCATCACCTCGTCGAGGGTGATATTGTGGTTCTCCAAATTCGTGCCCATGGCCTTCTCCAGGCTGGACACGGAGATGATATAGTCGACAATCGCCCGCAGCTCGGAACTCCGGGCGTTGCTGAGGTCCCTCTGGTAGGTGAGGACGATGAAGTTCGTGCTCAATCCGACCTTGAGCTTTTCTTCTTCCGCCTGAAGTTTTTTATCCGCCAGCTCCCGGGCCACCCGGTAGGATTGGACTCTCTTGTAGTTCGTCTCCACGTTCCGGACGCCGTTGCGGATTTCGAGATAGATCGTCTGTTCCTGGTTTTTCAAACGCAGCACGGCCTGCTCCAGGTTGAGCTTGGCCTGGGTGTAGGCGGCTTTAGAGAACACGGAGTTCAGAGGGATGTCCAGGGTCAGTCCCACAGACCAATTCCTATACCTGAATCCAAGGGCATCGTCTACGGCCCCTCCGATCCCTCCGGGAACAATGCCGACGATCTTTCCGGTGAGGGGATTGTTGTTCTCGTAGAGGATCTGATCCCCCGAGATGCCGGGGCTCCAGTAGGAGGCCGTCAGGCTGAGATCGGGGAAGAGCTGGTTCTTGGCATAGCTCACGGTCAAATCTTGGCTCTTCAGACCCACCCGGAGGGATTTGAGCTCGGGCCGGTTCTCCAGGGCCGTCATCAAGGCCTCATCCACGTCGATCTGTCGCTCGACGAACTTCGGCGCGTCGAGGGGCTTGATGGGCAGTGCCAACTTCATCTCCTCCTCGGGAAGGTTGATGATCGTCCTCAGCCGGTCCTCGTTATTCTTCACCTCCGCTTCGGCGCTGAGAATTTCGGCTTCGCGAGTCGCCACCTCGGCCTGGGCGCTCAAGATCTCGATCGGGGCCAGAGTTCCGACCTCCACCGCCCGCTGGTTCTTGGCCAGGAGATCCCGGGCCAGGTCCAGGGCCTGCTGCCGCACCTTGAGGTTGTCGATGCTGTAGGCCAGGTCCCAGTACGCCTGGGTGACCACGTCGATGATATCCGCGACCGTGGCCTCCAGATCGTTCTGGGAAATCTCGAAGTCATTCTGGCTGATGTGGATATCATAATTGGTCATCTTGGCCCCGAAGCCCTTGAGGAGCGGCTGCTCGAAATTAAGGCGCAGGGTGCTGCTGTAGCGTGGGTTGACCGTCTGGAATTTGCTGGTCGTAAAATTCCTGTAATTGACGAGAGAGGCGCCGACTCGACCTCCGGTCGGAAGAAGCTGGGTCACCTGAGCATCATAGCCATAATATTCTGTGCTCACCTGCTCAGCGGCATCGAGCCAGGAAAAAGATGCGGATTTGGTGTCCCGCTTGTCATAGCCGAGGGCCAGAGTGGGCAAGTATTTTTCCTTGGCTTTCTTTATGGCCAGACTATCGATTTCGGGATTGATGATCTGGATGGCCACACCGTAGTTGTTCTTCAATGTCCTGATGATCGTCTCTTCCAGGGTCAGGGCGAGGACGTCCTCTTTCTTTTCCTGTGCCCAGGCCAGGCTGGAACCAAGAAAAATCACAATCGCAAATAAATAGGCTACTCGTCGGAACATGCGAAACCTCCTTGCGTTCACTTTTTACTGATATATACGTTTTTTGTTGTGTTTTCGTTCTATGGATACGTCCATCATTCGTAGCGGAGGGCTTCTATGGGGTCCAACCGCGAGGCCTTGCGGGCCGGGTAGAATCCGAAAAAGATCCCGACCGAGGCGGCGAAGACAAAGGCCAGGATGATCGCCCCGGGGGAAACCGCCGTTTTAAACTGGGAGAAGGTCTTGACGTAAACGAGAAGTTTGGACAAGCCGACGCCGAAGAGAACTCCGATCAGCCCTCCCAGGACGCTCAAGACAACGGCTTCGGTCAGGAATTGCAGCAGGATGTCCTTCCCCCGGGCGCCGACGGCCATGCGGATCCCGATCTCCCGGATCCGCTCGGTCACCGAAACGAGCATGATGTTCATGATGCCGATGCCGCCGACAAGCAGCGAGATCGAAGCGATACTGCCCAGCAGAATGGTCATGATTTGGGTGGCCTGGGCCGCCCCTTCGGCGATCTCCGCCATGTTCCGGACCTGGAAGTCGTCCTCGGCGCCGGGAGCGATCTTATGCCGGATCCTGAGCAACTCTTCGATCTGGGTCTGGGCCTCCTCCGTCCGCCCCGCGGACACGGCCGATATGTCGATCGAGGAGATATACTCCTGCCCGGTCAGCCGTTTCATGACGGTGGTGTAGGGGACGGCCATCATGTCGTCCCGGTTGAACCAGCCTCCGGATTCCCCCTTGGACTTGAGGACTCCGATGACCCGGAAGGGGATGGCTTTGACCCGGATCACTTGGCCGATGGCGTCCTCGTCTTCGAAGAGGCTTTTTTTCACCTCGCTCCCCAGGACGCAGACCTTGGCGGCCGATTTCACCTGGCTATCGTCAAAATATGTCCCCTCCTCGACCGGCCAGTTGCGGATCTCGGGGTAATTGGCCCCGGTCCCTTGAATAGAGGTGTTCCAGTTCTTGTTCATGTAAACAGTCTGGGCTCTCGTGCTCACTGAAGGCGAAGTGTACTGGATGGCGTCGCACTGCTGCTCGATGGCGACGGCATCCTCCGGCTTGAGGGTGTTGAAGCCCCCGAACCCGGAATGAACCCCGCCCCGGCTCCGGCTTCCCGGCGACACAAAAAGCAGGTTGGTCCCCATAGAAGCGAAGCGGTCCTCGACACCTTGCTTGGCCCCTTCGCCGATGCTGACCATCGAGATGACCGCCCCAACACCGATGATGATGCCCAGCGCGGTCAGGAAAGACCGCATCTTATTCCGACCGAGCGCCCGCAGGGCGACTTGGCTTGTCCGCATGATGTTCATGGTCGCGACTCCTTTCCGGCATAATCCTTGCACTCTTCCCCGTTGCTCTCTTCCTTAATGATCTCGCCGTCCCTGATGTAGATCCTTTTTCTGGCAAAGCAGGCGATGTCGGGTTCGTGCGTCACCATCACCATGGTGATCCTTTTTTCCTGGTTAAGCCGGCTGAAGATGCTTATGATCTCCTGGCTGGTTTTCGTGTCTAGATTCCCGGTCGGCTCATCCGCCAGGATCAGGGTGGGATTGTTCAGCAACGCCCGGGCGATGGCCACCCTCTGCTGTTCCCCTCCCGAAAGCTGATTGGTCTTGTGGTAGGCGCGGTCCTTCAGTCCGACAGATTCCAGGGCCTGGAAGGCCATCTCCACCCGCTGCTTGGAGGGGATGTGGGCAGAATAGAGAAGAGGAAGCTCGACATTCTCGAGGGCTGTTGTCCTCGAGAGCAAGTTGAAAGTCTGGAAAACGAAACCTATTTTCTGGTTACGAATCCGGGCCAACTCGTCCCGGCTCAGGGTAGAGACCTCCTCGCCTTCCAGGAAATACCTGCCCGAAGTCGGCCGGTCCAGGCAGCCGATGATGTTCATCAGGGTCGATTTTCCCGACCCCGAGGACCCCATTATGGCTAAGAATTCCCCGGCTTCGACAGCATAGGTCACGCCGCGCAGCGCCCGGACCTCGGTCTCGCCGATTTTATACACCTTGACCAGGTTCTCTAATCGTATGATGGGAGTGGCCATCTTGTTTCCTTTAGAAGCCTTGAAACGGTTCCCGCTTACCGCCCAACGAACATCATCCGCCCGGGTCCCGGCCCGGCCTGGGAAGTGGAAGCGGTCTGGCCGGTTTGCAGGCCGATGATAACTTCCTGCCCTTCCTTGAGGTCGCTGCGCAGGATCTCGGTGTAGGAATTATCCGTGACGCCCGGCCGGATGAAGGCCACGTTCAGCTTCTGATTCTCGTCGAGATACCAGACCATCGAAGGCCGGCGCGTCCGCGTTCCGGCCGCTTGTCCAGACAGACCGCCTCCCTGGGCGAACATCGTCATCCGGCCTCCTCCGGCTCCGGCACCCTGGCGCGGCTGCCCGCCGCTCCCGGAGCCGGGCGTTTCCACCGGCTGCCCCTGCCCGCTTTCGGCTTTCCGCTGGGCCATCATCCTTTCTCCGGCTTCCTTCATGATCTTGGCCAGCTCCTCGGCGGGAAGGGTCGGAGTGAACCGGAGGGCCGCATTCGGAACGCGGAGCACGTCCTTGGCCTCGCCAGTGATGATGGTCACCGTGGCGGTCATGCCCGGCCGCAGCTTCATCCCGGGATTATCCACCGCCACGATCGTCGTATAGGTCACCACATTCGAGGTGACGGTCGGGGAATAGCGGACCTGCTGGACAACACCGTTGAAGGAATCGTTGACGAAGGCGTCAACGGTGAATCGCACCTTCTGGCCTTCCTGGATCCGGCCGACATCGGCCTCATCGACATCGCACTCGACCTGCATCTTGCTCAGGTCGTTGGCGATCTCGAAGATCTTGGGAGCCGTAAAGCTGGCCTGGACCGTCTGGCCGACGTTCATGTTCCGGGAGATGACGATCCCATCGATCGGCGAGCGGATAATGGCGTAGCTGAGGTCGAGTTTGCTCGACTCCAGCTGCGACTTGGCCTGATCAACGCTGGCTTCGGCCCTTTGCAGGTCGGTCTTGGCGCCGAGGTAGTTGGCCTCGGATATATCCCTCTCTTCATAAGAGATCAGCTCCTTCTCGAAAAGACGCAGGGCTCTCTCGTACTGCTTCTGGAGGTTGTCCAGCGTGACCTTGGCTTTTTCGAGCGAAGCCAGGGCGCTCTGGTAGTTCGCCTGGCTCTGATTCACCCGGGTTTCGAAAGTGGACAGGTCGAGCTCGGCCAGGATCTGGCCCTTCTCGACCTTGGAATTGTAATCCACATAGAGATTGGCGATCTTCCCCGACACCTGGCTTCCGACTTCCACCATGGTGATCGGGTTGACCGTTCCGGATGTCGTGACCACGGCTTCGATATCGCCCTTGGCGAGCTTTTCAGTCCTGTACCTGACCTGGCCGTTCTTGCCGTCCTTAAAGACGGTCAGGCCGAGGATGACCCCGGTAATGACCACCAGAACGATGATGGCAATGATGATCTTCTTCTTCATTTCACTTCTCCTTTGGGCTTCTCCGGCGAGCGCTCTCTTTCGGAGTTCCGTTTCTTCTTTTCGGATTCCTTTTTACTCTTATCCTGGTGTTGAGCGATGATGCTGTCCATATCTTGCTTTTGTTCAGGTGTCAACACGGCATCGATCTGATCCTCGATTTCGGCACGGATATCGGAGAGTCGTTTATGCATCTCCGTGCGCAGTTCTTTGAACTTGACTTCGTTCCTCTCGAAAATCTGCTTGATGCTTTCTTTCTGATCAAGGGAGAGGCCCAGCTCCCGGGCCATCTGGTCGAGGTCGGGAGGCTTCGGGGCGTCTTTTCTCGTCCGGTCGTGCTTCCGGGGATGGAAAAAATATCGTTCGCTGAAGATTCCTCCCAAGAGCCCGGCGGCGAAGGCCACCAAAAGGGTGAGGACCAACCAGAGCTTATATTTGTTCGGCATGGTTTCTATCTCCTGCCTACATTTCTGTCTTCTACAGAGGCGAAGATCAGCATCATGTTCCTGTCTTCGGCCTTCTGTTGATTCAGGAGGCTGGCGGTCTCCGTCAGGGGATTCTCATTCTGGAGAAAAAGTCTCTCCGCCTGGCTCAGCTCCGGCGTTTCCTCCGGCGGAGAGAGAAGAATGCCGACGCCAAAGAGGAAGAAGACGGCCAGGGAAAAGGCGACCGCCCGGTGGGCCCACTTCAAACCGAAGAGGGCGGGCATTTCCTTTTCTTTTTCTTTGATCCTGGCCAGGAGGCGCTCCCGGAAATAGGGCAGCGGCTCGGGAGTGGAACCCGGCCGGAGAAGTCCGAGGATCGTCCGGTACTCCAGGTCCTTTCTCCGGCAGGAAGGACATCTTTCGAGATGCCCTTGAAGTTGCGTCTTTTCCTCGGGCCCGAGTTTCGTGTCATAAGACCGCAGGAGAAAACGTTCGGCTTTATTACAGTCCATTGTCTCCTCCTTCATAGTCCAAGCGGGCCGTCAATTTCTCCCGCAGCTTCTGCCTCGCCCGATGGAGCCGCGAGTCCACCGTCCCGGGCGAAAGGTCGAGAATCCTGGAGATGTCCTCGTAAGACATTCCTTCGATGTCTCTCAAGGTCAGGATGGCCCGATACTTCTCCGGCAGACGCCCGAGGGCCGCCAAGACGAGCGCCCGGCGCTCTTCTTCGGCCCGGACATCTTCCTGGTTCTTGTCTTCGGCGGCCAATCGCTGCTCGCCGACATCATCGATGGACATGTCCCTCAACCGGCTCCGGTTTTTCCGCAGGTAATCCTTGGCGTGGTTCACGGTGATCCGATAGAGCCAGGTCCCGAACTCGGATCGGGCCTTGAACTTGGGCAGGGAAAAATAGGCCTTGATAAAGACCTCCTGGGCCAGGTCATCGGCCGCCGTCCGGTCCCGCGTGAACCCGTAAGCCAAACTGAACACTTTGCCCTTATACCTTTCGATCAAGACTCCGAAGGCCTCGCCGTCTCCTTCCTGAGACCGCAGGATGAGCTCTGTTTCGTCCATGTTTACGCACTTCTCACAGGCCTCCGTACACCATTTAGACGGAGGGCCCGGGGAATTCTTCCCTGTTTATATATACAATACGGTCATCCCGGAGGATGGTTTCAAATATGATTTGCCTTGGCGTTGAATGGAAGTCAACGGAAGGGGAAAGCCTATTTTTCCGTCGCCGTCCAGCCCACGGTTCCCATCTCGCCCAGGTCCGCCGTTCCGGACATGGACGTTCCTTTGACCGTCCCTTGGTAGACGACCGTCCTCTCTCCGCCTCCCGTTGAGCGCGTGACTGACCACTGGACCGCCTGGCCCTGGATGGTTCCTTCTCCGCTGGATTCGTCTCCCCGAGGACCCGTCATGGTGACCGTGAGCTTCGTCCCCTCCTGGACAAACCTGGCTTCAATGGTCATCGGACCACGCGGACTCTGGATGGTGAGCTGCCATTCCCCGCTGATGTCGGTCTCTTGAGCCGCCCCCAGGGCTGCACCGAAGGCCGACAGGAAGAAGGTCAGCAAAAAAAGGGCCGTTTTGCGCATCATCTCGCTCCTTCGGGGTCTATTATACATCACCTGGTTTAGACCGCAAGGCAGAGGAATCCTCAAGTAAGCCTCTCTTTTCGTGATTCCTCTGGCCGCAGGAGGCCGCCCTATGCCCCCGAACCCCGGGGAACCAGTCCCGTCGGTTCCCCCCGTCGGTTAAAGCCGACGGGTCCCCCTTCCGCTACGG
>JBAQGA010000075.1:0-16631 GCA_049287565.1 Candidatus Aminicenantales bacterium
CAAGGTGACCAGCTCCCAGAAGAATATTTTTCCCTCCAGCCCAAAAACGACGCTCCCGCTGTAAACGTAAGCCGATGTAATGGCCAGGGCGATCAGGGTCATCATGCCCGGATTCCCTTTTTTCAGCTCATCAACGATTCCCTTGAGGAAAGGATACCCGCCATAAAGAAAGACAAAAGAAGAAAGAAAAAAGAGCACATATAGATCGCCGGGAAATCTCAATACTCCTCTCAGTTCCAAAAATCTCTGGATCATCGGCGAGAGAAGGAGGACCGGTGCCGAAATGGCCATGGAGATCCAGAAGCGTCTCCGGAAGTCCGCTACCATATGGGGGTGATGATCTCCATGCCGTATTTTGTGTTCGTTTTTATGGCCCAGGTGCTCATTCTCCCGATGATGAGACGCATCCAACTTATGGTTCATTTTCATTGATTCCATGGATATCCCTTCGCCAGATAATGTAGGCTTTAATTTCTTTCATCTTTCACCTCTCAGATCCTTATCCTTTACCTGTCGTCCTCTCTTCATGCTCTTCGTCTTCTTCGACACCGAGTTTCCGGCCCTTCCAAAGATAATAAATGGCCGGGATAACGATGAGTGTCAGGATCGTGGAGGTGATCAGGCCCCCGACCATGGGCGCGGCGATGCGTTTCATCACCTGGGAGCCCGTACCCTGGCTCCACATGATCGGCAACAACCCGGCGATCGTGGTCGTGACAGTCATGAGTTTCGGCCGCACTCTTTCCACGGCCCCGTACACCACCGCGGCATGAAGGTCTTTTCTCGTCTTCATCTGCCCGTGCCGGAGACGGTCCTTGTAGGCGTTGTCGATGTACAGGAGCATGACCACCCCCGTTTCCGCGGCCACGCCGGCGAGGGCGATGAACCCGACGCCGATCGCCACGCTCATGTTGTAACCGCTCAACCACATCAGCCAGATGCCTCCCACCAGGGCGAAGGGGAGCGAGAGCATGATGATCAGGCTTTCGGTGACGTTCCGGAAATTGAAATAGAGAAGCAAGAAAATAATCAGCAGGGTCACGGGAAGGACCAAACGGAGCCGCTGCTGGGCGCGCTGCATGTATTCGTACTGGCCGCTCCAGATAATGCTGTAGCCCGATGGGAAACTGACCGAGGCGTCGACCGCTTTTTTGGCCTGCCTGACATAAGTCCCCACATCGATGTCCCTGATGTCGACATACAGCCAAGCCGTCCGCCTGGCATTCTCGCTTTTGATGGCGGGGGGACCCTTCTTGATCTGCAGGTCGGCAACCTGGCCGAGCGGAATCTCGGCCCCCGAGGGAGTCGGGATGAGTACCCGCTTCAAGGCCGTCAGGTTGTCACGGAGTTCGCGGCTGTACCGTACGTTCACCGGATACCGCTCCAATCCCTCGACGGTCGTGGTGACATTCATTCCGCCGACGGCGGTCATGATGATATCCTGGACATCGCCGACGGTCATCCCGTAGCGCGCCGCCGCTTCCCGGTCGATGACCATATCGAGATAATTCCCCCCGGTCGTCCGCTCGGAGATCACGCTGGCCGTCCCCGGGACCCGGCGCACGACGGCCTCGACCTGTTCTCCCAGCTCGCTCAGTGTTTGGAGGTCCGGGCCCAAGAGCTTGATCCCAACGGGTGTCTTGATCCCGGTGCTGAGCATGTCGATCCGCGTTTTGATCGGCATCGTCCAGGCATTCGTCAGACCGGGGAATTGGACGGCGTCATTCAGCTCCTGGATGAGCGAATCCATGGTCATCCCGGGCCGCCACATCTTCTCATCCTTGAGCTGGATCGTGGTTTCGATCATGGTCAGGGGCGCCGGGTCCGTGGCCGTTTCTGCCCGGCCGACCTTGCCGAAGACCGTTTCGACCTCGGGAAAGCTGGCGATAATCTTGTCCGTCTGCTGGAGGAGTTCTTTGGCCTTGGTCACCGAGATCCCGGGCAAGGTGGTCGGCATGTACAACAGGTCTCCTTCATTTAACGGGGGCATGAACTCAGATCCGATCCGAGAAAGAGGGAAGGCGCTGACCAGGACGATCAGGACGGCGACAACAATTGTCATGACCTTGTGCTTGAGGACGAATTCGATGACCGGCCGGTAGGCCCTGATGAGAATCCGGCTGAGCGGATGTTTCGCCTCTGACCGGATTTTCCCGCGGATGAAATAGCCCATCAGAACCGGGACGACGGTGATCGCCAGGAACGCCGAGGCGGCCATGGCATAGGTCTTGGTGAAGGCCAGCGGCTTGAAAAGGCGGCCCTCCTGTTGCTGCAAGGTGAAAACCGGCATGAAGGAAAAGGTGATGATGAGCAAAGAATAGAACAGGGCCGGGCCGACTTCCTTGGAGGCTCTGACGATCAGGCTCCAGCGGTCGCCGCCGCCGCCGATTGTCTCCCGTTCCATATGCTTGTGGACGTTCTCGATCATGACAATGACGGCGTCGACCATGGCGCCGATGGCGATGGCGATTCCTCCCAGGGACATGATGTTGGCGTTCAGGCCCTGGATCCTCATGACCGAAAAGGAAAGCAACACCGCCAAAGGAAGGGTCAACACGGCGACGAACGAACTGGACAGGTGGAGAAGAAAAACCATGATGACCAGGGCCACGACGACTGTCTCTTCGAGCAACTTTTCTTTCAGGGTGGCGATGGCGCGCTCGATCAAAGAAGACCGGTCATAGGCGGTTTTTATGGTCACGCCCTCCGGCAGACCTCTTTTCAAGTCCTCGAGCTTCTGCTTGACGCCGTCTATGACCTTCAGGGCGTTTTCGCCAAAGCGCATGACGACGATGCCGCCTACCGTCTCCCCTTCCCCGTTCCACTCGCCGATGCCCCGGCGCAACTCCGGCCCGAAATGGATATGCGCCACATCCTTGAGCAGGACCGGAGCGTTGTTCGGTCCCAGGCCGAGGGGAACCTTTTCCAAGTCCGCTAAGGACTTGATATAGCCGAGACCTCTGACCATGAATTCCGTTTCTCCCATCTCGATCAGCCGGCCGCCCACATCGCTGTTGCTGCGCTTGATCGCCGCCCGCACCTTCTGCAGGGGGATGTCATAGGCCTGCAGTTTCAGGGGGTCGACGTCGACCTGATACTGCTTGACAAACCCTCCGATGCTGGCGACTTCGCTGACACCGGGTACACTGGCCAGCTCGTAGCGCAGATACCAATCCTGGATCGACCTCAATTGCTGCAGGTCGTACTTGTCCCCTCCGTCCAGGACATATTCATAGACCCAGCCGACACCGGTGGCATCCGGGCCCAACTGAGGGATCACTCCCTGAGGAAGGCGGCTGGCGGCGAAGTTGAGGTATTCCAGGACGCGGCTGCGGGCCCAATAGAGGTCCGTTCCGTCCTCGAAAATGATGTAAACGAGGGAGAAGCCGAAGAAGGAATAGCCCCGGACCACCTTGGCGTAGGGCACCGAGAGCATCGCGGTGGTGAGAGGATAAGTGACCTGGTCCTCGACCACATTGGGTCCTTGCCCCGGGAATTCCGTAAACAGAATGACCTGAACATCGCTCAGGTCGGGGATGGCGTCAACGGGAGTCGTCCGGATCGCCACGAATCCGGCTAAAGTGATAGCCAATATGAAAACTAACACTAAGAAACGATTGTTGACCGACCACTCGATTATTTTTTCCAGCATCCTCTACTCCATTTCAGCGCGGCTGGGTCATCGTCACTGCGCTCAGGCCCGCGTTCAATCTCCGGGGGATCGCTTCTTCTTGACCTTCTCCAATTTCATGCCGCACTCGGGGCACTCCCCTTCGGCGTCGGTGGTCAAGAATTCCGGATGCATGGGGCAGGTGTAGAGCTCCGCCTTTTCGAGCTGGACCTTGTCCCCCAACTGTTTGATGGGAACGACATTCATCCCGCACTCCGGACACCTGGCTTTGGGGTCGGTGGTTATGAAATCGGGATGCATCGGACAGGCATAGAGCTTGTTGAGATCAACCGTGAGTTTGGTCCCTTCAGGGGTATGACTGGATTTTTCCGGAGGCGCAGACACGGGCATTTCAAGGGGGAATTCGTGAGCCCCTGGCTGCTCGTCCGTCATCTTAGTTTCGGTCTTGGATGTGCCCATTTCCATCGGAGATTCCTGCGCTTTTGCCTCACTGGAGGCCCTCATCTTGGCGATGGCCTCCCTGGTCCGGCTCTCCGAATCCAGCAAGAACTGTCCGGACACCACCACTTTCTCGCCGTCGAGCAATCCGGATAAGACCTGGACAAATCCGTCATCGGACTCAACGCCCGTTCTGACCTCGCGGGGCTCAAAGGTCCCCCCCTCTTTGGCCACGAACACGATGTCCCTGGTCCCGGAATGGAGGATGGCTTCGGATGGTACGGCCAGGACGGCGTCGATCGTCGGGGCAAAGATACGGACCGTGGCATACATGTCCGGTTTCAGGATCCCCTCGGGGTTTTTGAAAATCAGCCTGACGTTGTTCGACCGCGACTTCCGGTCGAGATAGGGATAGATGAAATCCACCTCGCCCTCGAGCTTGTAACCCGGCCGGTAATCCAGTTCGAGCTCCGTTTTTTGCCCCAGCCGCAGGAGCGGGATTTCCGATTCATAGACGCCCGCTTCCACCCAGACCTTGCTCAGGTCGGTGATATGGAGCAAATCCATTCCCGGTCCGACCCGGTCCCCTTCGACCACAGCCTTGTGAGTGACGGTCCCGTTCACTGGCGCTGTCAAGAGGATCGTCCGCCGGACCCGGCCGGATTTTTCTATTTCTTTGATCTCGGCTTCGGAAATATCCCAGTAGGCCAAGCGATTCCGGGAGACGGTCAGCATCCGGGCCGCGTTCTGCCGGATATTCTCGTAAGGGCTCTCCGCCAGCTTCTCCTGGTTCCTGAGGGCCAGCAGATACTCTTCTTGAGTGGAAACCAGTTCGGGTGAGTATATCTCCAGCAGCGGGTCGCCCCGGCGGACCCTCTGCCCGACGGTGTTGACATGCAGCTTTTCTATCCAGCCGCCGATCTTTGTATTGACGGAAAATTCATTGTCCTGCGCATAGGTGACCGTGCCGAATGACCGAATGACGACGGAGATGTCCCGACGCTCGACCGGCGCCGTTCGCAAGTTCATGTTCTGTTGGACCGCGGGGTTTATGGTGATGCTCCCCGCGCCTCCGGCCTCTTCGCCTTCATAAACCGGTACCAAGTCCATGCCCATCTTGGATTTGCCCGGACGGTCGTAGATCTCAGTCGGGTCCATCGGGGCACGCCAGTAAAGAACCTTGCCTTGCTTTTTTTGCCCACCGGCCTGCGTCTCCGACTGGCCCGGGGCCGTGCTCTTAATGGGTGTGAGTTTCATCCCGCAAATCGGACAATTCCCGGGCTCATCGGAGATCACTTCCGGATGCATGCCGCAGGAATAGAGCTGTTTCCCCTGCTCCAGGGAAGCCGTCTCGCTCGTTCCTGGCTTTGGCATCAAGAAGTAGACGGCGGTTGCTCCGATGAGAATTCCGACCGCCAGTAGGATCAATGATCTTGCTTTCATTTCCAGCTCCCTAAAATTGTTTTCGCTCCGGTATTTCTCCGCCCACCGCCAGCTCGTATCCGGCCAGGGCCTTATGATAATCGGCCAAGGCGAAAAAATACTGGAGCTCGTAGTTTTCGACCATCATCCAATTGCTGATGAGAGTCAGAAAATCCACCTTTCCGACCTGATAACCGGCCAGGGCCGACTCCAGCGATTGCTGCGCCTGCAGGAGTATGCCTCCCTGATAGAGTTCCGCCCTTTTTCGATTTCGATCGAGCTCCGCTTTCAGGCCTTCTATCTCGGCCAGAACCCCGGCCCGTGCATTTTCGTATTCGGCGGCCACGGCGGCCTCGTCCAGCTCCTTCTCCGCCACTTTGGCTCCTTGCTTGCGCTTATGATAGAGGGGAATGTTCAGGGAGACCGTGACTGAAAAAAAGTCGTGCATGATCATCCCGTTGGCCAGGTTGTCTCGCTGACTATAACTCGTGCCCAGGGTGAAGTTTGGCCAATAATCGCGGCGAGCGAGTTTGACGGCGGCCGCCGCCTTGCCCATCTTTTCTTTCCAGGCCCGGAGAAGCGGTCTCCTCTCCTCGACCTCGCTCAGGAAGACGGGCGGCAGCCGGTCCTCGGGCAAGGCCAGGTCCCTGGGTGTCATCTCGAAAGGCGAGTCCGGGGCCCTGTTCAAGAGCGCGTTCAGCCGGGCCACCCCGGCCAGTCTTTTCTGCTCCCACATGATCGAATCGTCTTCGAGCTTGGAGAGCTCGACCAGGGCGCGGAGAACATCCTGCTGCAGGCCGGACCCGGTGGCGTACTTGACCTCCGCCACCTGGACAAACTGTTCCATCAGGGCTTTGTTTCTTTCGATCGTTTCCCGGGCCCGGTCGATAGCATAGAGGTCATAATAGAGACGCTTGACCAGCTCGATGACCTGGTTGCGCACTTCTGCCTGCTGGAGTCTGACTGCGGCGGCTTCATATTCGGCCATATCCGTGGCCAGGGCCAATTTCCCCGGAAACGGAAACATCTGCATAAGAGAGACGAGCTTTCCGGTCATCGGCTCCTGATTGAAGGCGAAGCTATTGACCGGCAGGTTTATCGCCCCGAGCGTGAGCTGCGGGTCCGGCAGCGCTCCCGACTGAGGGATGGTCTTCTCGGCCGCCAGCGTCCGCTGGACCGCGGCCTCGAGCCTGGGATTATTTTCCAGCGCTTCTTTGATCAAACCCGATAGAATAGGATTCTCTCGAGGCTCGTTTTGAGAAAAGGCAGGGAGCGCATTCAAGGCGACTGCCAGGACCAGCAGAAAAATATTAGTCTTTTTCATTATTCCCCTTCCCTTCGGAGTTTTTTGCGCAGGGCACCTGAATCGTCCCGAACCATTGGTCGGCGCCTCGGAATTCCCTCAGGCCCACTTTTCTTAGAGTCAGTACTTTCTGAACTTGCGCAGGACATCGATGATCTCATCTATTTTTTTCATCCTGTCTTGCTTGGTCCCCTTGGCGAACGAGTGGTCCACGCATCCTCTCAAGTGTTTTTTCAGGACGCTCTCCTCGACTCTCTCGATGGCCCCCACAACGGCATTGATCTGGGTCAAAATGTCGATACAATATCGCTTTTCCTGAATCATCTTCTGAATGCCGCGTATTTGTCCTTCGATCTTTCTGAGACGGGTCAATTCCTCATCATGGGTGGTGATATAATCCATCAGTCCTTACCTCCGCTACGAATATACCATACCCCCCTACGGTATGTCAATCGATGCGATCTCCCCGTCCGGGCCGGCCGAAGCTCCTTCAGAATTCCGGCTGACGAAAGGCGCGAAATACGACTAGAAATTGCCCGGCGCGATGATCACTCATAGCGTCAGAGCGAGCCGTCCTCCCCTTCGGGAGCGTTCCCGGCGATCGCGGCGGCCATCATCCTGCACAATTCGGCGTTGGTCATGTGATGCCAGCCGTGTCCCTTCGTCGGCCGGCCGTAATCGAACAAGCCTGCATAATAGGGATCCTTGGCGTTCTTGAGGAAGTCCTCGAGCATATAGACGGCCAGGTTGAGGTAGTAGTCGTCCATACCCCGCGGTAAATATGCAGCTTGCCGACGAGCTGCGGGATGTGGCCGCTCCGGCGCGTTCTCATTTTATCCATTGACCTCCTCCTTTCATGATGAATAACGTTAGCTTGAGAGAATAGCGAAGTCAATCTGGCCAAGAGATCACGCCGTCGGCTGGATCGGAAGGATCCAGAGCTTCCCGAGGGCTGGCTGGTCACTTGATCCGGTATTTCTGAACCCTGTCGTTGTTAGTGTCGGCGACATAAGCATAGCCTTGGGAATCAACGGCAATCCCCTGGGGATATTCTAATTGACCGGCCTCCTTGCCGAAGCCTCCCTGTTCCGCCACCAATGTTCCGAAGAGGTTGAGCTTGAAAATTTTGTGGTTTCCCGGATCGATTATATACATGTATCCAAGGTTATCGACGGCGATCCCGGCCGGGGATTTCAACTCCGACCCGGAAATTCCAAGACGCCGGCCGAATTCGCCGATGAGGTTTCCGCCCGAAGAGAAAATTGCGATCTTGCGATTTCCCCGGTCGGCCACATAGACGACGCCGTTATTGTCGACGGCGATTCCCGTCGGCCGCAGCAACTGCCCCGCTCCTTCTCCCTTGGAACCCAGACTGCCGATCACCTCGCCATTGTTGTTGAGTTTCACCACTCTGTTGTTGCCGGTGTCACAGACATAAATCGCGCCCGAGCCGTCGAGCGCGATACCGGTCGGGTTTCGCAGCAAGTTCAAAACGGACCTCTCCCCTCTTCCATAGGTCCCCCATATCGCCGCAATGCTTCCGTCCTCGTTGAACTTCACGATCCGGTGATTATCGATGTCGGTGACATAGACGAATCCGGAGCCGTCGATGGCCATTCCATAGGGAGAAACGGTTTTTCCGTCAACCTGAACCTGCTCGATCCATTTATTCAGATATTCGCCGCCGGACGAGAATCGGCAGATCGTATGGCGAGTCTGGCCCGTGACATACACATTCCCGGCTTTGTCCACTGCGACGTTGAGCGGCATATAGACATCCGCGTCGCCTGATCCGAAATCGTTCCAGATATCGACGATTTCCAGCGTCGAATTTCCATACTGAGCCCGGAGGGGGTCCTTGCGTTCGGGTGAGACGGCCTCGATATTGATCAAATCGTAGGTCCTCTCGACGTCGGCCTCCACCTTGATCGTGTCTGAGATAGAGGCATAGCCGGTTTTTTCGATCCGGATATTGCAGTCCCCGGCAAGGTCCATCTTTTTGACCGGCGATACTCCGACGGGAATACCGTTGATGGAAACGCTGGCACCGCTCGGATTGGTCTTGATGAACAAGCTGTGCTTGATCTTAGTGAGAGAGCGCCGGATGAGGTTCCGGCCGGGATTCAAGAACAGAGGCTCGTTGATCTTTGTCCATTGATCGCCTTTCTCGATGACGAGCTGGCAGCGGTTCTTGGACAATTCTATCTTGAGGGGCGACCGGCCCTTCGGCACACCATCAAGACTCACTTCGGAGTCCTCAGGGACCGTTTCGATTTCGACGAGGTAAACGGGATCCAGCGCATAACTTTTGGTGAACGGCTCGGCCTTTATGATCTTCCAGTGGTCGGCGACCTCCTTGTATTCGGGCTCTTTCTTGACCTTGATCTCATAGATCCCAGGCTCGAGAGTGAACTCAAGCGGAGTCTGGCCTTTGATCTCGGCACCGACCAGAACCTCCGCTCCCCGGGGATTCGAATCGATCCTGATGTTGTTCAGGGTCAGAGGAACCAGGGTGAATTCCCTGAGGGTCTTTTTTCCCGCTTCCACTTCCAGGCTTTCGGCCATCTCTCGGTACCCGGGCTCCTTCCTGACTAAGACCCTGTAGGAACCGGTCTTGAGGCTGCGGGTGAAGGGTGTTTTCCCTTCGAACCGTCCGTCAAGATAGACGTCCGCTCCGCCGGGTATTGAAGTAATCTCCACGTCCGCTTCGGACGGCGGCCCGGCGGCCCGCTCCGACGCCGGCGGAATCGCCATCTTCTCGGCCGCCATTTGAGGCTCCGGTGCCTCGCCGGGCTCTCTTGAGGAGAGAACCCGGTCATAAAAAAGATATCCGAGGGCCAGGACCGCTACGAATAAGACAGACAGGACAAGCGGAAGGCGCTTC
Organism: Candidatus Aminicenantales bacterium; assembly: GCA_049287565.1. GTDB lineage: Bacteria > Acidobacteriota > Aminicenantia > Aminicenantales > UBA8522 > UBA8522. The sequence goes on from JBAQGA010000075.1 coordinate 9,679, forward strand.
CTGGACCTCGCCGGTTTTCCCGATGAGCCGGGGATCGAAACGTCCGCCGTGAGGATATCTCTCTCGATCTTTCTCAGATCGTTCAGGAGGTCCGCCGTCGTCTGATACCTCCTTGTCCTGTCTTTCTCCAGGCATTTCTCGATGACGCGGGAGACGTCCCCGGGAATTTGAGGGTTGAAATGCCTCGGATCCTCGGGGGGCTCGGTTTTTTGCCGGATCGCGATTTGAAAAGGATTGTCCCCCGCAAAAGGAACCCTCTGGGTAAGCATCTCATACAGAATAACGCCCAATGAATAGATATCCGAGCGGTGATCGGCGCTTTTCCCTTCCAGTTGCTCCGGGGACATGTACTCGGGAGTGCCGATGATATCACCCGTCCTGGTCATACCCTCGGCCTTAATGGAGCGGGCGATCCCGAAGTCCATGATGTGGGCATGGTCTTTCCCGTCGATCATGATGTTATGAGGCTTGAGGTCCCGGTGGACCACTCCCAGGCTGTGGGCCTGAGCCAGCCCCTCGCAGATCTGCCTGGCGATCGTTACCGCCCTGGAGATCGGGAGGCAGCCCTCTCTCTTAATGAGCGCTTCCAGGCCGTCCCCGGAGATATATTCCATGGTGATGAAATACGTCTCCCCCTGTTTATTGAGATCGTAGAGCCGGCAGACGTTCGGATGGGAAATCCGGCGGGTTAGTTTCAACTCGTTGCGGAATCGCTCGATCATCCGCTCGTCGGAAGAGATCTCGGGCTTCAACACTTTCAGGGCGATATTCTCGTTGATCTCTTTGTCCAGGGCCTTGAAGACTCTCCCCATTCCTCCCCTTCCCAGTTCATCGATGATCATGTACCTTTGGGCAAAGAGCTCGCCGATGACAGGCTCATCGGCCTTGGTAATCAGCGTCTGGGTACGGTAAAGGGTGATCTTTTCCAGAGAGGGGAGCTGCATGCCGCACTTGCGGCAAAAGAGGCTGTCGTCAGGATTTGAAGCCTGGCAGTTTGGACAATCCATCGCGACTGCTATTATCAGCCGGACGGTGCCTAATTTCAACCAAAATCCACCTCTGATGAGCTCGCGGCGCGGCCGGCATAGCGGGCGCACGTAAACGCCGGTGGAGGCAATTTCGTATATTGAACGGGGAACATATGAGTTGAGCCGATCCTAAGTCAAAGAGGTCGTCCATGGATAATCTTAACCGCAAAGCTATTTTGCACGGCGCGCTCCTGCTGTGCCTGGCTTCCCTGGTCTGCTGCGAAAAAAAGAGCGAGCCCGCCGGCGAAACCCACCAGGAGCAGGTCAACACTCTGTACGCGGACTACGACCGCCATTTTCAGGACTGCCTCGCCGGAGCCGTTCAGGCCGTGGGAAAACCCACCATCGTGCTGGAGAACCTCTCCGACCAATTCACGGTCCCCAAAAAGATCGCCATTACCGGCACGCCTTATGAGATCGGTTTTACCGTCGGCCACATCGCCACTCAACGCAGCCGGCTTCTCCCCCTGAGGTCCGACGCCAACCGAGAGCTCAACGAAGAGATCGTCGAAATGTATCAGCGCATCTATCCTCAGTATCTGGAGATCATCAGGGGAATCGCGGCCGCCTATCAGGCAGAATTCGACCAAATCGACCTCACCCGGATGGAATACCAGTTCTTCGTCGAGCTGTGGTGGAATCTTCTCAACTACAACCGCTTCACCCAGCTGACGGATTTCGGAACACACGGGGACGTCGGGCCCACCCAGAATTGCAGCGTCGCTTCCTACTTCACGGGGGAGCGCCACATCGTCGGCCGGAACTTCGACAATTCCTCCGACCGGCCCCACTACTTCGCGAGCATGCAGGTGGAAGGCTGCTATCGGATGATGGGTCATATCGTTTACTCTATGTATCACTGGGTTGTCGATGGGATCAACGAGAAAGGGCTCTCTATCGACTGCGCCACGAACGGCGAGGAATATTTCTGGCAAGAATCGTATCCCCAGGAGCCGACGGTCTTTGCCGGACACATGGCCCGGATCGTCATGGACACCTGCGCCACGGTCGACGAGGCCGTCGCCCTCATCGGCTCCGTCCGGGTCTGGTTCCCCAACGAAGGGCTGCACTGGGTCATCGCCGATGCGGCGGGAGATTCCGTTGTGGTGGAGTTCGACCTCGACAGGAAGATGGTCGTTATCGACAGGCCGGGACCTTACGAGCTCATGACCAACACCGCCCTTCAAAAGGGGGAAGATTACGTCACCAACAATTGCTGGCGGTATCAGCGGGCCAAGCCGATGCTCGAAGCGGGGATCGTCAGCAACGACGACATGCTGAATATCATGAGCAGTGTCAGGCCCACTTCCGGGGGGGGCCGGACTCTCTGGACGTCGATCATGGACGTCAACAACCGGACCTTCGAGGTCTATTATCGGAAGGAATATTCTAGAAAATTCGTCTTCGGTTTCTGACCGGGCTTCGGCAGACCCTATTTGACCAGGCGGGCGGCCCAGCCGCCGCCGGGCGCCAGCTTTATTTTCATCCGGTCACCCGCCTTGACAACGGCGCTCGTCTTGGCATAGTCGCTGGCGTACTTCGAAGCGTTCACACCATCCGCATAGAACTCAGCCCTGTATTCCCCGTCCCCCAGAAACCCGAAGTCGACCTCGAGCTCGCGCGGCGTCCAATCGGTCATCGCCCCGACATACCACTCCTCCCCGCTTTTTCGGGCGACGATGATGTAATCCCCGACCCTGCCGTCGAGCGCTTTCGTTTCGTCCCATACGGTCGGGACCTTTGCCAGGAAATCCATGACCTCCGGCTCGCGCGCGTAGGCCGAGGGCGAATCGCAGAGCATCTGGAAGGGGCTCTCGTAGACGACGAACATGGCCAACTGGTGGCAGCGGGTTCCCTGGCTCATCGGCTCGCTGAAGACCGGCTTGAAATTCTTCTCGACGGCGTTTCGCATCGCCCCCGGGGTGAAATCCATCGGCCCGGCCAGCATCCGGATGAAGGGGATGAGGAGGTCGTGATCGGGAGTCACCTGGTTGCTCCACTTGCTGTACTCGAGCCCCAGGACACCTTCCCGGGTCAGGATATTGGGGTATTCGCGCCGCAGGCCCGTCGGCTTGAAGGCCCCATGGAAATCGACCACGAGCCTCCTCTTGGCCGCCTCGGCCGCAACCTTTTTATAATAGTTGACCACTTTCTGGTCGTCCCGGTCCATAAAATCAACCTTGATTCCCTTGACGCCCCATTTCTCAAAGAGGTCCAGGGCATCTTGAAGCTGGCGGTCGAGGGTCAGCCAGACGCACCAGAGGACCAGGCCGACGCCCTTCTCGCGGCCGTAAGCGAGCAGCTCCGGCATGTCGATCGCCGGGTTGGTCTTGAGGATGTCGGCCGGGTCGGACCAACCTTCGTCGAGGATGATATATTCGATCCCGTGCCGGGAGGCAAAATCGATGTAATGTTTATATGTCTTGGTGTTGATTCCCGTTTCGAAATCAACCCCAAACAGGTTGAGGGCGTTCCACCAGTCCCAGGCGACCTTGCCTGGTTGGATCCAGGTCGTATCCTCGACCGCGCCCGGCCTGCCCAGACGGTAGACGATGTCGTTCTCGACAAGCTCGCGGTCCCGGCGGGCGATCGCCAGGACCCGCCAGGGATACTCCCGCGTCCCGATCGTCTCGGCGATGTAATCGGCCCTCTCGGAGACCGCCAGCGTCCGGTCCCGCGTCTGCTCTTCCTTCAGTGGGTAGGCGGCAAACTTCCCGTAAAAGCCGGGAGCGCCGTCCTTCGAGCCCATCAGGTAGAGCCCCGGATAATCGTCCAGGTCGGCCTCGGTGATCGCGACCTTGGGGCCGTCCTGAATATCGACCAGGATTGGCAGGAAGGCCATCTTCCCGTCGGTGATCTGGCTGAGCGAGAGATAGGAATAATTGCGCTCGAACGAGCTGAGGAAGGAATCGACGACCGGGAAATACACAGAATGGTCCCCGCCGAACTGGAAGTTGACTTCTTCCCAAACGACTTTCACCCGGCCTTTGAGCCTGGTGAAAAAACGGTAGGCGATGCCGTCATCATAGGCCCGAAAGATGAGGCCATAGTCCCCATTGAAATTCAGAACGGCTTCGTTATACCGGTCGGAAATGACCGCCCTCTTTTCCCGAACGGGGGGGATGATCTTCTCGTTAACCGACCTCGTCTTGAGACCGGAAAAACGCGCCTCTTTCCCCAGGACGCCGGCGCCCTCGATGGTCAGGGAAAGAGACGACGGAGCGATGATCTCTTTCCCGTCGCAGAAAACGGAATAGGAGATCGCGCCGTCGGTCCGGATGACCATTTTGATCTTTTTGTCCGGCGAGTAGAGCTCGTGAGTTTTGGCAAAAAGAGATGTCCCGGTCCAAGCCAAAAGAAGAATGAAGACGAGACAAAACACGTTTGCCCTCTGATTCGGAATCATCATAACCTCCTATGAACTGTCCGACGACACAAACCCCTCCTCCTGACCTCCTCCCACTCAGGGGAGGAGGATATGCGGATCATCTGTCCGTCTGCTCCCCCAATCAGCCGGAAGAAAGAGGGGGATTGGGATGCGCTTGATATGAACCAATGGCGTACCTTTATTTATTTAAGGAAATGCATCGTCCATATAACTTCCCGGGTCTGGTTCGACTTCAAACTCACCCGCAGAGCCGCTCCGTCCCGCCGGGCTTCCACGACCTCCGCGCCGGCGCATTCGGCGCGGTCAAAAGCATAACCGGGTGGAACGGAAATGAACAGCTCATAGGCATCTCCCCCCACGACCCGGCTTTTGCCGGACAACCGGTTGCCCTCCCATGTGACCTCGATCAAGTCGACTCCACCGCCGGTGATATGCCGGCCCGTGGCCAGGATTTGAGGATGAGGCAGCCGCTCCCGGATGCAAAAGACCTGGCAGTTGAATTTCAGGTCGATCTCTCCCGGAGGGAACGCCCCGCTGAACGAGCCGAGGAGCTTCCGGTTCCAGAATTCAAAGACAAAGTATTCTCGCTCCTTGTCCAGGCCGAGGTCTTCGAACCTGATCGCCGTACTCTCGCCGCCCGTTCGGCCCAGGACCATCCAATTCTCGAAGGGGCGGTTAACCTCGAGGAGATAGAGGTGGCATCCCGGCACGAGGCCGGCGTCGAACACCTTGGGCTCTTTGCCGCTGACTTCGCTATCGACCCGCCACAGGTTCTGGGAGCGGGAAGGATCGACGTCGAAGAGCTGGCCGGGGAGAGTGAACAGGACGGGGGCCGACCTCCTGGCCGGCTCGACGAGCGGCGTCCGGTACACCTCCGGCCTGTCGGTGAGCAGCATCAGAGACCCGGTGAGGGACGTCACCATGGTCGACCTGTAGGCTTCGGCCTCGGAAAGCTCGATATGATCGGGGTCGTTCCTCCAGACAACGTTGTTGAAGGAATTGTACTGGGACAGGCCGGCGAACGAAAAACCGTCCGTGCCCAGCCGACAGCCGTCGATGAGGCCCACGAGCTCGGGCCTGACACCCCAGCAGCCGAGCATGAAATACTCCCGGCCGATCACGTCGCGGATCGTCTGGACGTACGTGCGGTAGGCGGCCGCAATATCAAGGCGCTTCTTCCGGAAATGCTCGCTGAACGTGTTGTATCCTTCGTAGCGCAGGTGGCGCAGGGCATCGACCTTGAAGTACTCGAACCCGTCCTCGCGGAGGCCCCTGTAAATAGGCTTGACGATGGCGTCAAGCGCGGCCGGCACCGTGGCGTCCAGGATGTGGCGGATCCAGTTGCCCTTGGCCACTCTTCCCTCGTTATCCAGGACGAACCAGTCCTTATGCTTCTCGGCAAACTCCGTCTGGGCGAAGGCCGTGTTCGTCCAGATTCCGGGTTTCATCCCCTTTTGTTTTATATAGGAAGCAAGAAAATCCAGGCCGTGGGGAAATTTCTCGTTGGGCTCGAGCCAGAGCTCGGGGAGCCCGATATCGCGCTGGTAGCCGTCGTCCATCTGGACATATTCAAAGCCGAAAGGAGCCAGGACTTCGGCCAGCACGTCGGTTGTCCGGAGCATGTCCGGCTCGGTAATCTTGTCGAAAAAGGCGAACCAGGAACACCAGCCGACAATCGGCCTGGCCCAGACCTTGTATGTCCAGGGCTCGAAATGCTTGAGTCCGCGGTGAATCTGAAAAAAGCGCGGTCGGAAACGGAGGATGATCTCATTACCTTGGACCCGCAGGGAGAAATCGTGGCCGGCGGCCGAAGTCCGCTCCGGCTTGATTGTAGTTTGGGTGCGCGGCTGGTCATCCACCGAAAGCACCCAATCCCACTTCCGGTCATAGACGGCCTGGTTAAGGAGGCTCCGGCTCAGCCCGGAGCTGTGCCTGACGATGGCCGGCGAGCGGGGGTTCCGGTCGGATTGGCAGGGAAAGGATTCCTCGCTCCCGCTGATTGACCCGGCAAGGGCAACCGGCCGCTCCCATGACTTGGCGTTGAAAGTCACAACCTGGTGAACGGCCTCGCCCGCTTTGAAATCATTCGTGGCCAGACGGTCCAGGTCGGCGGCGTTCTCGATCCGGCCGCTGAAGACCGTCCGGCCGTCATAGACGATCTCGAGGGCCGTTCCGTTGATTTTGATCTGGGCCGGCGCATTCGGCGGCGCACCGAGTGTTTTTTCTTGCGATGCGGACATTAACGGGAACACCGACAAAAGTAACGACAAAACCCAAAGGATTCTTCTCCTCATTCTTCTGACCTTTCATTAATGTCGCGGGAACGGCGTTAAAAACCTGAGGGCGAGCGAGGCCATTCCGGGTTTGGCAACATCGATTTTATGCATGGGCGGCCTCGGCCAGGGCGGCGACGTTCCTGGGCGGGACATCGGGAAGGATGGCTTCATGGCTCGGGCTGATAATGAGATGCGGCCCGAGGAGGTCTTGCACCCGCCGCACCTCGGCCTTCACGTCGGCCGGGGTCCCCTGGTTAAGGA
>JBAQGA010000076.1:0-13588 GCA_049287565.1 Candidatus Aminicenantales bacterium
GAATATTTCCCCAGGCTTGTTCCACAATTTCCTCGCGCTTCCCCGAGCCCTGCGGATCTCCGTTCTCCTCGTCAGGAGAACATGCCGGCTTCCGGCTTTGACGGGGTCGTCGGCGGGTGTCAATGGAAGAGGCCGGAGACGGTCCCGTGATGGACCGTCTCCCTGGGATCGTCCAGCGGTCCTTTAGTTGATGCAGGATTTAGGAGGCGGGTGGCTGAATTCGCTTAGGAATCAGTCCGTCGTTTTCCCGCTGGACGGTTTCGCTTAGCGTTTCCTCCAGGATCGTCACGATGGCCTTCCGGACGGAGTCCGATAGGAGGTTTCCTTCCACGATAGACTCCGGCTGGATGCCCAGGATGTGGGCATTCTTGATCTGGTCATAGGTCAGGCGGTTGGTCAACGAAGGCAACAGCCGATGGCTCAGGATGGCATTCCAGAGGACGTGTTGGAGCGGCAAGACGGCGATCTTTCCGGGCCGCCCGCCCATCTGGATCACATCGATGAAGAGGAGCGGCCGTCCGGCCAACCGTTCAAGGATGCGGTCCTCCTCGAGTTCCGTTTCGAGGTAGACATCGGCCATCCCCGCTTTCTTCATCTCCCTGGCCAGCTCCAGGCCGGCCCGGTCGTCCGAGCGGTCTTCCCGGCCGACGCCGACAAAGACGGGGCCGGCCGACTTGAGCTCACTCAGCTTTCTTCTCCAGTCGCCGTCGGGCGCTTGTTTGACCTCCGCCATGTGGGCGGAACAGCTGATGCAGGGGTCGAAGGCCCGGACCACCAGGTCCATCCGATCCCGGATCTTGTCTTCCTGGCCTTCGTCCAGGAGCTTCTGGGCGGCGATATAGCAGTATCGTTCGATGTCCTCGGCGTTCTGGGCCGTGGGAGTGATGATATCGGCTGCGGCCACGAGGCCGTCCTTGATTTCGTAATGATGGATGAGGAGTCCACGAGGGGCTTCGACCAGGCCGGTTCCCTTGCCCGCCTTTGCCTTGTAAGGCACGATCGGGGGATCGTCCGGAATCTTCAGGACCTTGTCCACCAGATCGGGGATCTGCTCGAAGGCGTAGAGGATCTCCAGCGCCTGAGCGGCGTTGTGGAAGAGGGGGTTCGTCTTCCAGCGGGCGTTGAAATATTTCTTGAAGGCCTTTCCCGCTTCGCCCTCGAGTCGTTCGCCCAGGACGTTGACCCGGGCGAGCGCGCCCACCGAGTAAGGATTCTCCTTGTAGCGGCTGCGCTTGCAGAAAGAATGGGGAACGACGAACTCATTGGTCAGGCTTTGATAATCGTCCCGTCCGATCTTTTCGCCGCTGGACAGGATGATCTCATCCCCCCAGAGACCATACCGGCCCTTCCCCGGCTCACAACAGGCATAGACCGTGTCCGCTTCGGGGGCGGCGGGATACTCGAGGTCGCAGAAGAGATCGACCGTCCGGAAAACGAAGGGCATGAACTGGATGGCCCGGTTCTTGATCCAGATGAGTTCCTCCCGGCTGGGGTATTTTCCGAACCCGCCGATGACCGGGTTTTCACCATGGATCATCCGGCCGCTGAGAAGCTTCATCATGGCGTTCCCGAACTGCTTCATCTCCAGGGCGATCTTGACCTCGAACGGGAATTTTGAGGCCATGGCGATGGCGTTAGGAAAGCCGACATAATCCGGGAGGGCCAGGTAATAGACATGGAGGGAGTGACTCTCGATGAATTCCCCCATATGCATCAGCTCCCTCAACAGGGTGACCTTGGCCGGTACCCGGACCGCTAGGGCGTTCTCCATCGCCCGGAGCACGGCGTTCTTATGGGACACGGAACAGATGGCGCAGATCCGAGGCGCCAGGCTGACGTCCTCCTCGGGAGTCTTGCCGACGGTCAGCCGTTCGATAAGCCGGGGTCCCTCATTGATGACGAGTTTCACCTCGGTGACAGCATGGCCGTCGATGGTGGCATAGATACCGCCGTTTCCTTCGACGCGGGGGAGGTGGTCGACGCTGATGGTTTTCATCTTTTCTCCTTTCTGAACGTCTCGAAGAATTCGGCGATCCGCGTCCCCGAGTAGTTGGCCATCCTGTTCTTGATGGTGGCGACGTCAAAACCCTTGTCGAGCAGGAGATGGTACTCGGAGGTCCGGTTGGCTTCTTCTGTCGGCCCCCAGCAGCCGAAGCAGGGGACATTGTGATTCGGACAGACCGACCCGCAGCCTCCGAGGGTCAGCGGACCCAGGCAGAGTATGTCCTTGTTGAGGAGGCAATCGTTCTCATGCCACTTGCACTCGACACAAACGGGGAACCGGTAGAGCTCGGGAGGGTTGCCCCGGAGCAGCCGGTTGAAGGTCGACAGGAATTGCTCTTTGCCGACGGGACAGCCCGGAAGGCAATAATCGACCTTGACGAAGGCATCGATGGGCTTGCTCTGGGCCGGCTGGGTGTGGGAGAACTCGATACCGCCGTAGACCTTCTTCAGGTTCTTCTCCCACTCCTTTTTGTCCAGGAAGGCGGCCTGGATCCCGCCCACGCAGGCGCAGTTGCCGAAGGCGACCACCATCTTGGCCCGTTTCCGGATATCCAGGAGTTCCTCTTTTTCTTTCTCGGTGCTCACCGACCCTTCGACCAGCGCCACGTCGAGATCGCCGTGGCGGTTGTCGCTCTTGGCCAGGAGAAAGACCTCGATGTCGGCCGCGGTGAAGATATTGACGAGCTCATCCTCACAATCGACGATGAGCAGGGCATCACCGGCGCAGCCGGTCAGCTCGAAGATCCCGATTTTTAGTTTGTCTTGTGCCATAGTTAGCTCCTTAGATGAGCTCCTTCATGTGGAGGACATCCCAGTAGGTGAACACAGGGCCGTCGAGGCAAGTGTAGATGTAGTCGATGGCGCAGTGGCCGCATTTCCCGACACCGCACTTCATTCGCCGCTCCAGGGTCATGAGGATCTGGTTCTTGGGGATGTTGAGCTTGATCAACTCCTTGATGACGAACTTGTACATTACCGGGGGGCCGCAGACGAGGGCGTAGGTGTTTCCGGGATCGATCTTTTTCAGATGGGGGAAGAGGGTGGTGACGACGCCGGTTCGCGCCGGCCATTGGCCGGTGTCATCGGTGTCCACGGTCAGGTGGCACTCCAGGTCGCTGCGGGTCTGGAGGGCGAAGAACTCCTCCCGCAGGATCATCTCGGCGGGCCTTTTGGCTCCGTACAGAAGAATGACCCGCTCGAACAGGTCCCGGTTATCGAGGCAGTAGAGAAGGACCGAGCGGAGAGGGGCGACACCCATCCCGCCCATGATGATGAGGATGTCCTTTCCGGTCATCTCTTCCACCGGGAACCCGTTGCCGTAGGGGCCGCGCAGGCCGATGAGCGCGTTTTCCGGCAGCCGGAAGAGGGCGTTCGTCACCGTGCCCATCTTCCGGATGCAGAATTCGAGCAGGCCGGGGCGCGACGGCGTCGAGGAAAGGCAGAAGGGGGCCTCTCCGGCGCCGAGGACGGAGAGCATGGCGAACTGGCCTGGTTTATACTTAAAGGACAGGGCCCTCTCCATGTCGACGAACCGGACCTGGAAGAACTTCACATCCGCCGAGAGCAGGTAGGAGCGGATGATCCGGGCCGGCTCGGGAGTGAAGGGATTGGAATCCGTGAGACATTTCTGTTCGCCGTTCATTTGGACACCTCCCCAGCGAATTTTTTCCAGAAGGCATCGACGGGTTGGCCTTCCAAGGCGTCAGCCACTGATTGGACGTTGATCTGAACCGGGCAGGTCACCAGGCAGCGGCCGCAGCCGACGCAACTCGGTTTGCCGTATTTAGAGACATAGGCCTGGAGCTTGTGAGTGTACCAGAGCCGGAGACGCTGCGACTTGTGCTCCCGGAAGTTCTCTCCCCCGGCCACCTCGGAATATTCCGGAAGCGTGCAGGAATCCCAGTAACGGAGCCGCCGGCCCGGCCGGTTGTCCAGGAATTGCTGGTCGACAACGTTGTAGCAGTTGCAGGTGGGGCAAACCATTGTGCAGGAGCCGCAGGCAAGGCAGGCTGCGCCCGCTTCCTCCCAGAAGGGGGCCTTGTATTTAAGCTCCATGAGGTCGGGCATGCGGGTGAAGTTGATCGAGGTCCGGAAGGCTTTGTCCCTTTCCTCCTGCCACTTGATATAGGCCTGGATGTCCTTCTCGGTCAGCCTTTCATCGAAGAAATCCGGGGTCAGGCGGATGAGGTCGTAGCCGCGGCTCGAGCCGATCCAGACCAGAAAGTGACTTTCCAGGTCGGTGAAGAAAAGGTCGTAGCCCTCTTCGATGATGTCGGTGTGCGTAGACTTGCAGAAGCAGAATTCGTCCGGCCAACAGGACAGGCCGAGGATCACGGTCTTCTTCCGGGCCTCGAGGTAGTAGGGGTCGGGAAAGGCCTGGGCGAAGAGCTTGTCGAGCGTGAGCAGCCCATGGATGTCGCAGGGATGAATGCCGAACAGGATCCGGTCGGTGACGTGGGAAAGATCTTCCTGATACCCCTTCTCACTGAAGTGGAACATGTTGAAGGAGGAGGGGACCATGATCTTCTTGGGAGGGATGATCGTCCGCGTCGTGTTCAAGGCGATCTTGGAGAAATCCTGAATCCGCTCGAACGAGAATTTCTCCCGCTTCGCTAGGCTGGCCCAGTGGGGGTCACGCAAAGTCTCGGCTGGAGGCCCGCCCTGTTTAGCCACCGGAGCCCACACCTCCGCCTCCTTTGAGATGACCTCAAGAAAGGGGAAAAGGCCCTTTTTTTGGAGTTTGAGTATCCTCATTTCACCCGTCCTTTTTGCGGGCTGGCTGAACATCCCCCCGGTCGGAAGGCCTGGGGAGAGAAACCCGCCCGGTTTTATTATAATTCACAAAGCCGAAATCGGTCAGCATCAGGTTTTTATTTATGCAATTTCTGTACCGAACGCAAGGAGAAAAGCGGGCCGGCGACGAGATCATAACCTATTGATTTTGAACATAATAACGACCGGTCACGGACGGATCATCGGTGGCCCGAGGGCGACAACGCGAGAGGGTGGGGTATTTTTCCCCGCCTCCATGGAAAAAGGGAACGTTCCCTAGATTTTATACTTCTTGATCTTGGCCCAGAGGGTCTTGCGGTCGATGCCCAGGATTTCGGCGGCCCGCGTCTTGTTGCCGAATTGAGCCTGAAGGACGGCCTTGATGTACTCCTTTTCCATGTCCTCCAGGGTTTTGGAGTTCCCTGAAAGCGAACCCAGGGCCGTTGCTCCCCCCGCGATCCCGTGGTACATCAGGTCCTCCAGCTCGATCCCATCGGTCCGGGAGAGCACCACGGCTCTTTCGATGGTGTTCTCGAGCTCCCGGATGTTTCCCGGCCAGTCGTATTCCTTGAGGGCCTTGAGCGCTCGGGAAGAGACGCCGGCGATGTTCTTCTTGGTCCGTTTGTTGTATTTCTGCAGGAAATGGTCGACGAGAAGAGGGATGTCCTCTTTCCTCTCGCGCAGCGGAGGCAGATGGATCGGGACGACACTCAGCCGGTAGAACAGGTCCTCCCGGAATTTCCCCTTTCTGACCCCGTCCGCCAGATCCTCATTGGTCGCGGCCAGAATCCGGACGTCGATCTTGATGGCCTTGGAGCTCCCGATCCGGTTGATCTCCCTTTCCTGGATGGCGCGGAGGAGCTTGGCCTGAATGTTCACCCCGATGTTGCTGATCTCATCGAAGAAGATGGTCCCGCCCTCGGCCACTTCGAACCGGCCGTGCTTGGTTTCGTGGGCGCCGGTGAAAGACCCTTTGACGTGACCGAAGAGTTCGCTCTCGAAAAGGGTTTCCACGAGGGCGCCGCAATCCACGACGACGAAGGACGCGTTCCGCCGCAGGCTGTGGCGGTGGATCTCCCGGGCGATGAGCTCCTTGCCGGTGCCGCTTTCGCCGGTGATGAGGATGGTGCTCTCGGTCGGGCTGACCCGCCGGACGACGTCCAGGACCTGGGCGATCGCCCGGCCCTTTCCGACCACCAATTCGAACTCGGTCTTGGCTTCCAGCTCCCGGCGGAGGGAGATGTTTTCGAAGAGAAACCGGCGGCTTTCCAGCCCTTTCCGGGTGATGACGCGGACCTCCTCCGGAGTGAACGGCTTGGTCACATAATCGAAAGCGCCGCGCTTCATCGCCTCCACAGCGGATTCGATCGAAGCGTAGCCGGTGATGAGGATGACCGGAGTTTCCGGGCCGGCTTCCTTTATCCGGCTGAGGACGTCCAGCCCCGTCATCCCGGGAAGCTTGAGATCGACGAAGACAACCTGGAAGGCCTCAGCGCCGAACAGTTTCAATCCTTCCTGGCCCGAAGCTGCGGTCGTGATTCGGTAGCCCTCCTTGCGCAGGACCTGGCTCATGGAATCGCGGATCGATTCCTCATCGTCGATGACGAGAATGCGGATGGAATCAGTCACTGGGCATATTCCTCTTGACCGGCAGGATGACCGTGAAGATGGAGCCCTTCCCGACCTTGCTGCGCACCTCGATCGAACCCTGATGCTTCTGAACGATGCCATAGCTTATAGCCAGTCCTAGTCCCGTTCCCTTGCCGACTTCCTTGGTGGTGAAGAACGGCTCGAAAAGCCGCGTCATATCCTCTGGTTTGATGCCATGGCCGGTGTCGGTGAACTCGACCTTAATGCGGTCGGTCTGCTTGTCCAGGGACGTTCTGATCGTCAGAATGCCGTTTCCCGCAATGGCCTCGGCGGCGTTGGCGATGATGTTCGTAAAGACCTGCTGGAGCTGGGAGCTGTCAGCCACGATGCGCGGAAGCTCCGAGAGTTCCTTCCTTACCTCAATGTTATGGAAGAGGGCCTGGGGCTCGAAGATGACCATGGCCCGGAGGACGGTGTCGTTGATGTCCGTCATCATCATCTCCGGCTCTTTAGGCCGGGAGAACTCGAGCAGGCCCTTGACGATATTCTTGCAGCGCGTTGTTTCTTTGGCGATTTTCTTCAGGTTCTCGTACGCCGACGTGTCTTTCTTCGACTCCTCCAGGAGGAGGTGGCTGTAGATGAGAATGCCTCCCAGGGGATTGTTGATCTCGTGGGCGATTCCCGCGGCCAGCTTGCCCAGTCCCGCCAGTTTCTCCGACTGGACGAGACGGGCCTGCATCTCCACAAGCTCCTTGGTCCTCTCCTCAACTTTTTTCTCGAGGGTCGTCCCCCAGTCGACCAATTCCCTGTTAGCGGCCTTGAGCTTCTCAGTCATCTGGTTGAATGCGGAGGCCAGTTCTCCGATCTCGTCCTGGGACTGGATCTCGACTTTGTGGTTCAGGTCCCCGTCAGCGATCTGATGGGTGGCGGCGACCATCACCTGCAGCGGCTTGATGATGCTCGTCGTGGCGAAATACAGGATAATGAGGAGAAAAACGACGCACAGCGAAGCCAGAATGGTGAAGGTCAACATGACCCGGTTGGCCGTGTCGAGATAGGGCTTTTCGAGAGTGCCCACGTACAGGATGCCGATGATTTCCCCCTCGATGTTCTTGATGGGCTCATAGGCGGTGATGTACCAGTCTTTGACGACGAACGCCCGGTCGTACCAGGACCGTCCCACGTCGAGCACGGCTCTTTTGACTTCCTCGGAGATGCGCGTTCCGATCGCCCGCTTGCCCTCCAGATCGGTGACATTGGTGGATATCCGCAGGTCCCCCTGGAAGATGGTCGCCGTGCCCGTCTCCACGCCCTTGTATTTTTCCTCTTTGAAGACGGTCTCTTTGACGCGGTCCACGATTTCATAGTTTCGGTTGACCAGGATGCCCCCGTAGAGGACGCCCAGGGGCTCGTCGTTTTCGGAGATAACCGTGGCGGCAGCCTTGAGCATCATCCCGCTCGTCTCCGTATCTTCGAGCCTGGGGGCGGCTTTGGGAGTGGGGATGAATTCCATGTAGGCCTGCTCGGCCAGGTCTTTGCCCTCCTTGAGGAGTTCACTCCGGGCAACGATCTCCGGAGAGGCGACGATATTCGGCTGGAGAGCCTGGCGGACGATCTCATCTTTGGCCTGGCTGTCTCCGGTGACTTCCGGGTTGCGGGTCCGGACAATCGCCGTCCCCTGACTGTCTGTCAGGGTCAGGATGTCGAGGCCGTATTGGTTCCTGACCCGGTTGAGATAGCGGAGGAGAAGGTCCCGATGGTCGTTCTTGATGGCCTCCTGCAGACTCTCCCGCGCGGCTGTCAGGCTGACGATATCTTTGATGTCGTTTAGCTTTTCGTCGAAGACCATCCAGGCCGAAGCTAGGTCATGCTTGACCTTGGCCTGAGCCTGGCCGATGAGGACGTTCCTGACCAGCCGCTGTCCGACGGCGAGCGAGATCAGGCCCCCGATAACGATGACTATCAAAAAGCTGAGGATAAGCTTCGTTCGGAGGGAGGGCTGAGGAAAATGCATTATGGTCCAGGATGCGAATATTCACAACAAATTATACTCGATTCGGAATGACCGTTCAAGACGAAGTAATTTCTTGACAACGGCATTCATGTTTTATATCATACTGCGTTCTCAGCGGCATGATGCTTTTTGGGTTTATTAGGCCGTTTGCTGTTTCTATATCTTAATAATTGTTAAGTGATGCCCTTATTCAAAGTCGTAAGACAGACTAGCCTTTTCCAAGAATGGGCTTCCAGAGCTGCAAGAACAGGGGATCTTCTGCCTGCTGGGAAACGAGGACTTCTTTGGTGAAGTGGTGCAATCATGACAAACGTAAAGAGTGATCCAAACTTATTGAATGAGGTTCGAAAGTACGGCCATTTTGACGTCAATGCCTGTTATCAATGCGGAAGCTGCACGGTTTCGTGCTCCTTGGCCAAAGATTCCGCTTCTTTTCCTCGCCGGACAATGCGCTATGTTTTGCTGGGCTTGAAAGGCCTGCTCCGAGGCAGCATAGAGCCGTGGCTGTGCTACTACTGCGGCGACTGTTCGGCGGCCTGCCCCAGAGAGACAGAGCCTGGGGAAGCGATGATGACCCTCCGGCGCTATCTGACGGCACGGTACGACTGGACAGGTCTCTCTCGGAAATTTTACGAGTCGAAATTGTGGGAATTGGGAGCGCTTTTCGTGGTGGGCGGATTCATGGCTCTCCTGATAGCCTTCTTTCACGGCCCTCTCGTGACAGAACGGGTGGAACTCAACACTTTTGCCCCTGTTCACCTGGTCCATTATTTCGACCTGGGGATGTTTGTCGTCCTGGCCTTCTTCTTGTTCACCAACTCATTCCGGATGTATTGGTTCGTCATGCACGAGGAGAGGGGCGCCGGGATATTGGATATCATTCGGGGTTTCAAAGAAGATGGGTTCGGGTATGTCAGGCGTGAAGGAGAGAAGGTCAGGATTCCTCTAGTCGTCTTCTTGTCGCAGGTTTGGACAATCATCTGGAATTTTGCAACGCAGAAACTTTTTCTTGCCTGTTCGCGAAATACAGGCCGATGGCTAAAGCATTTCTTGCTCGTTTCAGGATATGTGCTCATGCTGGTCCTGGTCGTTGTTTTCCTGCTCTGGTTCCAGACGGATAACATTTACCCTCTTTACCATCCCCAGAGGTGGTTGGGGTATTACGCCACGGCCGTTCTTCTTTACGGCACCATAGAGATCATCATTGGCCGCCTCCGAAAGCGCGAACAGATCCACAGGTTTTCTGATTTCAGCGACTGGATGTTCCCCGTCCTGCTATTGCTCACGGCCGTGACGGGGATCTTGGTCCACATTTTCAGGTATATGGGGTTACCGCTGGCCACATACTACATCTATGCTGTCCATTTGGTCATCGCTGTCGCCATGCTTGTTGTTGAAGTGCCTTTCGGAAAATGGGCCCACCTCATGTATCGTCCACTGGCGGTTTACTTTCAAGCGGTCCGGGAAAAGACACTCGAGCAGGGGGTGCCCGAAGAGGGGGTTTTAGACCATGCCTGAAAACAAAATGGAAAACAAAAGAATCGGTGCCGCCCTCGTTGTTGGCGGTGGCATTGGCGGTATGCAAGCCGCCCTCGATTTGGCTGAATCAGGCATAAAGGTTTATCTGGTTGAAAGCCAACCATCTATTGGCGGAGTTATGGCTCAACTCGACAAGACTTTCCCGACAAACGATTGTGCCATGTGCACAATGGCGCCGAGGTTGGTTGAAGTCGGCAGACATAAAGACATTGAACTGATTTCCCTTGCTGACGTTGAGAGCATAGAAGGAACGGCCGGTCACTTCAACGTCAAGATCAGGAAGAGACCGCGGTTTGTGGACGAAGAGAAGTGCACCGGTTGCGGCATCTGCATCGAGAACTGCCCGGTTCATAATATCATTTATATCACGCCTGAAAAAGACAGGATCGACATCTCGATGAAAGACATGGAGATCATGAACCGGATCATAAAAGAATATAAAGACATAGAAGGGCCCCTAGTCCCCATCCTGCAGAAAGCGAATGATACCTATAACTATCTGCCCGAGCCCGTTTTGAGATACGTCGCCGATCAACTCAATATGCCTTTGAGCGTCGTTTGCAGGATTGCCACCTTTTACAATGCGTTTAGCCTGGAACCGAGAGGAAAGCATATCATCACCGTCTGCCTCGGAACAGCCTGTCATGTGAAGGGCGCTGGGAAAGTCGTGGCCGCCCTGGAAAGCGAGCTCGGGATAAAAAGCGGGGAGTCGACAAAAGACATGCTTTTCACTCTCGAGACGGTGCGATGCATCGGGTGCTGCGGCTTGGCTCCAGTGTTGAAGGTGGGAGAAGACATTCATGGCCTTATGTCCAAAACCAAGGTGCCGGAAGTGCTGGGGATGTATTCGAATGCGCAGAAATGACCCATGAATGAATTTTTCAGGATCCACCGCTTGAACGCTTTTAGTGGAGAGAGACAATGCCAAAATTGAGTATCAAGGACTTGGATAAAATCAGCGAGAGAGTGAAGAAGACGACGCTTTTGCGAGAAGGAGCAGGAAGAGCCAAGATCACGGTTCATATGGGAACCTGTGGAATAGCGGCTGGAGCGAGAGGGATCATGAACACGTTGATGGACGAGCTTGAAAAACAAAACATCAAGGATGTCATTCTGACAAGCTCAGGATGCGCTGGATTGTGCAGCCGAGAACCCATGGCCACGGTGGAATTGAAGGATGAAGCTCCGGTGAAATACGTGGATTTGACTCCGGAAAAGATGCGCAGAATATTGGCAGAGCATGTCAACGCAGGACGGGTCGTCAGTGAATACGCTCTAGCCAAAGGGAGCGAGAGAGTCTCTTGACTGTTCTTCGGTCAGTCATTTGAGAGAGGTCAAATAGGCCATGAACGAACAAAGCTCGAATAAATACAGGTTACACTTAATGCTCTGTGCGGGGACCGCTTGTGTTTCCAATAAGTCTTTTAAAATCAAGGAAGCACTGGACCAGGAATTAAAGAAGCAAGGATTAGATAAAGAAGTTCTCGTTGTCATGACAGGCTGCAATGGGTTTTGCGCGGTCGGGCCGGTGATGACCGTAATGCCGGACGGGATATTCTATCACAGTTTGACGACTGAGATCATCCCGCATCTTGTGGAGGAGCATTTCTTGAAAGGGCGGCCTGTCAAACGGCTCATGTTCACTCCTCCCGCCGAGAAAATCGTTATTCCCAAGATGATGGATATCGGCTTTTTTTCCCGGCAGACATTAATCGCTCTCAGGAATCGAGGATTAATCGACCCTGAAGTCATCGATGAATATATCGCCAGAGACGGTTATAAGTCTTTGGCCAAGGCTTTAACCGAAATGTCGCCGGAAGATATCATTGCGGAGGTCAAAAAGAGCGGTCTTCGAGGCCGAGGGGGCGCTGGATTTCCGACCGGATTGAAGTGGGAATTATGCCGAAATCAACCGGGAGATTCAAAATACATCATCTGCAATGCCGACGAAGGTGATCCCGGTGCCTATATGGACAGGAGCATCGTCGAAGCCGATCCCCATTCGGTGATCGAAGGGATGTTGATCGGGGCCAGAGCGATCGGGGCGAGCAAAGGGTATGTCTATATCCGGGCGGAGTACCCGCTGGCCATGAAGCGGCTGGAGATCGCCCTGAATCAGGCCCGGGAATACGGATTGGTCGGTGAAAAAATATTCGATACGGATTTCAGTTTTGATATCGCTATCAAACAGGGCGCCGGGGCATTTGTTTGCGGCGAAGAGACCTCCCTCATCGCTTCTATAGAGGGCCGTCCGCCCGAGCCGAGACAGAGGCCGCCCTATCCTGTCGAGTGCGGGCTGTGGGGAAAGCCGACCAATATCAATAACGTGGAAACCTGGGCCACGATCCCGGTGATTATTGACAGAGGAGCCGATTGGTTCAGCAGTATCGGCACCCAGTTGAGCAAAGGGACCAAGGTCTTTTCTCTGGTCGGCAAGATCAACAATACGGGCTTGGTCGAAGTCCCCATGGGAATCACCCTGAAAGAGATCATCTATGATATTGGGGGCGGAATTCCGAAGGAGAAAAAATTCAAGGCCATCCAGACGGGCGGGCCTTCGGGAGGATGCATTCCCGCCAGTTTGATCAATCTGCCGGTGGATTATGAAAAATTGACCGAGGCCGGTTCGATCATGGGGTCCGGCGGATTGATAGTGATGGACGAAGATACCTGTGTTGTGGATGTGGCGAAATATTTTATTGATTTTACCAACGACGAATCCTGCGGAAAATGCGCCTCCTGCCGTGATGGGTCGTCCGAACTGCTGGAAATACTCAATAGGATCTGCCGGGGAGACGGCAAAGAAGAGGACCTCCAGGCTCTCGAAGATCTGGCCAATGCGATCAAGGATGCCTCCATGTGCGGGTTAGGACAGACGCTGCCGAACCCGGTCCTGAGCACCCTGAAATATTTTGAGGACGAGTATATCGAACATATCAAATATAAGAGATGTTCTGCTTTGGTATGCAAAGGAATCATTTCGTCCGCCTGCCAGCATATCTGCCCGATTTCCCAGGATGTGCCGAGCTATATCGGGCTCATTGCCCAGGGAAAATTTGAAGAGGCCATCAAGGTGGTTAGGAAAGAGAACCCCCTCCCGCTGATCTGCGGACGTGTCTGCAACACCCCCTGTGAAAAGAAGTGCGTGGCAGGGGAATGGGATGATCCCATTGCCATAAGATTGTTGAAACGTTTCCTGGCCGATTATGAGATGAAGCACGGAATTATCGTCGAAGAGAAACCCAAGAGCGAAAAGAAAGAGAAGGTCGCTATCGTCGGCTCCGGTCCGGCAGGACTCACCTGTGCCCATTATCTGGCTCTCGAGGGATATCGAGTGACGGTGTTTGAAAGCCAGGAAATCCCCGGCGGGATGCTCTCCTTGTGCATCCCGGATTTCCGGCTGCCCAAAGAAGTCTTGAAGTACGAGATAGACAGGATAAAGAGACTCGGAGTTGAGATCAAAACGAATACGACCGTCGGTAAGGATATTTCCCTGAATAAACTGAAGGAAGAGTATAACGCCGTCTTCATCGCCGTCGGTGCCTATAAGGGTCTCAAGATGAAAATTCCCGGTGAAAATACGGAAGGGGTGATCGACGCGATCGAATTCCTGATGGATATCAATCTCGGGCGCCAAGTGGAGATCGGTGACCGGGTCATCGTTGTCGG
>JBAQGA010000077.1:0-5424 GCA_049287565.1 Candidatus Aminicenantales bacterium
CCTCCCCTCTCTGAAATAGCCGAAAAGAGAATCATCGGCAAAGGGATTGAGAAAGAGAGGACCCTCAGCTCCGGCGCGATCCACGGCCAGGAGAATGGCATCGAACTGCCCGAGCGTCGGGACGTCCTCCTGCGGCGGGATAGCGCGGGAATGGACGAGCACGGGATAGGCCTCGATGCCTGACGCCTTCAGCATGGCAACGAGGAGAGCGCTCTTGTCCTTCCAGTCGCCGTACCTGTTCTTCAACACGGTTTCCGCGGCGTGGACCTCAAATCCTCCCTCACCGAAAGAGAACTTGACGGTGCGCACATCCCTGGCCACAAAGGAAAATATTTTTTTGATTCTTTCGTTTCGTCCGGAGGTTCCCTTGATGAGATCTTCAGTAAAGGCGCTGATCTCGCCCGAAGGAACGGCCGCTCTGAAGAAGGAATCTGAGAAAGCGCGGGCCGCCTCCGGCCAATCGGGGAAGGTGCTGAAAACCGCCCGGGAAGCGATCTCCGCGAGCGGAGGCATGTATTCCTCCGGCTTGATCTGGGCGGAATCGTTGGCGACGAGACGATAGATCTTTTGGTCTCCGTCTGTTTCTTCCTCGAACTGCGCCGGCAAACCGAGGATCTTGTGTTTGAGGACTTTGTCCTTGGGGATGATGACTTTGAGCTCCTTTTTGACCATCGGCTCGTCGAACTGGAAGAGCACGACACCCTCCACATCCCCGGCCTTTTCTTTTCCCTTTTTGTATTCAACCACCAGGACGGAGCCGGGGTCGACCGCCGAAAAGGAGAGGACGCGATGAAGGATGTTCGCATACAGGTCCGCCTCGGCGAGCTCCGGCGGCGTCAGGTCGTTGATGGCCTTCTCCTCGACATCGACCGCCGTCCCGTCCCCCTTGTATGTCCTGGCCAGAAGAACGTCGATTTTTTCTTCGTTCTTGTCATAGGGAATGCGGAAATCGCTGAATTTCTCCCGCCCGGCCAGGGTGAAGACTTCCAGGACCCGAAAATAGCCTTCCGTCCTGACTCCGTTTTTGTCCAGGGTGAAGGTTTGGGACGAGCGAACGACGACCGCGCTCGAGTCCGGATACTTGCCCCGCGCCGGCGCGCTCTTGACGATGTCCTCGAGCTTTTCCTGTCCGAATCCCACCCCCGAGAGGCTGAGGACCAGAACCAATATCCATGAGGCGAGTTTTCTCATCGGGCACCTCCCGTCGCTTCGCCTTCAATCCTTTCCAGAATGACCATCCCTTTCTGGAAACGGCGCAGGCTCTTAACGGCCTTGCGCAGGCTCTGGTACGCCTGAGGATCGAGGGTCGGCTCTTCGGTCCGGAAGTCGCTGGCAAAGACGACCTGGTTGCCCTTGACCGAGGCCGTCAGCCGGAGCGACACCGGTCCTTCCTTGATCTCTACCGGGTCGGGAACGGCCCGGATCCTGTAGCCGGCCGGGATGGTGATCGTCTCTTCCTCCCGGCAGCCCCGCGCCGAAAAAAGAAAGATCGGGTATTGGCGCTCTTCCCGGTCGGCCAGGAGCTGGAAAATGCCGATCGAGAGCAGGTCGAACGCCTGGGTGGAAAAAGGGATTTTGAACATCATGAGCTCGCCGACATCGACGACGTATTCTCTGGCCTTGTAATCGAAGGTGATTTCGTAGGGCTTGGCGAGATCCGCGAACTCGCCCGTTTTCAGGTTCTCGATTTTGATCGTCGGCGCCAGGTTCTGGCCGAGCTGCTGGAAGACCATCGGCATCTGGAAGGAAGGGACCTGCTTGGCCACGCTCCGCAGGACAAAATCATAAAAACCTTCCCCGGAGATCCGCACCCGGCCTTCGATACTCCCGTCGGCCAGGACCTTCGTTTCCCCTATGATAGAGCCGAGACTCTGCTCGGCGGGAATGGGGGGCACCTTGATGAGGTCCTTGCCCTGCTCGTCCATCAAGAGGATATGGCGCCCGCCGACGTAGGTCTCGCCGAAGGAGGAGCTGAGCTCGAGCGTCGGGTCCATGTAGACGATCCGGCCGTCCCCCATGACGACGCCGCAGATGGCGTGTTCGAAGAGGATGATCGGGATCTCCGGGTCGGTCTTTCGGCTCAGGTTGATCATGGCGTCATAGGCTTTGACTCCGATCTCCTTGAGCATGGCCATCATCAGGATGGACTTGTCCCGGCAGACGCCGTACTGTTTTTCGAAAGTGTAGGTCGCCTGGTGAGGCTCGATAAAAGCGCCCAGGTCCATGGACGACCCCATGTACCGCACCTTCTGGGAGACGTAGCGGAAGATGGCCAGGATCTTTTCTTCCTCGGTCCGGCAGTCCCGGGTGAGCTCCGCGACTTTCGCCTTCATGGCTTCGTTCGAATCGACCTTCCCGACGTTGAGCCTGTCGCCGTACCGGGAAAGCTCCGGCCAGTCTTTGAAGGTGCCGGCAATGACCCGCAGGGCGACATTGACGATCGACACCATCCCCAGTTCCTGCTCGATCTTCGGCTGGTTGGCGGCTTTCCAGCGATAGATGATGCGGTCCCCCTTTTTTTCCTTCGAATAATCGAGCCGGCCGTCCCTGACGACCGAACGCAACGGCTTGGCCGCGGGTCCGTCGATCACGACATCTTTCCTCAGAATCGGCTCGACGCTCTGGAAGAGAATGAGGTCGTTGTAATGTCCCTGGACCAAAGGTTTGGCCTGCATTTCGACGATCATCTCCAGGGAATCCCCCACCTCGAGGCCGGGAAAAGTGACGCTGAGCCGGCGGAAGTTCTCCTCGAGGATGTTCATCTGCTGGGTCTCTTCCATCGTCCCGTCCTTCATGAACTCCTCGGTGACCGGTATGACCCGCCCGTCCTTCTTGATGAGCCGTGCCAGGAGCACCTTGACCGTGGTATATCTCCGGTGGTAGGGGATCTTTCGTGTCGCGAACATTTCCTTGCCCTTATCCGTCAGGACCTTGACCAGGCTGTGTTCCATTGACGTGAATTCGCCGCTTTCTTCGAAGACGGTCTTCGCCTCCTCAAAGATGATCAGGGCGTTGGCGTCCGGGTGTTCCAGGAGTCCCCCGGCGCGCTCGATCTCGGCCAGGATGGGCTTGATATCCTCAGCTTGCTGGACCGGCTGGGCGAAGGTGGGCAGCGCGGCGAGCCAGAGAAAAAAAAGCGCGAAAATCGTTTTTCCTTTTTTCATATTGGAACCTCAGAAAAATGGCAGACCACTTGTATCTTATTACGATTATCCAATACTGTCAAAAAAAATGGAAAAGCGCAAGCGTATGGTCTTATGCATGGACCGACCATCCCGCTAGTGTACAGGATCATCAATCACCTCAAGCTGACATTTGTCGCGGAGAGACCTCTCCGATGCACCTGGTCTCGCAGGAGCTCCTCATGGCCGCTGAGACGTCAGCTGAATATTTTTCTTAATTTTCCTCCTGCCAGGAAGCAGAGGGCCGAATTATTTTCAGCGCTTTTAAGCGTCTCGGTGCTTTTTGGCCTTCCCTGGGTAATTCCCAACTTCGCTTGACATCTCTTCGTGCCGAGATTAATACTTCCTTGCGACGGATGGATGGGGAAATCGACAAAAACAGACTTATGCGGCAACGACAACAGAAAACCAAATTCTTATGATCGTAGGATGAAACGTTATCCTGCGAGGTCGATCCGCTGCTTTGTCCGACATGTGGTGGCCGGATGAGAGTAAGGAAATTCTCTATTGAGAAACCTCTGAGAATACGACAACTTTTTTATTCTGTGTTTAGTCAATTACTCAATGGCCGAAAGGGTCTTTCTTTCCGGCTCAAAGATGACGCGTCGCTCTCCCTTTTCGACCTGGCCAAGGTCAAGCAGGTCATATCCTGCCTTTCTGCCTGCTTCGATCGTTCGGTCGGCCTCCTCTTCCGGCACTAAAATGTAAAATCCGATTCCCCAGTTGAATGTCGTCAGGCAATCTTCCAGGCTGACGCCGACTTCGAGCATGAACCGGAAAAGAGGGGGAATCTCGTCCACCCATTTTTTGATCCGATAGGTGAACGGCTTTTTGGCATAGGCGATCTTGGAAATTCCTCCACCCGTGCCGCCGAGCAGAGAGTGGATTTCGATATTTTTTTTCTGCAGGGCCTCGACGAGCTGGACATACGAACGGGTGGGGATGAGAGCTTCCTCGCCCAGGGTTTTGCCGTTCGACAGGACATGGAGAAATTTGTCTTTAAGGGCCAGGGCCCGCTTGATCACCAGGGAAATCCCGTTGGCGTGGAGCCCTGAAGATGTCGCCCCGATGATGCGATCCCCGGCGGAGAGTTTTTCTCCCGTGATCATCCTGTCCCGCGGAGCGATAATCCCGGTCACACAGCCGGACAAGGAGGGAGCGCTCTTCACCGGCGGCTCGGCTTTGACCAGGTAACGGAGGGCGGGAGATTCGCCGGCCGGCAGGGCCATGCCGCACATCTCGCAGGCCTTGTAGAAACTCTCCGCCAGGTCGTGGCTTCGTCTCTTGTCCATAAACCACTCGCTGTCGCCCGCCGCCACCTCATCCGTGTAGATCACGGGGAGGGCGCCTTGGCAGATGACATCGTTGGCCGCCATCAGAGCCGTGTCGATGCCGATCCCTTCATAATAAGTCCTCCCGGTCCCGGCATGCTGGTACATCCATTCGGCAATCCAGTTCTTATTCCCCAGTCCCTCCTGAGTCATGCACCAGAAGTGGGCCTTGGTGCCTCGATACTCAAATACGACTCCGTGGGTGCCCAGGCTCTCCGGCTCGATATAGACTCCGCGCCTGTTCGGAAATTTGAGCGTCTTCTTTCCGGTGCTCACCATGGCCATCTTGAACGGCTCGATCTTGGTATAATCCACTCCGGCCTTCGCGTACTCGGATTTCGCTCGTTTCTTCGGCATCTCAGGATCCCTTCCGGAACTCCTTCATCTCGGCGTGGGAGGGATGGTTCGGGATGACAGCCACTGTCTTCCCCTTGTATTCGAAAACCTCCTTGTCGTCATCATTGATCTCGCCGATCCATTCCGCTATGGCGCCTTTGGCCCGGATTGTTCTTAATAAGAGATCAACATCTTTCTTTGCCACCTGGACCGCCATCCGTCCCTGAGATTCACAGATCAGAATTTCCTCGGGCGTGAGATTTCTGACCTTGACCGGGACCTTTGACAGATCCACCCGGGCACCAAAACCGCCGTATCTGGCCGATTCACAGACAGCCGCGCCGATGCCGGCCGCTCCCAGGTCGGAGCAGGTCTTGACCTTGCCGGTCCGGAAAGCGGCCAGCGTGGATTCCATGATCACCCTTTCCTCTTTAAAAAGAGCGACGGCCGGCCTCATCTCCTTGACCAGACCGGCCCGGAAGAGAGTGTCGTTGCCGTCGTTTCCGGTCCGGCCGATTAGGATGATTTGGTCGCCGGCAGATTTGGCCGGCTTGGTCAAAGGTTTGGCCGTGACC
>JBAQGA010000078.1:0-3071 GCA_049287565.1 Candidatus Aminicenantales bacterium
TCCAATACGATCTGGACATGCTGTTCACCAACCGGATCGGGGAGATCGCCTTCTCCATGCTGAAGGAAAATTTCATCGACATCTATCAGATCCAGGACGAAAAGCTGACCGTCAAGGCGGTAATCGAGCTTTATCGGCAAAACCGGTTGGCCCGCATCCTGGAGCCGACGCACTCGGTCGAAGAAGCCGAGGTCGAAACCCGGGAGCGGGATGAGGAGCCATGATCGTCGGGCGGGGCCGCAGTTCAACGCCCCAGGAACCTAAAATCCCAGGTCCAGGCCGACGACAAGATTCCGGCCGGGCTCGTTGAGCCCCGAGCCGAGGACCCGGTAATCCTTGTCGGTGATATTCTCCAGAGAGACGAGTATCCTGGCGGACCGGGATATCTCGATCCCTCCCCGGACGGTGAAAACCGCGTAGCCCGGTGTCCCTCCCGGCGGAATCCTCTGGGTATCGCGTTCGTCATCGGGAGAGAGGCGCCGTTGCGCGCCGGCCGCTGTCATCAACCCTTCCGCCCAATAGCGGCCCGAGGGATGTTCCCATCTCAGGCTGAGAGTCGCGCTCGCCGGTTGGATCCGGCTCATCGGCCGGCGCTCAATAATCGCGCTTGAAGTAGGGAAGGTGTCGGTATCGCCTTCGACCCAGCTCAAGGCCACGGCACCCGTCCATTGAGGAAGTCCGATCCCGCTGAACTGGAGAAATCCGGCCGCCTCGAATCCATGTATCCGCCCGACACCAATGTTCCGCCGCGTGACCTCGGCGTTTCCCCCGATCGTATTTCCGGTCGGCACCCGGATGATCATCCCGTCGATGAACAGATGGAAATAGCTCAGGCTTCCCTGCCACGTCCGGTGGAGGCATTTAACGCCGGTCTCGAGCGAGAGATACTTTTCCGGCTTCAGGGACAACGACGGAGTTTCCTGTTCGCCGCTCCGGGCGATATCGAACCGCGTCAGGTCCGACAGGTTGGGCGCCCGGAAACCCTGGGCCGCGCCGCCATAGATATTCCAGTGATCGTCCAGGTGATAAAGAAGGCGCAGGTTGCCCACGACCGACGAATAACTGGCATTCAGCTCCGGCAGCTCGGCGAAGGCCGGCTCGATCGCGCCCATCCCAACCTGGGCCGCCACCGCCTTGACCCACGAATATCTCAGGCCGGCCGTCAGGTCGAGCGAATTACGGAAGGCCACTTCATCTTGAAGGTAGAGCCCGAAGAGGTGGTATCTCGCGTCGTCGGCCACGGGTCCGCGGGGCGATTCGTGCGCGGCCGGGTTCGCATTGTCCGGGTCCCGGCGAAAAGAATCGACGAAATCCAGATAATATTCCCATCCATAGGTCAGCTTGCCGATCCTGGAGCGGGAGATGAACTGGCCCCAGAAACCGGCCGTGCCGACGTCGAAGCCGTCCGTCGTCCGCGCGTCGTTGCTTCTTCGGCGGAACTGGCTCTCGTACTGCCGGTGCCAGGACAGACTGAACTTGGCTTGATCGATATGGCGGTTGACCCGGTCCCAACGGTATTGCAGATATACGAGCTGGCGTCGCTGATCGAGGGAGAGATCTTTGTCCGTCCCGGTCGTTGTCCCGAGCCACGACTTCGCAAAGATGGTCCGGTGGGTGCGCCAGGCATCGGCGATGTTGTCGTGTTGAAGGCCCAGGACGAGCTCGCGGCTCTCATCGATCGCGTAGTTGAGCTTGAAATCCAGGCTCTGCTGGTCATAACCCGTCTTCGGCAGCACCCCCGTCCCGCCGCCGGCCCTCAAGTCGCCGTATTTTTTGAGGCTGGCCCCAAAGAGGAAACCGAGCCGCTTGCCCTTGTTGCCCTGCACTTCGAGTCGGCCGGTGTGAGAGCTCTCGCCTCCGGCGATGCGATAATAGGCGCGGCCGTTCAGACCGAAATCCTGTTCATAGCGCAACCGCTCCCGGGTGATCACCTGGACCGTTCCCCCGATCGCATCGGAGCCGTAAAGAACAGAGGAGGGTCCGCCGATGATCTCCAACCTCTCGGCGATCAGAGGGTCGAAGGTCGACCAGTATTGATTCGGCCCGTCCCGGAACACGGAGTTGTTCAACCGGATCCCGTCCACCAAAAGCAGGTTCCTGTAGCCGGTGAAACCCCGGATATAAGGGGATCCCTGAGCATGAGCCGTCTTTTGGACCATAACCCCCGGAACCTCGGAGAGCGCTTCCGGAATCGTCCGCGCCTGCTTGCGGTCGACCAGATAATTGAAGTCGAGGGAGACAGCCGAGTAGGGCACATTGACGATCCTCTCCTCGGTGCGCGTCGAGGTGACCACGACGTCGGAGCCTTTGATTCGATAGGGCTTGGCCTTTTCTTCTTGTTCAGCCGGCGGCGCCGTTTCCTTCCCCTTCTGCTCTTGCTCCGACTTGCTCTCCCGGCGAGGGGGATCGCTTTCCCGGGCAAAGGCCGCGCCGCCGATCAAGAAAAAAATCAGGGGCAGGATTGCGCTGACTCGACGCATCTCCAAAATCACACCGGGCAAGAATCTGGTTTTTTCAGAGAAAAAAATACTATCACCGGCGACTCACGATGTCAAGAAAACACGCCTGATCGGAGTCAGACCATGATAAGTACGGGTCTCGACGCCTTTCGTTTTTTTCCTGAATCGGATGTAGGCAACGTTGTATCGGGGGTCATAGCTGATGTCCATAGTCCTGCTCCTAGAAGTATCTTACTACAACTGTAATGACGACAAAATCCCCTGCATCATCCATGCCCTAAACCTCAACCTGTATTGTCCGATAGAATCTCCCGTTCCTATTCCTCTCAAAAGCGAAATTATATCTAAACCCTGTGCGACCGAATTTCGATGGAAACTTCTCGCCATTGCTAATTGTGATTCTAACTTCAGATTCTGTAGCCCCGCGCTCTTCCATGCGTTCCCTGGCATGAGGATGAATTATAATGGCCATCAAAAAGAGAGACGCAGGCGCTTGATCGATCATCTCAGGGCTGTACGAACCCACCGGTCGGGGGGTGAATTAGCCTGATCTATTCACAAATAATGCAAAAAATATTCCCCCTCCCCTGGCGGGAGGGGATAGAGGGGAGG
>JBAQGA010000079.1:0-31267 GCA_049287565.1 Candidatus Aminicenantales bacterium
CCTTGAGGCACGGCTCTCTTCTTAATCATGGAAAAAGCGATTCTTGTCCACCTCGCGATCACCCAGAAAGACCGCTTGGAGGCCAAGGAATCGATGGAGGAATTAGCCAGCCTGGCCACGGCGGCGGGCGCCCGTGTGGAAGAAAAGATCTTCCAGCGCCGTTCGCGGATCAGCCCGAGATACTTCATCGGTGAGGGCAAGGCTGAAGAGCTGGCCCGGACCAAAGAGCAGATCCAGGCCGACCTCATCATTTTCGACCACAACCTCAGCCCTATCCAGCAGAGGAGTCTGGAGGATCGGATCGGTCCCAAGGTCATCGACCGGACGCAGCTGATCCTCGATATCTTCGCCCAGCGGGCCCGCAGCAATGAAGGCAAGCTCCAGGTCGAACTGGCTCAGCTCAGCTACCTGCTGCCCCGTCTGGTCGGAAAAGGGAGGGCTCTTTCGAAGCTGGGCGCCGGCATCGGCACCCGGGGCCCGGGAGAAAAAAAGCTCGAGGAAGACAGGCGCAGGATCACCGATCGGATCTCCCGGATCAAGAAGGAGATACTGGGCATTCAGAAGAGACGGGAGAGCCAAAGGGAGAACCGGAGGGAAAGCCCGGTGCCGACCGTTTCCCTGGTCGGTTACACCAACGCCGGCAAATCGACCCTGTTCAACGCCCTCTGCCGGGAGACAATGCTCACTTCGCCGGCCCTCTTTGCCACCCTGGACCCCGTCCTCCGCCGGGTGGAATTCCCAGACGGGCTTCGTTTCTACCTGAGCGATACCGTCGGTTTCCTCAAAAGGCTCCCGGTCGAGCTGGTCAGCTCGTTCCAGGCCACCCTGGAAGAGGTCAATGAGGCGGACTGTTTGTGCCATGTCATCGACCTCTCCTCACCGGCCGCAGAGGAACAGACCCGGGCCGTCGAGAACATCCTCGCCGAGATCGGGAGCGGCGACGTCCCGGTCATCAAGGTTTTCAATAAGATCGACCTCCTTCCTTCCAAAGAAGATCTGCTGGCCCGGAACTCCTCGTCCGAAGAGCGGAGCGTCTACCTGTCCGCCAAGACGGGAGAGGGGATTTCGAGCCTCAAGGACCGGATCAGGGCCATTCTCTTCCGGGACTATCGCCTTTTCTACCTGCGCATCCCCAAGGACAAGAAGGAGCTTCTCCCGTCTTTCCACCGTTGGACGCTCGTCCTCAAAAAACGGGAGAACGGCGACAATTCTGAAATCAAGGTTATGGCCGATCCCAAATTCATGTTAAACTATCTTCCCTATCTCATCCAAGGAGAAGAGAATTGGTAAGAAATGCTTGTCGGCTCGGCGCCCTCGCCATCCTCCTGGCCTCCTGCGTCACCGTCGCGCCACCGCCGCCCAACCTCTATATCGAAAATCTTCCTCAATCTCTGGTCACTCCATTGACTCTCGAAGAGCGCATCCAGATGGAAGAGGCCTGGGACCACCTGAGACAGGGCTGGATAGACAAAGCCGAAAAAGCCTTTCTTCGTTTGGGCCCCGCGAGTCCTCTCTATAATACGGGTCTGGGATATATTTTTCTTCTCCAGGAGAACTTTCCTTCAGCCGAAGGATATTTCCAGCTGGCGGTGGAAGAGAATCCGGGCTCTCTGCTGGCCCATCTGGGATTGACACAGATCTATCAAAAGATCGGCGACGAGGACAAGACGTTCAATGAACTCCGGGAGGTGCTGAAGATCGATCCCACGAACGCCTGGGCGAAGCAGGGATACGAATTCCTAAAAGCGCAGAAGACTGGACAGGCTGTCGAAACGGCCAGGGCGGCGGTCGCCCGGGGAGATATCGAGAGGGGGAAAGAGTCCTATCTCAAAGCCCTTCATTATTCGCCGGAGTCGATTCCGACACATCTGGCCCTGGCCCGTCTCTACAGGGACGAGAATAGGCTGTCGAGCGCCCTGGTCCATCTGAAGGCGGCGGCCGCCGGACGACCTGAAGACCTCGAGATCCTGGGTGTGTACGCCGAAACGCTGGCCGAGGCCAAGCAGTACGAACAGAGTCTGGAGATCTACCAGAAGATACTGGCGCTCGACAGCGGAAACCAGCAGGCCCAACAGCAGGTCGAAGCCCTGAAGAGCAGGCTCGGCATCTTCGAGATACCCAGTCTGTACAACGAAATCCCGCTTGCGCCGGCGGTTACCCGGGAAGATCTCGCCGCCCTGTTGGCGGTAAAGCTCCGGGATGTTCTGGGGGAATCTCCGCCCCAGCCTCCCATCATCGTCGACATCTCCGCTTCTTGGGCCGTCAAGTTCATTCTCAAAGTGACCTCGCTGGGTTTTCTCGAGATCTACCCGAACCATGCTTTTCAGCCGAAGAGGAATGTGACCCGGGAAGAACTGGCCGAGACGCTCCTCAAAGTCATCCAATATTTCGAAGGTCGGGGCCATCGGTTCATCCCTCAGATCCCTCTGGATATGATCCAGATCCAGGACGTCGCTCCCGACCACTACGCTTATCGGACGATCAGTCAGATTCTCTCCTATCAGATCATGGAGCTCTACCCGGACAAGAGCTTCCGGCCAGACCAGACTGTTCCCGGCGCGGACGCCGTCAAGACCGTCGATATCCTGCTCGCGCTGGTGCGCTGAACCCGCGGCGGCGGCGCAGCGAATAGCGAGGCCATGATGGAAACGACCGCCAGAGAAAAGTTCTGGAACGTACCCAATGCTCTCACCTTGATCAGGGTCGCTTTGGTCCCCGTCTTTGCCCTGATGATCCTGCAAAAGAAAGCGCTGGGCGCCCTGGTCGTTATCTTTCTGGCCGGATCGACCGACGTCCTGGACGGGCTGGCGGCGCGGGCCTGGAACCAGCGGACGCGCATCGGGACGATCCTCGACCCGCTGGCCGATAAGCTGCTCCTTTCCACCGCCTTCGTCCTTTTGACCATCCGGAGCCTGGGCTTCAGCTATGTCATCCCGCTGTGGCTGACGGCGGTGGTTATCGGCCGGGACTTTCTCATCCTCGCGGGCGGGGTGGTTATATATTGTATCCGCGGCCCCAGGGAGTTCCCGCCTGCGATCTCGGGAAAGATCAGCACGGTTTTCCAGGTGGCCACGGTCTTCTGGGTCATTCTCTCCAACTTCGTCCACGTCTCCGCTCTGGGACGGTCGGCCATCCTGTCGGCGATGACATCGTCTTCCGTCCTGGATGTGTTCTGCATCGCCACTCTGCTCCTCACCATCGTCTCGGGGACGCAATACGTCCTCAAAGGCATCCGCATGACCTTTTTCCCAACGGCCTGAACGATTCGATGCTTACGCTATCCTACAGAAACTGCGTCCGCCTGTTAAGAACCGTTCCCATCTGTCCCAAGCCAAGGGCTATCGGGCTCCACAATATCCCCCGAAAAGAACCCGTCCTTTTTGTATATAACCACGTCGCCAGGCGCAGTGAGCCGGTCTTTCTGGCGGTGGCCGCCCCGCCTGACCGGCCGATCCGGTTTTTTATCGAACTGACGCTCGTCGGCCGGGACCTGTTCGAAAGGACCGAGAGAGATGTCCGAAATTCGCTTTTTTCGCCGCGTCTCCAGAAGAAAATAGAGAGGCGAGCCCTGGCCCGGCGAACTCTGGACTGGATCGCGAACCTGATGACGCGATTCCTGATCGCCCAGATGAACCGACTCAATTTCATCCCTGTTTACCTGCATGATCCCCCGACATCAGAAGAAAGGACGAGAAAGGCGCGGACGAACAGGCGGGCCCTCGAGTCCTGTCTCGAGTCCTTAGCCGAGAACATTCCCGTGGCCATAGCGCCGAGCGGGGGGAGCACTCATGAAAAAGGGGAGCTCTTGAGCATCCCGACAACCGTCCCCAGCCTGGCCGAGATGCTCCACCGGCGTGGCCACGTCCTGAAGATCGTGCCGAGCATCATCAAAGAAAGACCCGAGATCAACAAGGACACCTACAAGAAATACGTTGCCGACAGGATCCTTCCCTTCCGGTTGTGGAGATGCCTCCTGGACCGGATGAGGATCAAGCGCTACGAAAGGCCCCGTCTGACCGTTGAGTTCCTCCCCGCGGTGACCTTCACCCCGGCCAAGCCAACGAAGGCGGATAAGCTCCGCTTTGTCCAGGAGCTTCAGCAGGCCTTGTACGAGGTGTTGAAGAGGGATTGAGACGGTCGCCGGCCGTCTACATGTTCCGATCGACAAACCCCTTGCGCAGAGTCATCCAGATGATCTTGAGTTCGAGGGCCAGCGACCAGTTCTGGATGTAGTAGAAATCGTATTCGATTCGCTTGCTGATCGGAGTGTCCTGCCGCAGGCCATGGACCTGGGCCCAGCCCGTGATCCCGCACTTGACTTTATGCCGGAGCATGTAGTTGGGGATCTTGCCGGCGAATTCTCTGACGAATTCCGGCCGCTCCGGACGCGGCCCGATGAGGCTCATTTCGCCCTTGAAGACGTTGACGAGCTGGGGGAGCTCATCGAGGCTGAATTTGCGGAGAAAACGGCCGACCTTGGTCATCCGGGGGTCGCCGGGACGGCTCATCACCGGGCCCGACTCCTCCTCGGCGCTCCGGATCATCGTCCGGAACTTGATCATGCTAAACCGCCGTCCGTCCAGGCCCATCCTTTTCTGGCGAAAGAAGACGGGCCCCGGGGAGGTCAGCTTGACGACGACGGCGATCACGAGGAGCAGGGGCGAAAGGATGATCAACCCCAGGGCGGAAACGACGATGTCGATCAACCGTTTGAACAGGCTTTTGCCGCCTCTCAGGGACACATCGTCGATCGAGATCACCGGGAATCCATCGAGGTCTTGGATGTTGGCCTTCAAGGTGAGGAGCTGGAACAGGTCGGGAATCAGACGGATGTTGACCACATAGCGGTGGGCGACCTTGATGGTCTCCTGGATCTTGGCATAGTTGTTCAGGTCCAGGGCGACAAAAACTTCGTTGACCTCTCCTTTATCGAGGATCGGCCCGAGGTCTTGGATTCGGCCGAGCACTTCCACTCCGCCATCGATCTCGATCTTTTCTCCAACGGGC
Organism: Candidatus Aminicenantales bacterium; assembly: GCA_049287565.1. GTDB lineage: Bacteria > Acidobacteriota > Aminicenantia > Aminicenantales > UBA8522 > UBA8522. The sequence continues at coordinate 5,008 of JBAQGA010000079.1, forward strand.
CGGTCGTCGTCCAGGAAGCCCTTGAGCCGGAAGCCCAGATCCTTGTAAACGAGGATCTTCTGGGCCACCGCCTTTCCCATTTCCCCCGCTCCGATGACCAGTACGTTCTGGAGGTTCAAACCCCTGGCGTACCGTCTCTTCATGTAAAAAAAGATCTGGTTGCGGAAAAACGTGATCATGAAGATGACGACGACAAAATAAACGGCCAGGAAGCCGTGCGAGAGCTTGAAGGTCACTCGGAAAAGCGGCCGCGGGCCCTGGCTGTAGCCGTAGAGGTAACTCATGATCCCGAAAAAATCGATAGCGATGGTCAGGAGCGCGTTCAGGCAGACGGCCAAGAAATCGTCGATCTTGGCGCGCTGGAGGCGGGTCCTGTAGAAGCCCTGGAGGTAAAAGATCAGAAGATGCGTCGCCAGGAAGAGCGGAAAGACAACCACATACTGATGGAGGGGAGGGATCCCCTTGGCCGGGTCCACGGGGATGAGATAGACGTAAAAACGGAAGAGGTAAGAATAAAAGTAGGAGATGAGGACGGCCACGGCATCGCTGAGCACAAAAAGCCCGACGAGACCGGAACGCTTCTTCTGGATCACCGCTGCCCTTTATAAACCGTCCATTTCTGTTCGAAATAAGCCGCCATCTTCTCTCGGAAGGAACGGCGGGAGAACTTCTCGGCGTTTGCCCGGATGCCGGATTTATTAAATTTCAAGCCCTGGAATTTGTCAAGGGCACCGCTCAGGCCGGCAGCCGTGAGCTCGGAGAAAAAGACGCCGGTCTCGCCCGGGACGATGCTCTCGAGGGCACCGCCGCGGCCGTAGGCGATGACGGGCGTCCCGCAGGCCTGGGCCTCCAGGGCCGTGATCCCGAAATCCTCTTCGCCGGGCAAAAGCAAAGCTTTCGCCTTCTGATAGAGAGCCCGGAGGTCCTCAGCTGAAACCTGACCGAGGAAAGCGATATTCGAGCGCGCCATTTTCTTGAGCTTCCCAAGGTTGGGTCCTGTGCCGACGATCGTGAGCCGCTCTCCGGAACGGTTGAAGGCCTCGATGGCCAGGTCGATCCGCTTGTAGGGGACGAGCGCCGAGACGATGAGATAATCCGGCCGGGGCGGCTCGTCATCGGGCGGCCGGAAGAATTCCGTATCCGCCGGCGGGGGGATGACATCGGATTCCCGGCGGTAGTACTTCCGGATGCGCCGAGCGACGTTCTCCGAGTTGGCGACGAAATGATCCACCCGGGCGGAGGACGATTCGTCCCAGACGCGCAGCCGGTGGATGATCGGGGGAATGAGGCGCCGCGAAAAAAACGACAGCCGGTCCGGCGAGAAGTAGGCAAAATACTGGTTCCAGGCGTAGCGGATGGGCGAGTGAACATAGCTGATGTGGAGAGCGTCAGGAGGAGGAATGGCGCCCTTGGCCACGCAGTGCGAGCTCGAGATGACCAGTTCGTAATCTCCCAGGTCAAAGAGCTCGACGGCCAGGGGGAAGAGCGGCAAGTAGTAGCGGTACCTCTTCCTGAGAAAGGGCAGCTTCTGAAGAAAACTCGTCCGGATGTCCCGCTTTTCGATCGTCACGACCTGACTTCCCTTGATGTGGAAAAGCGTATAAATCGGAGCCTCGGGGAAGATCTCGGCCAGGACCTCGAGCACCTTCTCGCCGCCCCGCTGGCCGGTCAGCCAGTCATGGACCAGGGCGACTTTGATTTTATCCATTGAGGATGATTATAAATTGAATTAAAAACGGGGTCAAACCTGCATCGTCGCAATTTATTTAATAACGAAAGGTGAAATTTGGGAACGTCGGGGCTCCCGCTCAGGTTTTTAACGCCGTTCCCGAACCGTTTTTCTCGGCGCTGCGGAACTCCGCATGATATATTCAGACGCAAAATGCACGTTGCCTTCATTCTAGTCCACCTCAACTTGATCTCTGCGTGCTCAGACAGTCCTCGCGGCCGCAAGGACGGCTCCCCTCGAAAAACAATTCGGAAAGGCTAAACCCTCGAGGTCGCGCCTCTATTCCCAAATTTCACCTTTAGCCTGATAAGAGCTTGTCATTCTGACCGTGGAGGCTTGACCCCGAGAACATCGAGATAAAGGGTCTGGGTCTGCTCGACCATGCGGCGTAGGGGGAAGCGGGGCGGGACGAGCGTCCTGGCCCTCTCCGCCAAGCGTCCCGCCTCATCCTTATCCCGCAACAGTCGAATGACGGCACCGGCCAGAGCTTCAGAATCACCGGGAGGAACGAGGAGGCCGGTCTGGCCGTCTTCCAGTATCTCGGGGACTCCGTCTACAGCCGTGGCGACGATCGGTTTTCCCAGGGCGGCGGCTTCCACCAGGACAAAAGGCAACCCTTCCCAGAGGGACGGCAGGACAAAGACATCGAATAGCGCCATGAGGGCTATGGCATCCTCTCTCTCCCCGAGGAAAAGGCACTTCTCTCCGAGTCCCAGGCGGCACGCTTCCCGCCTCATCCTGTCGGCCTGAGGGCCATCCCCCACGACCACAACGCGGGATTCCGGAACGGCATTGAGAATCCTCCGGCTGGCCTGAAGAAGATGAATGATCCCCTTCTGTCGATGGAGGCGGGCGACCGTGCCGACGACGGGCCGGCCGGGCGTCCATCCCAGTTCACCTCTGCGCCGGGCAAGGTCATCAGCCCCGGGCCCGGGCCGGACATTGAGGCCATTCTGGATGACCGTCATCCTCCCCTCAGGCGCCAGTTTGTATCTTCTGGCCTGCCGGAGGTCGGACCGGCAGACAAGAACCAGTCGGTCGGTGAACCGGGAGTATCTCCTTTCCAGGAGCATATATAGCCGGCGCAGGAACGGATTTCTATAGTGGAGATAATGGATGCCGTGAAGAGTATGGACGAGGGCCGGCGTCCCGGCAAGGCGGGCTGCGGTCCGGCCGTGGAGCCCGGCCACTCCACCATGGGTATGAAGGATGTCGATTTTTAATTCTTTGAGGACAGAAGCGATTTCGCGCCGGGAACGGAAGCCGAGCTTTTTATTCAGGGGGGCCGGCACAAAGGCGAGACCTTTTCGCCGGGCCTCCTTGGCCAGCGGGCCCTCTCCGCCCGAACAGACGAAGGTCTCGAATATGTCTCGGTCCAAGTTCTCAGCCAGGAGAAGAAGAGCGGTCTGCCCCCCGCCGAGGGCGGGTTTATCGATCATCTCCATGATTTTGAGTTTTTCCATCGATTTACTCAGCTCCCTCGGCCGGACGCGATCTTCCGGAGCCCATCCCGATAGCGTACCCTCTCTTCTCTATCTTCTCTCGACCTGATGAGTCCAAGCACAAAGACATTCCATCTCAAGTAGAGCTTCAGGAAACGCAGGGAATTCCGGGAATTGTGTTTCTCATAGAAAAGGAGCTGGCTGCGCCGGTATTCCAGGCGGCTCCGCCAGCGGCGGGTGGAAGTGGCTGCTCCGCCAATGTGGATGACCTGAACCGCAGGAAAGAAGATGAGCTTGAAGCCGCGCTCTCTGATCCTTCGGCAGAGGTCGATATCCTCGAAATAGAGAAAAAAATCCGCGTCGAAAAGACCGGCCGCCTCGACCGCCTCGCGCCTGACCAGCAGGCAGGCCCCGCTCAGCCAGCCGACCTCCCGGGCCTTCCGGGAGGACCGGAGTACGATTCTGTAGAAAGGGTTGAGGATGAGCTTCTGGCGGATCTCGGAGAAGAAGTTCACTTTCCTGCCAAAAGAGACCTGGAAACGCCCGTTCTCATGGACGAGGGCCGGACCGATCGCCCCTGCCTCCGGCCGTCCCCTGATCCCGGACAGGAGCGCGGCGAGCCCGCTATCGGGCACGACTGTATCGGTGTTCAGGAATAAACAAAACTCTCCACGGCTTTGACGAAACCCGATGTTGTTGGCCCTAGGGTAGCCGAGGTTCTCTTTGTTTTCGATCAACCTGACCCAGGGGAAGGCCGCCCTGACCAAGTCAGGGCTTCCGTCCTCGGAACGATTGTCCACCAGGATGACCTCGGCGCTCAAACCGGCAACCGCCTTCTGGAGCGATGACAGACAGACGGTCAGGTGGCCGCGATCGTTGTAGTTGACGACGACGACCGAGAGTTCCGGACTGCTCTTCTGTCCGGGATCGCCCCGGCCGGTATCTCTCATCTCGGTCACATGCTTCGGATTGAAGCGGCCAGCTCACGCGCCGCCCTTTTCCAGGAAAACCGCTCTCTCCGGCGATCGAACTCGTCCACAAGCTCGGCCCTCTTCGTCTCGTCAGTAAGAACCGTCCTCAGGGCGGCGGCGATCGCCCCCGGCTCGGGCGTATCGACCAGGAGGGCCAGACCGGAGAAGATCTCGCCCAATGAGCTGCCGTTCAGGAGCACCGAGGGCGCACCGCAGGCCAGCGCCTCAAGAGGCGGAAACCCGAACCCCTCGTATTCCGAGAGGTAGGCGAAGGCGTCGATGGAAGAATAATAAAGCGGCAGCTCCTCCTCGGGAAGCGACTGATCCCAAAAGACCCAGTCCGGCATCGCCGGAGCGGGGGCGCCTCCCCCGCCCAAGACGCCGAAATCCTGCCCGATAAGATAAAGCACCGCCTCCGGAAACCCCGCCCGGAGCATGCCGACGGCTCGAATGAGCTCGGGAACATGACGCCGCCTGAAAATGTTGCCGAGAAAGCCGATGACCCTTTTCCCGGCCAGGCCTTTTTTCTCCTTCCAGAAATCGATTTCGGTTTCCGAGGCCCGCCGGAATCTTTCTTCCACACCGTAGCCGATGATCCTGATCTTCTCCCCGTTGATATCAAAGGAGTCCAGGATCTCCTTCTTGACGAACTCCGAAGAGACGACAACGAGGCCCGCCTGCTCCAGGCTTCGCCTGACGAGAAACCTTCGCGTGAAGGCGTATCTTCGAGGATACCATTCGGGATGAGAGACCACCGAGATATCGTGTTCGAAAAGGATGGTCTTCCAAGGACAGGAAAGAGGCAGGATATAGTTGGAGGCAATGAAAAGGTCGGGGTTGGCCCTCTTCAGGGCCCTCCGCAGAGGCCCGTTCTGCCAGCGCAGGTAGCCGCCCCGCCGGCGGAGGAGGCGCTCCTCCGTTCGGGGATGCGAATATTTCCAGATGCCCTCTTTGGTGAAAATGAGGAAATGGTCGTTCGGAAGGAGGTCCGGAAGCTGGACCAATAGGTTGTGAATGACCCGGCCGACTCCTTTGGCACCCCGGCCCAGCTCAAAGCCGTCCAGCGCTATTTTCATAATCCTTGGACCACCCGCTCATAGAACTCCAGCGTCTCCGCGGCGGCCTTCTCCCAGCTAAAGTCCCGGGCCCTCTCTTTTCCCCTGGCGATGAGTTTCTTCCTCAGTTCTCCGTCTTCGATGACCGAGACGACCTTCTCGGCCATACTTTCGGGATTTTCCGGCTGAAAATACACGGCGGCATCCCGGCAGACCTCTGGAATGGCCGAGATCCGGGAGGCGGCGATCGGAACCCCGCTGGCCATCGCCTCGACGAGCGGCAGGCCAAATCCCTCACACAAGGAGGGGAAGACGAAGGCGCTGGCTAACCGGTAGGCATGCCGGACATTCTCTTCATCAAGATAGCCGGCCATCATGACCCAGTGGCCGAGCCCGAGTTTTTCCGCCCGCAGCCGGATGGCTTCAGTGTCCTCTCCTTCGGGGCCGATCAGGACGAGGGGGATCTGAATGCCGTGGAGATGAACGATCTTCAAGGCTTCGAGGAAACGAACCAAGTTCTTGCGCGGAACCTGGGCGCCCACGAAAAGCAGGAAAGCCGGGGGAAGGTTACAGCGTTTTCGTGTCGCCTTGAGCCCGGCGACCGGGATCTCTTCCAGAAAGCGTTTGTCCAGCCCATGGCGGACGATCTTCACTTTTTTTTCCTCGAGCGCGAAGCGGGAGACGAGTTCAAGGGAAGTGAAGTTAGAGAAGGTGAGAATCCCGTCAGCGTTCCGGAAAGAGGCGGCGGCCAGACGGAAGAACATTCTGCCTGCTTCTTCTCCGGCCATTTCCGGAAAGTCCATGAAGAAAAGGTCATGGACGGTGATGATTCTTTTTCCCCGGCTGGGCAGGATGAGCGGGGTGGCCGAATGAGTCAAGTCGAGTTTTGTCCGGAAAAAGAGATCCAGAGGCGGCCGGTGCTGCTTCTGCCAGAGGGCGTTGAGGAGCTTCACCGGAATGCGCAGGTCGTGGAATCTCATCCGGGCGAAGGGCGGGATCTTCTCGGCGGGAAAACGGTCTTTCCAGGACGAGGAGAGAAGGAAATATTCGTTGGTCGCGTCGATCCTCGCCAGGTGGAACAGCAGGTTCTTGAGATACGTCCCCACACCCGTCTCTTCACGCAAAAAAGGGCGGAGATCAAACCCGAGCCGCATTGTCAGGTAATGTATGTCCGCCCCCGCCAAATGTCAAGGAATGCACCGGTCGGGCCGGTCCTCAAGCCCCACCCCAACGGCTTGAATATTCATTTTCAAGATGCTATGATTCCCCGGACAGAGGAACTCCATGACAAAATTCGAAAAGATCGCCAAACGCATCGATGGTTTCCGCGACGAGATGATCAACATGCAAATCAAGCTCTGTTCCCTGCCCGCTATCTCTCCCGCCAGCGGCGGCGAGGGAGAAGTCAAGAAGGCGGAATTCCTGCTCGATTTTCTCAGACAATCGGGGTTCGACGATATCGAGGTCATCAAGGCCCCCGACCTGGACGCGCCGGCCGGCTACCGGCCGAATATCCTGGCCGTCATCAAGGACGATTCCTCCGCCCGAACAGCCTGGATCATGACCCACATGGATGTCGTCCCTCCCGGAGATCTGGCCCAGTGGAAAGGAGACCCGTTCAAGGCCTGGGTCGAAGGCGGCAAGGTCTTCGGTCGCGGCGTCGAGGACAACCAGCAGGATTTGGTCGCTTCCCTCTTTGCCGTCAAAGCTTTCCAGGCGGAGGGGATCCGGCCGAGCTGCAATATCGGGATCGCCCTGGTCGCCGATGAAGAGACCGGCAGCCGGAAAGGCATCGAATATGTCCTCCGCAACACCGTGGCCTTCCGGAGGAACGACCTGATCGTCGTCCCGGACGCGGGCAACAAGGACGGGACGATGATCGAAGTGGCCGAGAAGGGAATCCTCTGGCTCAAGTTCAAGACCATGGGCAAACAGACCCATGCCTCGACTCCCAACAAGGGGATCAACAGCTTCAAGGCGGCCAGCTTCTTGATCACCGAACTGGAGAGTCTTAACAGGATCTTCAAAAACCAGGATGAGATCTTCGAGCCTCCCGTCTCGACCTTCGAACCGACGAAAAAAGAACCCAACGTCCCCAACATCAACACTATCCCGGGAGAGGACATCTTCTACCTGGACTGCCGCGTCCTCCCCCAGTTCTCTCTGGAGGATGTAGAAAAGGAGATCCAGAGGATCGTCAAGAAGATCGAAAACAAGTTCAAGGTCAAGGTCGCCCTCGAGGACCAGCAGCGGGCTCCCGCGGCACCGCCGACTTCTCCCCAGGCGGCCGTCGTCACCGCCCTGCGCGCGGCCATCAAGGACGTCTACAAAGTGGAGGGCAAGGCGAGCGGGATCGGCGGCGGCACCGTGGCCGCCCTATTCCGGAGGGCCGGATATGAAGCCGCCTGCTGGTCGCGGGTCGATGAAACCGCCCATCAGCCCAACGAATACTGCCACATCGACAACATGATCGGCGACTCCAAGGTTTTTGCCCACGTCTTTCTGCAGGAATAGCGTTCAAGAAAGGGCCAGTGGATTATTTAGGCTGGCTGGGCAAAGAAACCGGGGTCTGAGAATATCTCCGCTGGGCCTTCTGGGCAGCCCGGATCGTGCCCAGGTGGACGGACACCGTCTCTTCCATCTCCACCGCGTACCCGCCGGCCAGGACTACCGCCACCGGGATCTGGAGCCGCCGCGCCTCGGTGATGACGATGAGATCTCTCTGGCGAAGCCCTTCCTTGGTCAGGCGAAGGCCTCCTAATTGGTCCTTTTCGAAGGGGTCGGCTCCGGCCAGATAGAAAGCAAGGTCGGGCGAATATTCCTGGTAGAGACGGGGAAAGTGGGAACGGAGAGCGGCCAGGTATTCCCTGTCGCCGTCTCCCGACCAGAGACCGACATCGACCGAGGAGGAGGGCTTGTTCGAAGGATAGAGGTCCATCTGGTGGATGGAGAAGGTGAAGGCATAGTTCTTGTTCGCCAGGATATGGGCGGTGCCGTTCCCCTGGTGGAGGTCGCAGTCGACGACCATGACTCTCCGCACGGCGCCCTCCTTCTTGAGGGCCTCGACGGCAATGGCGACATCGTTGAGAACGCAGAAGCCCTCTCCATGGTCGTGAAAAGCGTGGTGAAAGCCCCCCCCGATGTGGACGGCCAGTCCCCGCTCCAGGGCCAGGCGGGCCGTGAGGATGGTCCCGCCTACCATCAGCCAGGCGAAACGGACCAATTCCAAGGAAAAAGGGAGTTCGATCATGGCGATCTCAGCCGAGGAAAGCGAGGCCGTCTTGAGCTTTTTGACATAGCGCGGCGAGTGGACGAGCAGGACATCCTCGTCAGAGGCCGGCTCCGGGGGGATGAAGTTCTCTTTCTTCGCTCCGAGCAGCATGAGCCTCTCATAGAGGGCCCGGTATTTCTTGATAGGAAAGACGTGCTTGCCGACGTCGAGCATCCAATAGTCGTCACTGTAGACGAAGGGGACGGGGAACCGCCATTTCTCCAGGACCTTCAGGATGCGCAGCATGAAGAAGCCGAAGTATATACCAGGAACCCGATAATGACAATTTCTTGTCTTCAGGGGTCAGCATCTCCGTTTATGCTAATCCATTAGGCGCAGGGAGCTGCCCCTGTTATAAAGATCACATTTTCAGAACTGTTTCTTCTCGCAGATGTTTGTTTCCCTGCAGCTATGATCGCCTTGGATCTGAGGATACTTTTTCTTGAAATTGTCTCCCAATTGAATATGATATAGACCTTTAGCAATCGTCCCATGATATCCTTAAAAAAGGAGTCGCCCTCATGAAATTATTGACCCGGATGGCCCGCAGCTTCGTGGCCGGTGAAACCATCGAAGAGGCCATAAAAAACGTCAAAAAACTCTATGAAAAAGCGATCATGGCCACCCTGGACGTCCTGGGGGAGAGCGTCAAGGACAAGGAGACGGCGGAAAAGGCCGTCAACGCTTACCTCGACCTCCTGGACGCCATTCCCAAGGCCGGGATGGATTCGCATGTGTCCCTGAAGCTCACCCAGATGGGGCTCGACATCGACACCGAGTACTGCTACCAGAACATCGAGAGGATCGTCGGCCGGGCCAAAGGGCTCGGGAATTTCGTCCGCATCGACATGGAAGGGACACCCCATACCCAGCGGACGCTAGACCTCTTCTATCGGCTGCGCCAGAAATACGACAACGTCGGGATCGTCGTCCAGGCCTATCTCTATCGCACCGAGAAGGACGTCATGGACCTCAACAAGATCCAGGCGAAGGTCCGGATCTGCAAGGGGGCCTACAAGGAACCGTCCGACCTGGCCATCAAGAAGATGAAGGATATCCGGGCCAACTTCATCAAGCTCGCCGAAATGCTCTTCAAGGAGGGCGCCTATCCGGCCATCGGCACCCACGACGACAGGCTGATCAGGTGGACGAAGGACTACGCGGCCGCCAACGCCATCGCCGCCGACAAGTACGAGTTTCAGTATCTCTACGGTATCCGGAACAAGACTTTCCAGAAACTCGCCCGGGAAGGCTACCGGGTTCGTTGCTACGTCCCCTTCGGGACGCACTGGCTGCCGTATTTCATGCGGCGACTGCGGGAACGCAAAGAGAACGTCTTCTTCGTCGTCAAGAATTTCTTCAAGCGGTGATGTCGAGTCGCCAGCGCCCGCAAGGAGGACTGTCCTTTCCTCCGCTGATGCAGTCCATCCGGAGGGCAGCCCTGTTCGGCTGGGTGCTCGCCTGGGCGGCGCTCATCGGCGTGAGTTGCACCCCCCGCGTTTCTGAGGTCCGAGTCGAGCCCGAAAACGAAATCGTGGTCCCCGCGGCTCCCAGGATCTCTCTGAAACCCCATCACCGTTCGATGCGCGAAGGAATGCGGCGGTCCTTCGATAGAGCGGACGAGATCATCATCGGGATCTACACTGGCAGCTATACGGATGGACCGGAGGACCGGGCCTACTATTTCGATCAATTCCGGGTTTTCAACAAAGACACCTGGACCTGGGGCCCCGAGATGAACGCCCTTCTCCCGGTTCTTTTTCAAGACATCAAGCCCGAGATCATCACCGCCCAAGAATTCAAGTCCCTGTCCGTTCTCGACAAGGCAGGGATCTGCTGGGACGATTATGAAGGACCGCGGGTTGTCTTTCTTGTGGAAGGCATCCCGACGTTGGTCTTTTTAAAACAAACCTTCGACGAGGTCGAAAAGGCCTCGCGCCGGATTTTGGTCGATACCTATCCGGTGACGAAAGAGTGCCGGGCGAAGGACGTGTTCGATCTCATGTTAAGAGAGCGGGCCGGAAACTAGAGCCTGGTATTAGGGCTGAACCCGCGGCTCCCCAAAATTAAATTCTTTTCAGGGCCGGCTAATCGGCTTCGCTGCCCTTTTTGCCGATGTTGACCTGGGCCGCGGCCAGCCGGGCGATCGGGATCTGGTAGGCCGAGCAGCTCACATAGTTCAAGCCGATCTTGTGGCAGAAAAAGATCGAGCGCGGGTCCCCGCCGTGGACGCCGCAGATCCCGACTTTCAGGCCGGGACGGGTCTTCCGCCCCTTCTCGACCGCCATCTTCATCAGCTCGCCGACGCCAGCCGTGTCGATCGTCTCGAAAGGATCATCTTTCCAGATGCCCTTGTTGAGGTAGTCGTTGAGGAACTTGCCGCCGTCGTCGCGCGAGACGCCGTAGGTGGTCTGGGTGAGGTCGTTGGTGCCGAAGCTGAAGAATTCCGCCTCCCGGGCCACCTCATCGGCCGTGATGGCGCCGCGCGGGATCTCGATCATCGTCCCGACCAGGTACTCGACCTTCACCCCGTGCCGCTTCATGACCTCATCGGCCACCCGGACGATGATTTCTTTCTGGTTGGCCAGTTCGTCAACATGACCGACCAGCGGGACCATGATCTCGGGAAAGACCTTCTCCCCTTCTTTGGCCAGCCGGCAGGCGGCCTCGAAGATGGCTTGGGCCTGCATCTCGGTGATCTCGGGGTAGGAGATGCCCAGGCGGCAGCCGCGGTGCCCGAGCATCGGGTTGAACTCGGAGAGCTGGCTGACCCGGGCTAACAGGCTCTCGACCTCGGCGATCTTGTTCTTGTTCTTCCGGGGTTTGACCTTGAGCTCGGCCAGCTCGACCATGAGGTCCTCGCGCCGCGGCAGGAACTCGTGGAGCGGCGGGTCGATGGTGCGGATCGTCACCGGGTTTCCGTGCATCTCCTTGAAGAACTCATAAAAGTCCTTCTTCTGGAAGGGCAGGAGCTTGTCCAGCTCCTTGCGCCGGTCGGCTTCGTTATCGGCCAGGATCATTTCCTTGACGATGGGCAGCCGCTCGGGGCCGAAGAACATGTGCTCGGTCCGGGCCAGGCCGATCCCCTGGGCGCCGAAAGCGAAGGCGATGCGGGCATCCTCCGGAGTGTCGGAGTTGGCCCTGACGCGGAGCTTCCTGACTTCGTCGGCCCAGCCCAGGAGCTTGCTGAAGTACTGGTACATCCTGGAATCTTCGGGTTTCTTCCGGCCGCGGACGACCTGCAGGATCTCGGAGGGCCGGGTCGGTATCTCTCCGGCCAGTACCTCGCCGGTGCCGCCGTCGATCGATACCCAGTCCCCTTCCTTATAAGTTTTTCCGTCGACCGCGAATCTCTTCTTCTCTTCGTCGATACGGAGGGCCCCGCAGCCGACGACGGCCGGCTTCCCCATCTGGCGCCCGACGACGGCGGCGTGGGAGGTCATACCGCCGGTCGCGGTCAGAATGCCCTGGGAAGCGCTCATCCCATGGATGTCGTCGGGCGAGGTCTCAGCCCTCACCAGGATGACTTTGCGGCCGTCTTTCTTCCAGGCCTCTGCCTCCTCGGCGCTGAAGACGGCCTGCCCGGCAGCCGCTCCCGGAGAGGCGGCCAGCCCCTTGGCCAGGACCTCGTGCTTCTTTTTTTCCTCGGCGTCGAAAACAGGGTGGAGCAGCTGGTTGAGGGCTTCGGGATCGACCTGGAGGAGAGCCTTTTCTTTACTGGTCAGCTCTTCTTCGACCAGGTCCACGGCGATTCGCACGGCGGCCTGTCCGGTGCGCTTGCCGTTTCGCGTCTGGAGCATGTAGAGCTTTCCGTCCTGGATGGTGAACTCGAAGTCCTGGACGTCGCCGTAGTGCTTTTCCAGGTTGGTTGTGATGTCCTTAAGCTCGCGATAAACCTCGGGCATCTCGGACTCGAGCTTCTCGATCGGAGAGGGCGTGCGCACGCCGGCCACGACGTCCTCGCCCTGGGCATTGAGGAGGTATTCGCCGTAGAGCACCTTATCGCCGGTGGCCGGGTTGCGGGTGAAGCCGACGCCGGTCCCGGACTTCTGGCCGATGTTTCCGAAGACCATGAGCTGGACGTTGACCGCCGTGCCCAGGTCGTCGGGAATGTGGTTGAGCCGGCGGTAGGTCCTGGCCCGCGGGTTGTTCCACGACTTGAAGACCGCATTGATGGCCAGACCCAGCTGCTCGTCGACGTCCTGGGGGAAGTCATTCCCCGTCTTGGCCTTGATGAGGTTCCGGTAGGCGCCGATGATCTCCTCCAGCATCTTTTCGGTCAGCTCGTGGTCGAGCTTGACCCGGTATTTCTCCTTGTGGGCATGGAGAATCTCCTCGAATCTTTTCTTCGGAATGTCGAGGACGACATCGCCGAACATGTGGATGAGGCGGCGGTAGCAGTCCAGGGCGAAGCGACGGTTGCCGCTCTTTCGGGCCAGCCCCTCCAGGGTCGCATCGTTGAGCCCGAGGTTGAGCACCGTATCCATCATCCCGGGCATGGAGAACTTGGCGCCGGAGCGTACCGAAACGAGGAGGGGGTCGGCCGGGTCGCCGAACTTCTGGCCGGCGGTCTCCTCGAGCTTGAGGAGGTTTTTCTTGATCTCGGATTCGATTTCGCCGGGGAGCTTTCCGCCGGACCGGGAAAAGATATTGCAGACTTCGGTCGAAACCGTGAATCCCGGGGGAACGGGCAGCCCGATCCCGGCCATCTCGGCCAGGTTGGCACCCTTTCCGCCGAGGAGGTCCTTCATATCCCTGTTGCCTTCGGCCAGGGCGGGAGCGAAGAAATAGACCGACTTATGAGACATGGTATAACTCCTAAAAAAATATCCAACAATATACTCTCCGACCGCCCGAAATTCAACCGCTCGGGGCCTTTTTAAGCCTTATATGATGAATAACTTGGGAATGGAGAAGCGACCTCGAAGGTTTAGCTTTCCCGAGGCGTTATTCAAATGACACGCCCGGATATTCTATGTTATAATCGTTTCACATCTGACCTTGGGAGGGAAGCCATGAGCATGAAGCGATTTTTTCTCTTTGGACTCGTTCTCTACCTGCTCTTCTTCGCGGCCTGCTCCAAGCCGGGGAAGGGTAAGCTTCCGACCGAGCTCCTGAACTCCTACCGCCAGGAAATCAACGGCTGGGTCTTCGTCCATCTTGAAGGCACCCCGCGCCAGGTGGGTTTCCAGAACGGTTATCACCTGGCCTCTGAGATCGACGACGCCCTCCGGATGTTCGCCTTCTTCCTGGAAAAGGCGACCGGCCGCGACTGGGCCTTCTTCCGCGAAGCCGCTTCCCGGATGTTCTGGCCGAAGGTCGATCCCGAATACCAGGAGGAGATCCAGGGGATCGTGGATGGCCTCCGCGCCCGCCTCCCCGAGAAGACTTATGACGCCATCGACCTGACGGCGCTCAACGGCTGGATTGAGCTCGCCTGGTATTACGTCCCCTTTTTGGACGAAAAGACCACTCCGGGCGCCGCTGACGGGAAATCGCCGAGCTACTGCAGCGCTTTTATCGCCACCGGCAGCTACACCGAGGACGGCAAGATCGTCATGGCCCACAACAACTGGGTGGATTACATCGTCGGAGAACGCTGGAACGTCATCGCCGACATCACGCCGGCCAAGGGGAACCGCATCTTCATGGATTCTTTCCCCGGCTATATCCACAGCGGCGACGATTTCGTCATCAACAGCGCCGGCATCATCTATACAGAAACCACCATGTCCATGTACAAGGGTTTCGATGAGGCCAAAACGCCCGAGTTCGTCCGCGCCCGCCGGGCCGCCCAGTACGCCGCCTCGATCGACGATTTCATCCGCCTGATGAGCGAGGGGAACAACGGCGCCTATGCCAACGACTGGCTGGTCGGCGACATCAAGACCAACGAGATCGCCCGGCTCGAGCTCGGACTTAAAAACCAACAGGTCTGGCGGACGAGCGACGGCTTTTTCGCCGGTGCGAACTTCCCCTGCGATCCCAAGGTCATCGCCGAGGAAACGACCTACGACCCCGAAGATCCCAGCCTGACCGTCAACGTCCGCAAAGCACGTTGGGAGAAACTTCTGGATGACAACAAGGGGATGATCAACGCCGAGACGGCCATGATCTTCGAGGCCGACCACATCGACGCCTCAACGGGCCAGCTTTCACCCAACGGGAAAACCCTCTGCGGGCATATCGACGTCGACCCCAACGGCCTGCCCGAATTCATCTGGACGCCCTACTATCCGGCCGGGTCCGTCCAGGGCAAGGTGACGACGTCGGCGCTGGCCGGCGATTTGAAGCTGTGGGCCCGGAAGGGCCATCCCTGCGGCCAGGATTTCATCGCCGCCGATTTCTTTGCCGCCCACCCGGAATACGCCTGGATGGAAAGGTTTCTGGTCGACATGAAGGCCTTCCCCTGGACGTTGTTCGAGGCTAAGAAATAATCAGGACGTGTAGCTCAGGCTGAAGACTTCGGCGCCGTAGACGCTGACCACGGCCGTCGTCCCGATCATCGCCCCCATCTTGGCGTGAACGTGGCCGTGGTAGACGAACTTCGGCTGCTGGTCCTCGATATAGCTCCGGATCGCCTCGCTCCCCTGATGAGCGGCATCTTCCTTGTCGGTGATCCCGAGGACCGGCGCGTGGCAAATGAAGATATCGACATTGGGAAGTTTGCTGAGTTTCCCGGTCGCGCCAAGGTCGTCCCACTCATACGCTCCTGACCCCTTGGAGGCGGGGACCCCTCCCAACCCGCCGATAAACCAGTTTCGGTACTGGACGAACCGAAGGTGGACGTCGGTGACGTATTCGGGGAAGGGCTTGGTGGAGTCATGATTTCCCTTGACCGCATAGATGGGCTTTCTGAACCGGAGGTAGATCTCTTCTAGGATAGGGAGGTCTACGTCCCCGCAGGAGAGGATGAAATCGACTTTGACGCGGATATTTTCTTCAAAGCGGGCTTTCGGGTAGTCGGCTACAACCAGGACGTTGCTCGGGTACCCGATCATGGCCGTACGCTAAAGCCGGTAGCGGACGCGACGGCGGGTGCTGGCCATCTCGCCGGTCTTGTCGCTCTCACGGACCCGGAAGAAAGCCATGTGAACAACCTTGTCATCGACGGCCAGCGCCGACCCGACCATCGTCTTGTTCTCGTACCGGTAATCGCGGCCCCGGCCGACGGAATCGTACGTCTTCTCGTCGCATTCGGTCGCTTCCTTGAGGAATCCCTCGGCCTGGCGGGGATCCACTTTCGTTTCGTCCTTCTTGTCCTCGAGAACGGCTTCCATGGCGTAGCTCTTGACCATTTTCGGGAAGAGCTTTTCGAAGGCTTTTTCCTTGGAGATAAAATCGAGCCCGACTGGTTCGCCTCCCCTGAAAACAAGGAACCCTTTCTGGCCGGGAATACAGTGGAAGGCCCGGAGATACTCGTCGAGATCCTTCTTTTTCTGCTCGTAGATGTCCTTCATGGCGCCGGTTCGGGATACAGTGTCAGCCTTTTCGGCCATCTCGTCGATTCTCTGCCAGACCGTTCCCTGGTCGGACCGGTACTGCCCCGTACTGCTGAGGGAGGTAGCCACGGTGCGCGCTTTCTCCGACCTCAGACTGGGAGACATGACGGTATCCGAGTCGCGGAAGGCGGGGGAGACATAGGCCCACCTCCCCTTCTCTGTGCAGCTCACCGGGATGACGACCTCCGACTTCTCGTTGATCAGGATCGTGGTGTTGAGCACCCGGTTCTGCTTGGCCCCGACAAGCTCTTCGCCATCGAGAAGGAGGACCGGGATGGGGGCTTTGTTGGCAACCTTGAGTTCCGGCACCGAACCGCCCGAGCTCACCTCGGTGACGAGGAGATGGGACTTCTCCAGCGCTTCCTTCAGGGTCATGTAGTCGGGGCCGCCGTCGAGCGGCGTCAGCAGAGGAAAGACGGTCATATTTTTGTGCTGCTGCTGTGCTTCGATCTTGAGGCCGAAAAGATAATTCCTGATGATCGTGTCCATGACTGTCTCCCTTTATCCTGCTGGTATTATATCATTAACATATCGGGGAGGACAAAGAAAAATGGGGACGGTTCTTTAGTTCTTGAATTATGGGGATACAGTTTCTGACGGGAGAGGAAACCAGCTATCTGTATTGGACCAGATCCGAAGCGGGGCGGCGCTTCTTCGGTTTCCATTCGTCGGCCGGATAGCCGAGAGGCGTAAAGGCCACGGGCTCGAGCTCGGAGGGGAGCTCAAGCACATCCCGGGCCGCCGCCGGGTCAAAGGCGGCGATCCAGCACGTTCCCAGCCCGAGGTCGTGGGCCGCCAGGATCAGATGGTCGAAAGCGATGGTCGCATCCACCTCAGCATAGTTTTTCCCGTCTCTCCTGACCCAGGACTCGCCCTTCACTGCGCAGGCGCAGATGATGAGCGGCGCCTGGACGAACCAATCGCGGCCGTAGATCCGCTTGAGATCTGCCTGCCGCCCCTCGGTCTTGATGACGATCAGCCGGAAGGGCTGTCTGTTAGCCGCCGTCGGCGCCAGGATCGCCGCCGCCAAAACCTTCTGCAGCTTATCTTCCTCCACGCGTGTCGATCTGTAGGCCCTTACACTGTATCGCTTTCTTATAAGCTCAAAAAAACCCATGGTCCTTCTCCTCGCAGGAAATTCCCTCTGTCAGACTAACGCAAACAGGAGTCCGAGTCTATCCGCCGAACCTGATGATCTGACAGGACCAAGTCCGCCTCGGTTTTCAAGTGGAGATCAAAAAAAGACTTCTCAGCTCAATATAGGCGGAACACCCCGGGTTGGCCTGGAAAAAGACGTGGTTGTCTTTGCTCGAGCGCACAATAATCCCGGCGTCCGAAAGTCTTTTTAACTCTCGTTGAGCAGCTCCAGGGGACACATTGGCAAGCCGGATGATTTTCCTTACGAAAAAAGCTTCATCGGGCTGCCGAAACAGCAAGCCTAGGATTGATCTCCTCGTTTTCCCAAACAACGCCTCTAAAATTCCCTTGTTTCCGATTATTGTATTCATTCTGAGTATAATTGTATTCAAATAGGATACAATTTGCAAGTTTTATGCGTATTTCTATCGCAGCATATATTTTTTCGGGTCTTTCGCCACAACCATGAAGTTCGGACCGACGACGGAGGCGGAAGAAGCCACCCGGACATAAAGGCCTTCCTTGTGAGCAAAATACCACGTGTCCCCGATCTTGATCGCCCTTCCCGGCAGGTCAGGAAAGAAAGTCTGAAAGCCGGTCTGCGCCCGGGGCGCGGGATTTATTCAGCAAACACGCTCGGGCCGGCGATCTTGGTCTCCAGGGTCAGCACCTTGTAAATGCACACAGGGCTGGCCAAATCTTGCGACTCCCCGCCGCTTTGGATCCTGGTGATATAGCCCTCGAGCGCCATCCCCCATTCCAGATCAACGAAGACAAAACCCTCGGCCGCGAATCTGATGATTGAATGCCTGATCTCCCATTTCACCGTCTTGCGGCCGGCCTTCTCGTAGGTCTTCTTGAGCTCCTGCACGGTGGCCTTGTACTTCTGCGGGTCCATGGCTTTGTCGAGGTCCAGTCCCGCCACGATGATCTCCCGGCTGTCTTCGTCGGGCATGTAAGGGCTCAGAGTGAGCTGCCTCAACGGGACGGTGACCGAAGCCGGCGCCTGGCGCTGGCTCTCCGCAACTTTGTACTCGCATAGTTCCGTTCCGCCGCCGGACGAGATGTTTTGCAGGTAGCAAAAGGTCCTCTTCGCTCCGATTTGGATCAGCCGCTCATTGAGCACGTATTCCTTGCCGCCCTCGGTGATGATCTCCCATTCCTTGCCCTTGAATTTGTTGCACTTGACGGCGGCCTCTTTCTCGACGTACTTGTCGACCCGGAAACTCTGGGCTTTTTGGCTGTACCAGACCTCGCTGATCTCCGTCGGGAAACTCCCCTTGGTGAAATTTTTCCAATCCTCAAAGGCATCTTTCGAAGGCGACCAGTACCTGAGATGGAGCTCGTCGATCTTCTCGTAGCCGGCGAATTTCCAGGGGATGGGCGTCTCTTGGGACGGTCCCCGGGCGGCCAAGAGTCCAACCGCCGGTACGATCATGAGGGCCAAGCAAATTTTGGTGATTCTTAGAGAAGTCATGAATCATGCCTCCTTGCCGAATATGATTCAGACAAGCTTAATTCTAAAGAGAATCGATTCCCCTTGTCAATAAGAGCCGCGCTCTGTGACGAAAAGTGTGGCTGCTATATAGCTGTGGAGAGGAGCAGCCGCCATCGGCCGCAGCGACAGTTGAGGGTTTAGCCTTGCCGAGACGCTCTTCGAGGGAACCCCGGGTTTCGGGCGGCAAGGATGTCTGAGCACGCTTGGAAAAACGGAAAGAAAATAGTCAGTCCAGACCTAACAATCGGAGAAATCAGGAATTGTATTTGCGAGTTCCGCAGCCGCCGCGAAGAGCGTTGAGGGAACGGCGTTAAAAACCCGAACGGGAGCGAGGCTGATGGCGGCTGATCACACTCCACGGCTTCTCCTTATCACCACACTTTTTCGTTATAGAACCTAGGGGCAGGGATGGTGAAATTCGAATCAGAACAACTCGACACCGGCGAAAACGAGCGGGGAAAAACGGCCGCTGCCGAACGCCGGCTCATAATCGATTGCGTACCTCAAACCCAACCCGGCGACCAGGGAAACGCGGCTGGAGAGGACGACTTCCAGCCCTCCTCGAGCGGACAGCACATGCCGGTCCGGAGTTCCTTCGCTATGGCGAAAAATCCGGCTGTTGTCGAGATAGAGATACCCGGCGTCGAGATTGACCCGTATCTCCCGGCCGGCGTCGCCGGAGCATCGCAAAGGAAGGCCATAGCCGTATTGAAAACCGTAGGCTAGGCAGCTCCGCTCGTCCTGGGTCAGGTTGACGGTCCCCGCATAGAGGATGGAATAAAATCTTTTTGCCTGGACCTTCACTCCGACATTGAACAGAGAGGTGTTCCCCGCCCACGCCGCCAGCCGGACCCGCCGGTCCTCTTTTCGGGTCAGGTTGACCAGGCCGATAGGAAGCCCCTCCAATTCCCCGGCCACATTGACAACTCCAACCTGGACGCCGGTCAGGCGTCCGGCCACATTGAAGAGCCCGACCTGAATACCCCGGCAGGTTCCCCCGCCGACGTTCATCAAACCCGCGACCTGAAGCGCCCGGCTGTCCTCCCCCGCGACATTGAAGAGCCCGGAGATCTGGACTCCGTCCAGGCTCTCACCCGCGACATTGAAGAGCCCGGCGGCCTGGAAACCTTGTAGAGTCTCCCCCGTCACGCTGAACAATCCCGAGACTTGAATTCCCTTGGCCGCCTGGCCGGAAACGCTGAAGAGCCCGGAAACCTGGACTCCCTCCAGATGCTCCCCGGCGACGCTGAAAAGACCGGCGGCCTGGAGCCCGGCAAACTCCTCTCCCGAGACACTCCCGAGACCGGCCAGCTGGATTCCCTGGCCCCGTTCTCCGGCCGCACAGAGCAAACCCGCCGCCTGGAGGCCCTTCATCGATTTCCCGGCCGTTCCGGCCACGCCCGCCAACTGGACGCCTTGGAGCGAGTCCTCAAGCCGTGTCACGCCCAGACCTAGGTCGAGACCGCGCACGCTGCCCAGCCGGCTGTAGAATAAACTCAGGTTGATATCGGCCGAGTCCGAGATGGACCGGTTCGTGCTGGCTGGATAAAACAGCGAGAGGTTGACAAACCGGTGGCGCGGCGCCGGCTGTTCCGGCTTCACTTCCTGCCCGGCCAGGGCCGCTGAGGAGATCAAGACGAAAGCCACCGCCAGAATGCCGCTCCATGCTTTTTTCATTGTTGCCTTCCCCATCAGAACGGATAAACTCATCGCTCTCAATAGGATTTACGAGAAAACCCGCCTAAAAGTTCAATCGTTGAACGCCCAGCTTAGATAATGACTCAAACCCAAAATGGAAAATGGGGACGGTCCTATTTATTTCACCCTCTCCCTCTGCCCTCTCCCATCTGAGATTGTGTCACAATTGCCAATTGTCTTTGCGAGCGACCTTTGAGAGCGAAGCAATCTCCTTTATTTTCAATGCATTAGGAGATTGCTTCAGTCGCCACGCTCCTTCGCAATGACATTATGACACAGTCTCTCTAGGGAGAGGGATTATAATGAAATAGGACCGTCCATTTTTCGTCCTTCCCAAAGTATCCGTCAGATGCATGGAAGTTCTTGCGTTTTTCGGCGCAGGTTTGACTTTGTCCCAGACTGTTCCGATAATGGCCGTAGCCGCCTTTCTAAGGAGAGACCCATGTCCATGAAAAAATCCGGACGACGCGAATTCATCAAAACCGCTCTGGCCGGGATCCCCTTGCTGGCCCTCGACTGGGGGTCGTTCCCGCGGGGGGATCGCCCGGCGGCCCCCGCTGAGGGTGAAGCCTGGGACGCGATCATCATCGGCTCCGGCCTGGGCGGGTTGAGCTGCGCCGCCGGCTTCGCCCGTCAGGGGTTCAAACCGCTCGTCCTCGAAAAGCACTCCGTCCCCGGAGGCTATGCCACCACCTTCAAGCGCCCCGGGGGGTTCGTCTTCGACGTCTCACTCCACTCAACGAACGTTGATGAGAGAGACGGTCTTCACAACCTCATTCCCGGTTTCCCGGAGATTACCGACATCGAATTCGTCCCCCATAAGGTCCTCTACCGGGCCATCTTCCCGGATCACGATATTCGTGTCCCCCCCAAAGACGTTGAAGGCTATATCAACCTCTTGATCGGACTATTCCCGGAGGAGAAAGAGAACATCGAGGGTCTTTTCCAGACGATGAAGGGGTTGGTTTCGGATATCAACAAATACCAGAGCGCCGGTGATAAGGCCAACCTCGCCAATTTCCCAAAGGAATTCCCCTATCTCTTCAAGTGCTTCAACAGCACCTGGGGGACGGTCCAGGATTCCTATATCAAGGGCCCCAAGCTCAAGGCGATCATCTCGGCGCTATGGGGATACTTCGGCCTGCCGCCCTCGAAGCTGGCGAGCCTTTACTATATTCTTCCCCTCATGGGTTATCTCCGGGACGGCGGTTATTACCCCATCGGAAAATCCCAGAAGATCAGCGACGCCCTGGTCCGGTTCATCGAGGAAATCGGAGGCAAAGTCATGCTCCAGGCCAAAGTGAGTGAGATCCTGGTCAAAGATCACGCCGCCTGCGGCGTCAGGACGGCGGACGGCACAGAGCACCTCGGACGGGTGGTCGTCTCCAATGCCAACGCCTATGACACTTTCCACACGATGATGGACGAAAAGGTATACCTCAAGGAATACCTCGCCCGGATGGACAAGTTCACGGCCAGCCTCTCCTGCTTCCAGGTCTTCCTGGGATTGAAGAAAGACCTGGTTCGCGAGGTCGGAATCAAGGACACCGAAATTTTCTACGACCCCGGGTATGACGTCGAGGAGAGCTACCGGACGGCGCTCGATGCCGAGGTCGAAAAGGGCGGCTTCGGCCTGACCCTCTACGACAACCTCTACAAGGGGTATTCGCCGGAAGGTAAAAATACGCTCAATATCATCACTCTACAGGGATACGACTTCTGGAAAAAATTCGAGGCCGACTATTTCGCCGGCAAAAAGGACGCCTACCGCGCGGAGAAAGAGCGCCAGGCCGACATCCTGATCAAGATGGTCGAGGAGATGCTTCTGCCCGGGCTCAGCCGAGCCGTCGAGGTGCGGGAGGTCGGCACACCCCTGACCAACGTGCGCTACACCGCGAACTACCGGGGAGCGATCTACGGCTGGGACCAGACCCTCGAAAACTCCGAACCGAGGCGTCTGCCCCACAACACGCCGATCCGGAACCTCTATCTCGCCGGCGCCTGGACAAGACCCGGCGGCGGCTACGGGGCCGTCATCCCAAGCGGATTGCAGTGCTTCGCCCAGATCATGGAGGAGTGGAAAAGAGCGAAGTAAGGAAGCGAAAACGAAACATTTCTAAAACGTGATCTTCATAATAGGCGCAGGATGCCGCCCAAGATTCTTCGTTGACTCGCCGCAAATCCCCGGCTAAAATAGTAATCCGGCAATGAGTGGACGGATGCTGAGCATAAATATTTCGGGAGTGAGATTCCGGTTCACTCTTTTCCTTTTCCCGGCGCTCTTTATTATCGCCCTGCTCTTCCCGCCTCTCCTCCTGTTGGTTCCCGTAGTCCTCCTCTCAGTTTTGATCCTTTCTCCGGAGGCTATTCTACCCGTCTTCGCTCGGGTTCGATCCTCCGCCGTCCGCCTTCCGGGCCTGCGAGGCCCTCCTTTATCTGCCTGATTCTCCCAGCCCTAAGAGAATCCCATCCAACCCGTCAAAGGAGGCATCCATGCGGAACTCAAACGCACTTCAGAAACTCAAGTATTCGTTCATCCGCCTGCGCGGAAATCCGGTGGAGACCGATCTCTGCAGCTATCGGAAGCTTCTCGCTGAAATCAGGGCGCACGGCTTTCGGAATCTCTCCTCTGGAGCACTCAAGGCCAAATCAAAAAATCTGGTCTCGAGGGCCCGGTCAGGCGCACCCCTCGATGAGCTCCTGACCGAAGCTTTTGCCCTGGTCGACGAAGCTTCCCGCCGGGCCATCGGCCTGGCACCGTTCGACTGCCAGATCGTCGCCGGCCTGGCGATGGCCCGGGGGAAGATTGCCGAGCTCCCGACCGGGGAGGGAAAAACCCTGGCCGCCGTCTTCCCGGCCTACCTTCATGCTCTCTCCGGCCGGGGTGTCCATGTTTTGACTTTCAACGACTACCTGGCCCGCCGGGACGCGGCCTGGATGGGACCGGTCTTCGAATGCCTGGGAATCAAGGTCGGATGTATCCAGGAAGGGATGCGCGGACCGGACAAGCGGGCCGCTTATGCTTGCGATGTGACCTACGCCACGGCCAAGGAGGCGGGCTTCGATTTCCTGCGCGACCAGATTTGCATCGAGCGGGAGGAGATTGTCCACCGGCCGTTTCACCTGGCGCTCGTCGATGAGGCCGACTCCATCCTCATCGACGAAGCTAGGATCCCGCTGGTCATTTCCGGCGTGGAAGAGAGGGCCGGATGGGATGCGCGCCGCGTGGCTGCGGTGATAAAAGCTTTAGCGCTGGACGCGGACTACGAAACCGATGAGGAGCACCGGAATGTCTTCCTCCTCGATCCCGGCCAGGAACGGATCGAATCGCTGCTCCGTTGTGGCAATCTCTATGATCAGAAAAATCAGCGGCTGCTGGAAGCGATCTATTGCGCACTCCATGCTGAGGCTCTGCTCCGCCGGGACGTGGATTACATCGTCCGCCGGGACAAGATCGAGATCGTCGATGAGTTCACCGGCCGGGTCGTCGATAACCGCCACTGGCCCGACGGGCTCCAGGCGGCCGTGGAGGCCAAGGAGGGGCTGGCGCGCCGGTCCGAGGGCCGGATCCTCGGATCGATCACGCTTCAACACTTCTTCCGGCTCTACCCCAAGCTCTGCGGAATGACGGCGACGGCCCGGCCTTCCGCCGATGAACTGAAAGAGTTCTACGGCCTCCAGGTCGTGGTCGTCCCCCCGAACAAGCCCAGCGCACGTATCGATCATCCCGACCGGGTCTTCACCCACAAAGAGGCCAAGCGCTCGGCGCTCGTCGGCGAAATCAGGGACGTCCATACGACCGGACGGCCGGTCCTGGTCGGGTCCGCGAGCGTTAAGGAATCAGAAGAACTGGCCGCCGACCTCCGGAAGGCCGGCGTCCCCTGCCATGTCCTCAACGCCAAAAACGACGAACTCGAAGCCCGGGTCATCGCCCAGGCCGGACGGCCGGGGGCCGTCACTATATCCACCAACATGGCCGGCCGGGGGACGGACATCAAGCTCGGCGGCGCGGACGAGAAGAAGCGCGAAAAAGCCGTCGCGCTCAGAGGCTTATACGTCGTCGGCACCAACCGGCACGAGAGCCTGCGGATCGATGATCAGCTCCGCGGCCGGGCCGGCCGCCAGGGAGACCCCGGCGCCAGCCGCTTCTTCATCAGTCTCGAGGACGACATCTTCGAACGCTACGGCCTCACCCGGATGTTCTATGAACACCATCGCCTCGAGCGCCAACCGGAAGCGCTGGACCTGAAGACGATCCAGCGGGAAATCGAACATGCTCAACGCATCATCGAAGGCCAGAACTTCGGCCTCCGGAAATCGCTCTGGAAATATTCTTCGCTCGTAGAACTCCAGCGGAAAATGATCCAGGACTGGCGGGAGAGCGTATTGATCTCGGCAGGCGCCCCTCAAATCCTCGCCCAAAGAACGCCCCGTCTTTACAAAAAGGGGCTGGCCTGGTTCGGCCGAGCCGCGATCGAAAGATTCGAGCGCCGGGCCGCGCTCTTCCATATCGACCACTGCTGGTCCGGGCATCTGGCCTGGATCACGGACACCAGGGAGAGCATCCACCTGGTCAGCCTCGGCGGCAAAACCCCGCTCCAGGAATTCCAGAAAGCGGCGACCGCCGCCTTCCTCGAGATCCGGCCCAGGGTCGAGGAGGCCGTCGCGGCCGACTTCAAACGCCTGCTCAAGAAAGAGGGGCCCGTCGACCTTGAGGCGGAGGGCCGAAAGGGACCGTCCTCGACCTGGACCTATCTTGTCAACGAGGACCAGTTCGGGTTCGGCATCGAAATGATCCAGGGGAAGAACATCGGGTTCGCCGCCGGAGCCGCCCTCTACGCCGGCCCCCTGTTCATCATCACGCTGCTTTTCAGCAAGCTTTTCAAGAAAAAAAGGCGGCCGGCCGGCTGATCCGTATCCTTGTTGACGGCACGTCCCACATCTCGAATCGCGGCCTGGAAGACGTCGTCTTCAAAGAAGGACCCTTAAAGTCTGAATCTTTTTCCAATCGGATATCTTGAGCATTGCAAAGAGCCCACATCCGCGGAACTCCCCCCGCCGGAAGAGCCAAAGTATTATACGATTCAAATCAAGTATGTCAGACCCACGGGTTCAGTCTTACGACCCGAATTCATAGATCGTCGAGCTTCCATTGTTCTTACTTCTGCGGCCATTTCTGAATCTCTATGCAACTGCACAAAACCTTCATCTTTTAGTTTCAACGATAAAGAGTGGACAAAGGACTACTTTATTATTAAAAGTGAACCTAAGGCAATTCCAGACAACGAAAATAACTATATTTATGCTATCTGGACGCTAGATGTAGCTCGGTGGGATGGTGTTAAGGTCAATAACACCCAAAGAAAAATATCTAAGCAGGGATCAAGTCAAACTGCCGCCATCCCACTTGTGCCCGGGGTCCGGGTAAAAAGTGAGGCCAGTGGTGTTGTGGATCACTAACACAAGCCAGCCTCCGGGAACCTTTGTACGATGGACATTCCAGTTCAACTTGACGATTCTGCCCCCTGCCCTCGACGAGTTCAACTCCTGCCAGACGAGTTGTTTTTCCGTTCTCTGTACCATGTTCGCGCTCCTTTTGTTTGGCTAACTATTAATCCAATAATCAAATATTCCTCATATCAACTTTATAAAAGGGGATATTGGGCAATGAATTACTCTATACGCCGAATTACTCTACGCTCCATTCTTAACACTTTTTTAGCCCATCTTTAATCAAAACAAGGCTATTTTATTTGACTTCGACAGTCTTCTTCCTCAAATTCGAGAATTAGAGTGTAGATATGTCAGATCCTCCCGGACACTTTATGTTATTTTTTAAGGGGTTTCCGTAAGCACATCGATATGTAAAAAACCGTAAGGACATCGATATGTGATTTGATCATCGCTTAGACTTCTTCCCAGCCCATTGGGAAGGAGACTTAAGCGATGAGCGGCAG
>JBAQGA010000080.1:0-5600 GCA_049287565.1 Candidatus Aminicenantales bacterium
CTCAAGCCCCCGTAGCGGAGGGGGGACCCATCGTTCCGATGGGGGGAACCGACGGGACTGGTTCCCCGGGGTGCGGGGGCAGAGGGCGGCCTCCCGTGACCATCATGGGGTTCGTGGAAATGAGGATGCCCACCTGCTGCGGTTGACTTGGGTGCATCGGGCCGCTAGAATCTGGGCCATCCCTGAAATGTTCGAATCGTCGCGGCGCCGGCAAGCAAAAAAATTCATGAAGAAGGCCGTAGCCCAGGCCTTTCTGGGAATGAGGAAAAACCACGGGGGGCCTTTCGGAGCGGTAATCGTCAGGGACGGGGAAGTGATTGCCAGGGCCCACAACCTTGTCCTCAAGACCCACGACCCGACCGCCCACGCCGAGATCGTGGCCATCCGGCGTGCCGCGGCCAAGCTCAAGCGGTTCGACCTCTCGGACTGCGAGATCTATTCCACCGGCGAGCCCTGCCCGATGTGCCTGGCGGCCATGTTCTGGGCGGGAATCCGTAAGGTCTATTACGGCTGCACGAGAAAGGACGCCGAGAGGATCGGGTTCCGGGACAGGCGCCTTTACGATCTGATCAGAAAACGCAAACCCGGCGTCGTCGAGAAAATCAAGCTGGAGCGCCACGAATGCCTGAAGCCGTTCCAGGAATGGAGCCGGATAAAAGACCGGGTGATGTATTGACAAGGAGGTCGGGCTTGATAAAGCGTCCCGTCATAGGAATCTTGGTTTTGCTGCTTTTCGGCGTTTCCCTCCCCTCGGCCGCCCAAGTAACGGGGATGACGGAACAAAAGCTCGACCGTATCTTTGCCGAAGGGAAAGACGCCTTTTACACGACCATCGGTACGATCATCGATAGACACTTCATGAAACCAGAGCTGGACGGGGCCGACCTCGCCAGGCTGCTGAACGCGCGGCACGAGATCCCCTATCTCTTCGAACGGCTGATGATCTTCGCCTACCAGAAGGATGCTCCGCTCTACGAAGAGTGGGCCAGGAAGGGAGACGAGGAGTCGCTCGGAAGGTTCAGGGAAAAGTTCCTGGGGCTTTCTCAGGACTACGCCGCCCGGTTCGTCGGCTCGCTCTTCCGCAAAACCCGTCTTTACGAATTCGAGACGGCCCTCCCTCACAACAAGGGTAAAGGGCGGCTGGACCTGGTCCTCCAGTCGATCGGGTTCAACGCCCGGAATGACCTCCCCGATATCCCCCGCGAAAAATGGTTCTCCAATCCTATAAAGCAGGACCTCACGGCCCAGTGGGCCGTCGATGCCGTCAGGGCGAGAGAATGCTGGCCGAGGACGAAGGGGTCAGGGGTGGTCGTCGCCGTCCTCGACTCGGGCGTAGACCCTTACAACACCCTCTTCAAGGACAGGCTTGTTCCCGGTTTCAATTTTCTAAAGCGGACACAAGCTCCCTGGAGGGACGAGGACGTTCCCGCGATCGACTACGGCCTGCACGGCACCGGCGTTTCTTCCGTCCTCTTGGCCATCGCTCCCGAGTGCCGGATCATGCCCGTCCGGGTCATGGATTCCGACACCATGAACGACCCGGTCTTCGATTACTGGATGCATGAATTCGAGGCGGCCGGCATCTATTACGCCGTCCACCACGGTGCCCAGGTCATCTCGATCAGCGCCGCCCTCCATGCTTCGCAGCCGGTCGTGGCCGAAGCGGTCCGGTATGCCTACAAACAAAATGCCCTCATCTGCAGCTCAGCCGGCAACATTTCCCGCAGCCAGTTCGGGCTGAACCCCGACGACGCGTTTTACCGGGCCTTTGACAGCGAAGTCATCCTCATAGGGGGCGTGGAAAGACAGGGCACGGCTTACCGGCCCTGGCTCTATACCCTGCCTAATCCCCTGGTCGATGCGGCCGCTCCGTCGGCCGAAATATTTGTCTTGGTTCCTTCTTATATCTCCGAGGTCAAGGACGATTATGTCGCCGGGACGTCCCTGGCCGCGCCGATTGCCGCGGGTATAGTGGCCTTGCTGCGGAGCGCCGTGCCCCCTTCGGCCGAACTCCTGGCGAAACCGGCCGCCTATTGCCGTCTGGTATCCCGGTGCCTCCGAGAGACCGCCCGCCTGGATGCTCTAGACGTCGTCGAGCCGAATGACGTGGTGGGTCGGGGACTCCTGGACGCGGCCGCCGCCATCGCGATGATGGAACGGCTGGTCAGCCCCGAGCACTGAGAAACGGGAAACCCTGCCAATTTCGTCGATTTAAATCAAGAGATGCCGGCCAGAGCGATCAAGGCCCGCATCAGCTTGAACCCCTCCAGGTAATCGGCCGAAGAAAAGGCGACTCCCCGCGCCCCTGTCTTTTTGACCTGGGGGACGAGCATCGGCATCTCGGCCTGGGCGCTGGTGTGGAACTCAAGCTCGAATGCGTAGGGGGCATTGGGCCTGAAGACCGGCATCTTCCCTCTCCTCAGCAGCGCCTCCTTGGCGCCTTCCTTCAGGCGCTTCCGGGCTACCTCCTGCGGAAGATTAGCGGCCGCATATCTTCCCACGGCGTCCTTGACGGCCACCGTGATGAGCGTCTCTCCCAGTATGGACTTGGCCTGGGCGCACGTTTCGGTGTCGCCGCTCAGCATGACCACCGGCACGTTGAAATAGCCGGCGATCGCGGCGTTGAGCCCCAGTTCAGGCATTTCACGGCCGTTGACCTTGATCGACCGGATGGTGGCGCCGGAGTAGGTGTGGTCGAGGATGGCCTCGGCCGTCCCGGCCCGGGCATGGTAGCCGACGAAGATACATGCGTCAAAGGTATCATCTATCCCCTGCATCATCGAAAGCGGCTTGGGGGAACCGGAGATCAGGCCGGCCCTGGGGTCGAGCTCGTCGGCGACGATGTTCCGCATGTTCCCATGCGAATCGTTGACGATGACCTCGCTCGCTCCGGCTTCGAACAGCCCGGCGATGACGGCGTTGACGTCTTCGACCATCCATTTCCGGGCGGCGCCGTACTCCGGGGAATCGGATGAGGTCTGCCTCCCCTGGACAACCCCCCAGATCCCTTCCATGTCGACCGAGATGAAGACCTTGGGACCGGCCTTCTCGGCGGCCTCGGCCGCGCCCAAAAGAAGAACAACCAGAACCGCTAAAAATACTTTTTTCATGGACGACTCCTTTTTTCGGCTCAGGATAGCCCAACGATCTCGCCGTCGTCGGTCAGGTCCACCCTCTCGGCCGTCGGCGTGGACGGCAGGCCGGGCATGGTCATGATGTCGCCGCAGTAGACGACAACAAAACCGGCGCCGACGCTCAGCGAGACGTCGGTCACGATCAAGGTAAATCCCTGCGGACGACCGAGCGCCTCGTCGTCGTCGGACAGGGAATACTGCGTCTTGGCGATGCAGATGGGGAACCGGCCGAATCCGCCCTCTTCCATCCGCAGGATCTTCCGCCTGACCTTCCCCTCCATGGCGATGCCGGCGGCTCCGTAGATCTTCCGGGCGACCGTTTCGATCTTGTCGACGAGCGACATTTCTGCGGGGTAGAGGAACCGGAAGTCCGCCTTGTCCTCGGCGATGGCCTTCATCACCTCTTGCGCCACTTCCACCCCGCCCCGGCCTCCTTGGCCGTGGACATCGCTCAGGGCGGCTCTCGCTTTCTTGGCCCGACAGAGCTCGAGGAAGTTGGCCACTTCGGCGTCCGTATCACCGGGGAACCTGTTGAGAGCGACCACGAACGGGACCCCATAGAGGGCCATGTTCTCCATGTGCTTTTCCAGGTTGGCGAACCCCTTTTCGACGGCCGCCGGGTTCTCGGCCTTGACGTCCTTTAATTTCACTCCGCCGTGGAGCTTGAGCGCCCGGAGTGTCGCCACCAGGACGCAGGCATCGGGGGGCGCGATGTGCCCGGTCCGGACGACGATGTCGAAGAACTTTTCCGCGCCCAGGTCGGAGGCGAAGCCGGTCTCGGTGACTACATAATCGGCCAGGCTGAGGGCGAGCCGGGTGGCGACGACCGAATTCGTGCCGTGGGCAATGTTGGCGAACGGCCCGCCGTGAACGATGGCCGGCGTCCCTTCGAGGGTTTGAACGAGGTTCGGCCTCATGGCGTCCCGGAGCAGCGCGGCCATCGCGCCTTGCGCGCCAATCTGGCGGGCGAATACGGGTTTCGCATCCTGCCCGTAGCCGATGACGATATTTCCCAATCTCTCCTTAAGCTCTTTCAGATCGGCCGAGAGACAGAGGATAGCCATGACCTCGGAAGCGGCCGTGATGTCGAAGCCGCTCTCGCGGGCGATGCCGCGCAGCGGTCCGCCGATCCCGACCACGACGTCGCGCAGGACCCGGTCATCCATGTCCATGACCCTCTTCCAGGTGACGGTCCGGCAGTCGATCAGGCCGCAGACGCCGTCGAAGTGGAGGCGGTTGTCGACCATGGCGGCCAGCAGGTTATGGGCCGCGGTGACGGCGTGGATGTCGCCGGTGAAGTGGAGGTTGATCTCGTCGCGGGGAGCGATCTGGGCGTACCCGCCGCCGGTGGCTCCTCCCTTGAGCCCGAACACCGGGCCGAGGGAAGGCTCCCGGACAGCGACGATCGCCTTCTTCTTTAAATGTCCGAAGGCATCCGCCAGCCCGATGGCTGTCGTCGTCTTCCCTTCGCCCGCCGGCGTGGGCGTCATCGCCGTGACCATGATGAGCTTTCCTTTGACAGGGAGATCCTTGACCGGCTCGGGCCAGGGGATCTTGGCCTTGTAGGGGCCGTATTTTTCGAGGTGTTTGGCAGGAATCCCCGCCCGTTCGGCGATTTCCTCGATCGGCCTCATGGGTTGCTTTTTGGCGATCTCTCTATCATCCGGCATGGCCACCTCCCTGCGCTGAGTTTACAGAATTGGGGACAGTATATCAATTTCCTAATTGTCCTCAATTTTTGTCCCTCAGACCAGCGAATTGAGCGAATTGGGAAAACCATATACTGTCCCCTTTTTTTATATTTTTGCGTATATTATTAAGGGGAAATATTATGGCAAATGCACTCTTGATATTGGCTCTCGTGTGCGTGGGTTTATTCGTCATCTTTTCGATAATGATCGTGCATGAACTTTCCAAGCGGCGAGTTAAGATCAACTTTATTTTGTTGAGGCTTTACCTCATCAAATACATCCACCAGTACAAGCAGCTCACTTTGAAAGAGACGGGGAAGATCGGCCCCCTTTATTATCCCTGCATCATATCGGTCAACCTGGCGCTCGTTTTTGCCATCGTGGGCCTTATATTGAGGTGATCATCCCCCCTCATTTCATATATAGAATTGGGGACGAAGTAATATTTTTCTCGTTATTTCAGTAGCCACCGCTATCCACGATATGAGCAACTTAGGAGTGGAAAAGCGACCTCGAAGGTTTAGCCTTCCTGAGGCGTTTTTTGAGGGAAGCCGTCACCATTTTGTTGACTGAGGCGAGGGCTTGGGTGAGGAAGTCCATCGACGACAGGCCGCTCTTTTTCCCCAAGGCGAAAGGCGGTGGCATGAGAAACCCGTATGAGGAGTGAGCGGGCACGGTTTCTCGACCGCAGGGAGAGAAGAGCGAACGACGAATCGAGCCCGTTTTCCGCGCTGGGAGAAAACGGGCGCGGTTTCGAGGCCACTGCCCCGAGCCT
>JBAQGA010000081.1:0-9957 GCA_049287565.1 Candidatus Aminicenantales bacterium
GGGAGAAAACGGGCGCGGTTTCGATGCCACTGCCCCGAGCCTCACCCGGAGTGGAGAAAGGCGAACTCGAACTCCTCGATCAGTCCCTGGTCGGAGAAGCTGAAAAAGCAGTTGTTCCCGATGATGATGTGGTCCAGGACCTTGAGCTGCATGACCTTGGCGGCAAAGACGAGGTCCCGGGTGATCTCCTTGTCGCAGGGCGAAGGCTCGGGGTCCCCCGAGGGGTGGTTGTGGACGAAGATCAGCGAGGAGGCCTCGTAGCGGAGGGCGTCCCTGATGATCTCCCGGGGATAGACGGCGCTGGAGTCGACCGTCCCCTCGAAGAGTGTTTTCTCCTCGAGGATCTGGTTCTTGGCGTCCAGGAAGAGGACCTTGAACTTCTCTCTCTTCAGGTCGCGCAGCGCATGGTAGAGATAATCGAAAACTTCCCTTGAGGAACGGCAGTACGGCCGGCTCATCATCCGCTCCCGGAGAAACCGGCGCGAGACCTCCTGGACAAATTTCAGGCCGAAGACGTTGTGGGGACCGATCCCCTTGACCCTCTGGAGGTCGAGGGGGCTGGCCTCGAGGACGCCGCCCAGGCTCTTGAACATTCTGAGAGCCTCCCTGGCCGGTTTCTTGCAGTCTTTCCGCGGCGTCCCGATGGTCAGCAGCAGCTCGATGATCTCATGGTCCAGGAATCCCTCGAGGCCCCCCTTGAGGAACTTCATCCGGAGCCGCCGGCGGTGGCCGGAAGAGACCTCGGCCGTCTGGCACAGTTCTCCTGGCTTTTTTCCCATGACGAAAATAATGGACGAGCCGGCCAGCCGAAATGTCGCAATCGCCCATCCCGATCGATCAGCCGTCCCAGACGTCGATCGCCTCGCGCACCGCAATCACTCTTTCGGGCGCGATATCATAGGGAAGGATGCCCGTCCCCATCAGGAAGCGGGGATGGCGCCGGCCGACGGAGAGGACCTCCCGGGCCCTTGCACGGATGGCCTCGAGCGGCTGCGTCGTCAGGAATCCCGGGTCGATATTGGCCCGGAGCAACACCGGCTCATCCTTAAGCCGTTCGACAAAAACACTCAGGTCCGCCTTGTGATCGCAGAGAAGGTTGTTCGCTCCCGTGGCAATGATCTCCTCCAACAAGGGCGTCGTATCGCCGCCCAGGATATAGGGCACGAGCGGCACTCCAAGGTCGAAGCGGAAATATCGGATCACGTCGGCGGTCGGGGACAGGATCATCTTTTTATAAAGTGCCGGCGAGGTCATCGGCGGAGACGCATGGGAGTCAAAGAGGATGACACCGAGGCCCCGTTCTACAAACGCTTTGCCGTAAGCTTTCGTGATCTCGGAGGTGAAAGACAGGAGCAGGTCCACCCAGTCCGGTCGATCGAGCATGGCCATCAAAAGCGGCTCGGGTCCCACGAGCTCGCAGGCGATCGAGAACGGCGCGCTCAGGGCTCCGCGGACGAGCCTCTCCCGGCCGAACCTTCCCTGGATGTGCCGGCCGACTTCGAGATGGAGCGGCATCCGGCCGGCGTTGAGAGGGTCCGGAACCCGCAGCCGGGATAAATCGTCACCGACATGAACGGCCCGCTCCCTGACCGCGGGCACATCGTTAGAATCGGGATAGAAAACCCGGCAGCCCGACGCCTCCGCCTCCACGTTATAAACGTCGCAGCCGATTACCAGCACGTCCGGCTCATAGGTTTCCACTTCCCGGATGATCGCCTTTTCGAAGAGACCGGCATCCCGGCACAGCTCCGAAGGTTTCACCCCGATGAGCGCCGCTTTGTGCTCGTAGACCGCCGGACAGAAGGGAGTCCGGTCGGCCGGTTTCCCCTCAATCAGGTTCTGGATCCTCCGGCGGGGCGTCATCATTAGAGCGTCCACAGGCGATTGAATAACACAGCTTTTTCCACCTGTCAAAATCTCAAAGCTGCAAGAGCACCCTTAAGTCCATGTCTGGTCCCGTTCTTCTAATCTCCATTTCTTTTTGGGAATTGGGGTGCTCACTAAATTCCTTTACATCCCGTAAATTTACTTTACGGGCCGGCCGGCGCGACTCCGTGCTGCCCAGCGTTCTTCCTTCTATCTCTTGCAAAAACATAGATTTATCTGATCAGCACCTGGCATGGAAATTGCTTATTATCCAGACGGATCAGCAGCGAGAAAGATATCGGCCGAGCCGGGAATAATCCTCCGGCATCCATTGTATAAAGGACGGGAGCGCAAATGAGGCCAGACAATGGCAACGAACACGCCCTCATCGCGAGAGCTAAGAAGGGAGACATGGACGCTTTCGAATCCCTGGTCAGGCAGTACCAGCAAACGATCTACCACCTCTGCCTTCGCATCACCGGAGCCCATCAGACCGCGGACGACCTCTCCCAGGATACCTTTATCAAGGCCTATCTGGCGCTCCCGCATTTTATCGACGGCCACGACTTCTTTCCCTGGATTCGCAGGATCGCCCTCAACAACTGCTTCAACCACCTCAAGAAATGGAAAAGGGAAAGGCCGCTGGCCGAGGAGGAGAAAGTGGCTCGGCCCAATTTCCTGTCCACTCCCAACGAGTCGCCTCCCGATAGCGTCATGAGGGAAGAGATGGAACGTAAGTTCAAGGAGGTGTTCAAGGCCCTTCCGCCCAACCAGAAAATCATCTTTTCGCTGCGGGCCTTTGAGAACCTCTCCTATCGGGAGATCGCTCAGGCGCTCAGCATCCCGACCGGTACGGTCATGTCCCGGCTGAACAGGGCTCGCCGGAAGCTCAAGGTCCAGATGGCCGACTACCTGGGGGGGACCAGATGAGACATCACAAACTCCAGGATTTGTTGAGCCCTTATCTTGACAACGAACTCCAGGGAAAGGAAAAGAATCAGGTCGAGGAACACCTGCGGGTCTGCCGGTCCTGCCGGGAGGAGTTAGAGCTCCTCCGGAAATTGGATGACTTCGCCCGATCGCTCACTTCCGCACCCCAGGCCGAGCCGTACTGGGAAGCATTCCCGGCCAGGGTCAAAGCCGCCATCAGACAGCGGCTTTCGGCCGGCCGGGATAAGGAGGCTGCCATGTTTAAAGATTCCTTCATCGTAGCCGAGAGAAATTTCGGGCTTAAAGCGGTCGTCTTTCCGCTGTCGCTCGTCGCCCACCTGATCATCGCCAGCCTGTTGGTCATCCTCCCGCTCATGAACACGGGCGAGCTGCCCCGTGTCGAAATCTATAGTGCTTTTCTCGCTCCCCCGCCCCCACCGCCTCCTCCACCTCCGCCTCCGGCGAAAAAAAGGACGAACTCCCAGGTCAAAACCCGGATCAGACCGGTCCAGGCCCAGGCGAACATCGAGCCGGGAAGGCTCGTCGCTCCCGTCGAGATCCCGGAGGAGATCGCCGATGAGCAGGTCTCCGATTTCGGGATCGAAGGCGGCGTCGAAGGCGGGGTGGAAGGCGGTGTCGTGGGCGGAGTTCTCGGTGGTGTTGTCGGTGGAGTGCTCGGCGGCGTTGTCGGCGAGGTGGAAGCCCCCGTCCGGGCGATCGGCGAAATCAAAGAGCCCCGGCTGGTCAAGAAAGTCGAGCCTATCTACCCCGAAATCGCCCGACAGGCCCGGGTCGCGGGCGTGGTCATCCTGGAAGCGACGACGGATATCTATGGACGCGTCGCCACCGTCAAGGTGCTGCGGTCTATGCCCCTTCTCGACCAGGCGGCCATCGACGCCGTCCGCCAGTGGGTCTACGAGCCGATGATCATCAACGGCCGGCCCCGCGGCGTCATCTTCACGGTCACCGTCCGCTTCGAGCTGAAATAGGTCCAATCGCCAATTCCTTGGTTCGTGGCGCAGGCGGATATCGGCGGAATTGGCGTCGCTGAGGGCAGCGGTGAATTCGGCTCGCTTGGACGCTGGTTTTTGGACGACGCGGTCGTCTGGATGGTCCGCCCCTAGAGCCGGTCGGTGGCCTCCAGAAGTTTTTCAAAAAACAACCGGACGGCGTTTCCCAGGGCTTCGAAGGAATCGAATCCGCCGGTCGTAAAAAACGCTCCGCCGATTTTCGACGCCGGGTCGAAATAGACCTGGGCAAAAAACGACGGGCCGAACCCGTTCATCTGGAAAATCCGGCGGCCACTGATTTCGCTGAGGACCCAAACGAAACCCCGGCCGAGAGTCGGAAAGCCCCGGCCTTGGGGCGCGCCCTTTAGATTCTGAAGGGCGAGCGTCGCGTCGACCGTCTCAGGCTTGAGAATCTGCCTTCCCTCAAACCTCCCCCGGTTCATCATCATGATCAGGAAATTCCCGAAGTCCTTCACCGTGGTCCGGAGTCCGCCGTCCATGTACCCGGGCCACGTGGCAGGCTCCTCTTTTTTCATCAGGCCCGATTCCTTTATGTATGCGTACGCGAACCGGTCGCGGTTGAGATCGGCGAGTCGCCACGAGCTGTCGTTCATACGGAGCGGGACGAAGATTTCCTCCCGGCAATAGTCCCAGAACGGCCGGCCGCTGAGGCGCTCGACGAGACAGCCGATGAGGGAGTAGCTGCTGTTGCTGTAGGCATAGCGTTCTCCGGGTGCCGACTCCAGATAATTCTTGTCCAAATAGTATTTCCCGCCGGGAACCAGGAACTCCCTAAGTGCCTGTTCGGCAGGCATTTTGGAATCCTGGTTCTCCTCGAGGAAACCCAGCCGGTTTTGTCCGGCCTCAAAATCGACGTCGAATATACCGGCGGTGAACGAGAGCAACATCCGGAGCGTGATTGGCTTGTCCGGGAAACGGGGATTGCGGACCGGGAACGAAAGATACTCATTGATGTCGTCGTCCAGGGCGCATCTTCCCTGCTCCCACAGAAGCATGAAGGCGGCCAGGGTCACGGTCTTGGACACCGATCCCACGCTGAAAATGGTGTCGGACGTCACCGGGCGCTTTTTATCGATGTCGGCCAGGCCGAAACCACCGCCCCAGGCCACTTTCCCGTCCTTGACGACGCAGGCCCCGAGGCCGGCCAGCTTGAACTCGCTGACCTGAGCTTGAAAGAATGCGTCCAATTCCTCGCCGACCCGGGCTCGGCTCTTCCCGTTCGCATCTGATTTATTTAGCTCACCGCAGACCAAAATCGAGAGCGATAAAATCAGAGGGAGTTGAAGTTTGAAGAAACCCTTCTTAATCTTGAACACCATCGACTCCTTAGATCATTCTAAAACGTCCGGAGGGTCCTACTGATTTATATATGAATACGCAAGAGGCCAGGCAAGGGTTGATTCAGTCCAAAAAAAACACCGTGGAGTTATCTTCTTGGTCACGGTCCGATTCGAACTAAAAAAGCTTCGGGTTGATATCTTGGTGGCAAAATCGGGGGACGACTATTTCTTTTCTGACGAGAAATACCCGGTCTTGTAGAGCCGGTCGACTTCTTTGACTTTCAGGCGCAGGAAATATAGCAACACAAGCACAGACACCCACACCCAGCCCAAAAAGACATAGATGGCCGTACCCTCTTTGATGTTCTGGGGCGAGGGGATGATTCTATCCGCCTCGGGCTTGGCCGGTGTCTGCAGGCTCCAGACGCTCATGGCCACCGCATAAACGACCAAAAGAAAGGCGCAGAGGGTGATGATCTTTCCCCTTCGGCCCTCCGGCTTGGTGTCGATGATGGGCAGGAAAAAGAAAAGGGCCACGCCCAAAAATATGAGCAGGACGGCAACCGTATCCCCGTTGACAAATAATAACTTGGCCGGGAAGATC
This sequence comes from Candidatus Aminicenantales bacterium, assembly GCA_049287565.1. GTDB lineage: Bacteria > Acidobacteriota > Aminicenantia > Aminicenantales > UBA8522 > UBA8522. The sequence continues at coordinate 5,712 of JBAQGA010000081.1, forward strand.
TTGAGCATCTGAAACAAGAAGAGGAAGTACCATTCGGGCTTGATCCCCGCCGGAGCGGGCGCCATCAGGTCGGCCGTCTGCCCGAGCGTCGGCGGCAGGAAGACCGCCAGGGTGACCAGCGCCCCGAAGAAGACAAGCCAAACGATCATCTCGCGATAGACGAAGTTGGGCCAGAAAGGAATCGCCCGGCGCTCCTCCGCCTTCTCATCCGCGCCCACCGGCAGGCTCATCCCCAGCTTCTGGATGAGATAAACGTGGATGGCCAACACGGCCAGGAGGCAAAGCGGCAGGACGCAGACGTGGAAGCTGAAGAAGCGGCTGAGTGTATCGGCCGATATATCATCTCCGCCGCGAAGGAATTTCGTCGCCCATTCGCCGACCACGGGGATAGAACGCGGGATATCCGTCCCCACCTTGGTCGCAGCCAGCGAGAGCGCGTCCCACGGCAGGAGGTAGCCGGTGAACCCGAAAGCCAGCGTGAAGACGAGCAGGACGACACCGCTCATCCAGGTCAGCTCGCGGGGCTTCCGGTAGGACTTCAGGACCCAGATGCTGAGCAGGTGGACGAAGACGATGGCGATCATGAACGTGGCCGACCAGGAATGGACGGAGCGGATGATCCAGCCCAGCGGGACTTTGGTCATGATCTCGCCGACGCTCTTGGTCGCCTCTTCCAGGGTCGGCCGGTAGTAAAAGGCCAGCAGGATTCCGGTCAGGACCTGGATCCCGAAAAAGAGAAGGATCAGGCTCCCGGTGTACATCCAGGGCGTATGCCTGTTCTGGGGGATCGGCTTGTGCTTGAGGAAATCCATGACCGCCTGAACGCCCAGGCGGTCGTCCAGCCAGGACCAGAGCCCCCTGGCGGCGCCCTTGATGTTCACGCCGCTCCCTCCCGCTTGATGATCAGGTTCTCGCCCTCGACGGCGACGACGAGCCGGCGCAGCGGTTTGGGCGGCGGCCCGCCGATATTGATCCCGTCCTCGTCATACCAGCCGTCGTGGCAGGCACAGAAGAACTTCTTCTGGTCGGCCAGATAGGTCACATTGCAGTCGAGATGGGTGCAGACGCCGACGAAGGCGACGAGTTCTCCCCTGGCCGACTTCTTCAGCAGCCCGGGCTTACTCCCCCAAGCGAAAGTTTTGACTTCCCCCGCCTGAAGGTTCCCGAAATCCGCCAGCGGCAGGAGCACCTGGTCGGGCTCCGGCGTCGGCCGGAAGACGAACTTGAGGACCGGATAGAGAAAAGACACCCCCAGCGCCCCCAGCCAGCCGCCGACGAGGCCGTTGAGAAACCGGCGCCGCGTGTACAACGATTGCTTGAGTCTCATCGTTCCCGCTTGAACAGATGTTTGATCTTGCCCATGACCAGGCTCCTCCGGAGCCCCTCGATCCCGTCGGCCGGCCTGACCTTCCGGGGGCAGACCTCGTTGCATTTGAAGACCGTGTCGCATCCCCAGGCGCCGGCCTCCGTGTTGACTCTCGACCAGCGCTTGTAGCCTCTTTTATCCCGCGGGTCCTTGACGAACCGGTAGAGCTTGGCCAGAGCCGCCGGCCCGAGGTAGCGTTCGTCCCGGGAGACCACGGGGCAGGCGCTGTAGCAGCAGCCGCACATGATGCAGTTGACGAACTGGTCGATTTTCTCCATCTGCCGGTCTTCGACCAGGTTCTCCTTCTCGGGAGTCTTCTCGCCGGGAAAAAGATAGGGCTCGACCGCAAAGAGCGCCTCCCAGAACGACTCCATGTCCACGAGCAGGTCCTTCTGGATCTCCAGGTTGGGCAGTGGCTCGATGATGATGAGCGATGTGTCCAGGGAATCGATCATCGTCCGGCAGGCCAGGTCGAACTGGCCGTTGATGACCATGCCGCAGGACCCGCAGACCGCCTCCCGGCAGCTGTAACGGAAGCAGAGCGAGCTGTCCTGGTCGTTGCGGATATCCATCAGGGCTTCGAGGAGGGATTTTTTCTCCTCTGTTTCGTATACGAAGTCCTCGAAATACGGGCCCTGGTCCACGGCCGGGTCGAGGCGCAGAATACGGAAAGTATAGATCATTTCAGTATTTTCTTTCCTGGGGCTGGTACTTGGTGATCTGGACATCGCGATAGGTGACTTCTGGTTCCCCATCTTTCAGGCTCACCAGGGTGTGTTTGAGCCAGTTTTGGTCATCGCGTTTGGGGTGATCGAGCCGGTAATGGGAACCGCGCGTCTCCTCCCGCAGGAGCGCGCCCAGGGTAATGACCTCGGTGAGGTCGACCATGTAGCCGAACTCAACGAGGTTGACGATGGCCTGGCTGTAGCGGAGGCACTGACCCGAGATGAAGGCCCGGCGGTAGTCTTCCCGGATCTCGCGGATCTCGTCGAGAGCTTCCTGGAGCTGCTTCTTGGTCCGGAAGATCCCCACCTTGTCGCTCATCACGACCTTGAGGTCATTGAGCAGGTGGTGGGCCATCTTGCCCGAAGTCCTGTCCATCCATCCGTCGATCTTTTCCTTCTCGGCCAAGGCCTCATCCAGCAGCCTCTTATCACTCCCTTCCTTCCCCTCAAGTCCCTTAACGAAATTCGAGGCCTCCCGGCCGGCGATCTTGCCGAAGACGACCGTCTCGAGGAGCGAGTTCCCGCCCAGCCGGTTGGCGCCATGGACGCCGACGCAGGCGCATTCGCCGGCCGCGAAGAATCCCGGGAGCAAACTGGCGCAGCGGACGTCCACGTCGATCCCGCCCATCGAATAGTGCTGGGCGGGCTGGATGGGGATGGGCTGTTCCACCGGGTCGACGCCGGCGAACTTGATGCAGATCTCGCGGACCGAGGGCAAGCGCTTGTCGATCGTCTTTTCGCCCAGGTGCCGGAGGTCCAGGTGGACGTACTCGTTCTCGAATCCGTTGCCTTTTGCGATCTCTGTCTGGATGGCCCGGGCGACGATGTCGCGCGGCGCCAGCTCCATGGCCGAAGGCGCGTAATCGGCCATGAATCGTTGGCCCTTATTATTGAGGAGGTAGCCGCCCTCGCCGCGGGCGCCCTCGGTAATCAGAATGTTCTTGGGGTAGATGGAGGTCGGATGGAACTGGACGAACTCCATGTCCTTGAGGGCGACGCCGGCCCGGTAGGCCATCCCGATGCCGCTCCCGTGGTTGATGTAGGCGTTGGTCGTTCTGAGATAGACGCGGCCGTACCCTCCGGTGGCGAAGATGACGGCCCGGGCCCTGATGGGCGTGATCTGGCCAGTGGCCAGGTCATATATGACCACCCCGACACACCGCCCGTTCTCGACCACCAGCTTGGTCACCAGCGCCTCGCTGTAGACCTTGATCTTTTTCCGAAGGGATTGCTCGTAGAGCGTGTGGGCGATGACCAGCCCGGTGCGGTCGGCCGCATAGCAGGTCCGGGGGAAACCGGCACCACCGAAGGGCCTCTGGGCGATAACGCCCCCCGGAAACCGGCTGAAGGGCACGCCGGAATGCTCCAAATCAAAAATGGTCTGGACGGCCTCGCGGCACATCAGGTCGGCCGCATCCTGGTCGGCCAGGTAATCGCTTCCCTTGACCGTGTCGAAGGCGTGTTTCTCCCAGTTGTCATCCCGGGCGTCCGGATTATTCCCCAGCGCGGCGTTGATCCCCCCCTGGGCGGCTACGGAGTGGGACCGCAGGGGATGGACACGGGAAACCATCGCCAATGACAGGCTGGGGTCGGCGGTCAGGACGGCCGCCAGACCGGCCAGTCCGCCCCCGACGACCAGGATGTCGTGCGTGATCATCAATAGTTCCTGGTGAAATAAACCACGAGCAGGGCGGCGCTGAAGAGGACGCCGAGGAGGGTGAAAACCCAGAAGAGGAGCTTCTCCCGGCGCGCGCCCATGTCCATGATGACCGTCCGCAGGCCATAGAAGGCATGGAAAACGACCAGCACGATGAGGAGCGTATCGATCAGGGGGTTGGTGTGGAGGACGAGCGCCCAGTCGGGCTTCTGGTCCTTGGTCATCAGGAAGAACGAAGTCAGGAATTTGAAGCCGAGGAGGACGATGAGGAGGAGCCCCGAGAGGCGATGAAAGACCCAGACGAACATGCGGTACTCCCTTTGGGAAAGACTATTTTTACTGTAAGTCCTTCAGGGATGTCAAGAAAAAAGGGCTCGGGGCAGTGGCATCGAAACCGCGCCCGTTTTCTCCCAGCGCGGAAAACGGGCTCGATTCGTCGTTCGCTCTTCTCTCCCTCCGGTCGAGAAACCGTGCCCGCTCACTCCTCATACGGGTTTC